>NZ_JBHUZJ010000010.1:0-163323 GCF_042667685.1 Streptomyces sp. NPDC057302 | reverse complement strand
GCGACGATCTCGGTGGTCGCCTCGACGCCGTCGAGTACGGGCATCCGCAGGTCCACGAGTGCGACGTCGGGGACGAGGGAGGCGACGAGGTCGACGGCCTCCCTGCCGTTGCCCGCCTCACCGACGATGGCGATGCCGGGGGAGCCGGCCAGCAGCGCGGCGACTCCCGCGCGCATCACGGTGTGGTCGTCCGCCAGGACGACACGGATAGGACCCTCGTCCTTGGACATGCGTCACTCCTGACCGGTCGTGATTACGGGTGTGCCGGGTGCCTGGTACGTCGCGCTGGTCGCAGCTGTCACAGGCGTGACCGCTGTCACCGGTGTCCCCGCTGTCTCCGCTGTCTCCAACGCCTCCGCTGTCTCCGGCGTGCCCGACACCTCCGGAGTCGGGAGCGAGGCGAGGACGCGCGTACCGTCACCGACAGAGCTGGTGACCGTGAGTTCGCCACCCATCTCCGCCAGCCTCTTGCGCATCCCGTCCAGGCCGAAGCCGAGCGACTCATCGACCACGAAACCACACCCGTCGTCGGTGATCTCCAGCTCGACGATCTCCTGGTGCCGCGCCAGGACGACGCCGACCGTCGAAGCGGCTGCGTGCTTACGGATGTTGGCCAGCGACTCCTGCGTGCAGCGCAGCAACGCGATCCGCACCGTCCTGTCGCAGTCGAAGTCCGGCAGTTCCGCGCTGACGGCAAGCCCGGTGTCCTCGGTGAATCTGTCCAGGGTCCGGCCGAGCGTCTCGGCGAGCGAGCCCGCGGCGAGAATTCCGCTCGGGGCGGAGCCGACCAGGATCCGGGCCTCGGTGAAGTTCTCCCGGGCGGTCCGCTCGATGGAGAGCAACTGCTGGGCACGCCTGGCGGGATCGGATTCGGCCGAGGACCGGGCCGCCTCCGCCAGCACGATGATGGACGCGAACCCCTGGGCGAGGGTGTCATGGATGTCGCGAGCGAGCCGTTCGCGCTCCTCCACCGCGCCTTGGCGCTGATACGCCTCCACGAGTCGCCGCTGAGCGCTCTCCAGCTCCGCGCTGAGCTGGGCGGCACGCAAGTCGCTCTGTCCGACGAACCGGTGCACCCACAGCCCGAGAGCGGCCCCCGCCGCGAAAGCCGCGACGGTGACGACGTTGTTCCCGGTGAGGAACTGCGGGCTCCACCCCTGCGGCAGGGTCCCGCCGAACACCGTGGCCAGCGCGGCGAGTCCGCTCAGCACGACCGAGGAGCGTGCGTCCCGCGCGTAGATCCAGTAGAGCGGCAGCGACACGATGTACAGCGCGGCCGCACCTTCCAGTACATAGGACGTCCCGGCCAGTCCGAGGGCGAAGACGCTGAGCAGCGTCAGCGGGCGGAGCGCGGGACCGCTCCGCAGGGCGAACAAGGCCCCATGACAGAGCGCCAGCATGCCCAGCACCCCCAGCGACCAGTACTTCTGCGCACCGGGGGAGTCCACTACCGCGAGGGCCGTGGGCAGCAGGCCCAACAGGACCCAGGAGACAGCGTTCCAACGGGCGAAGGAGGTCGCGTTGGGCCGTCCGTTCGCCTGCGACTTGGCAATCATGCGGTCAGCTTACTTTTGCCGCCCGGCTGCTCGGCGGCCGTGCGCTGGGTGGGCCCGATGACGTGGTGTTCGCTGCCGAGCCGGCGCGGTCGACTGGCGAAGTTCCGGTGTGAGCCCACCCTTGAGCGCCCAGACGTGCGAGCCGTGGATCGGGGCATCGTCGATCTCCAGCAGGCCCTTGCCCTCTCTGCAGAGTTCCGCCAGCACAACCTCTTGCAACCGGGGCGCGGGCGTCGCCTGCTGAGACCGTCACCGACCGCCTGGCGGCGGCAACGGACGCTAGATGAGCCCCTGTCGATCTGATCACGCGGGAACTGTGGGCGGGCAGTTCCTTCGGGGCCCTGGTGTCAGCACGACACCAGGGCCCCTCCGCGCGTTCCACAGAGAGGTGAGATGACAGCAGACGATTCCTTCGGCCGTCTCGACGACGACGATTACCCCGCCTACACGATGGGCCGGGCCGCCGAGATGCTCGGCACCACCCAGGGCTTCCTGCGGGCCATCGGCGAAGCCCGTCTGATCACCCCGCTGCACATCGCCGCCCGCGCGCGGGAACTCGTCGGTCAGGGCACCCCGTTGAGGCCGCCGCACCGCTGAACGAGCGAACCCGACAGCCACCGGTCATTACAGGAACCGTCGCCAGCTAGATCTTCACGGTGTGTGGCGAGCGTCGGGCGGGTCGCCCCGCTCCACCTCACCGGTCGGAGTCGTACCTGCGGACGACACCAGGGTTGGTCCTTGCCCGACAGCCAAGCCAACTTCGTCTGGCTTCGTCTCGGTCAGCAGACAGCCCCTTTCGCTGAACACTGCCGCAACGCCGGTTTGACCGTGCGCCCCTACGGCCAGGATGGCGTGCGGGTCACCATCGGAGAACGTTAGGCCAACGACGCCGTAGTGAAGGCGACCGGTCACTTCCGTCGGCATATCGCCGCCCTGTGATCAGCACACGAGTCGATGGGAAATGATCGGCAGGCGCAAGCAATCGAGGTGTTCGGGACCGGGCATGCGCTGGGAGCCGCTTCCTGTGCTCCCAGCGAGTAACGGCCTGAAACTCGGCACGCGAACGCTACTTGCGCTCAGGTAGCGGAGCGGACCGACAAGGACGACACCGTTTGGTCGGGCTCGTCCGGGAGGCACCCACTAGGGGGCGGACGAGGCTCTAGAAGAACCCAAGTTTCTTCGGGCTGTATGAAACAAGAAGATTCTTGGTCTGCTTGTGGCACACGGATGTGCACCCCTCTGGCCTGCGACCTGGTCGAGATCGCATGCTGTGCAGCCGACCTGGTCCGCTCCTGATCCGGATCGTGGCTGCCCCAAGGGCCGCGCGTAGGATGCGAAGCCGAATCTGTCGCGACCCAACGGGGATCCTGTGATGAGTGAGAAGGCTCGCAAACTCTTTGACGCTCTCGACCTCAACGGCGACGGGCAGCTGACCCGGGATGAGGTGATCACTGCGCTCCGGACGAAGGGGCCCACACTGGCAGCCCGAGGGGATCTGCCGTTCTGGGGTGTCCAGGACGCGGAGGCTTCGTCGGCCCTGTTCGACGCCGCGGACAAGAACGGTGACGCTGTGCTGACCTTTGAGGAGTTCGCCGACCAGGTGAACCGGAAGTTCGGCTGGTAGTGCCGAACGAGCCGAGCAGCCGCCCCTCACGATCGAACGCCTCGTGGCCGACCGGCGGGCCGGGCCTTCCCGCTCCGTCGTCGTCCGAAATCTAAGCCGCCGATCCCGCCACGGCGACCGCCCAGCCGATGTACAGGGCGTTCACCGCCAGCCGGGCCACCGCGCCGGTCGGCCGTTCCAGCGGCCGGGGCCGGTCCGGCCGTGCGCGGCGCAGGGCGTCCGCGTGGGACACCAGGTAGCAGGCGATCAGGGCGGCGGCGATCCAGCCACCTGCCGACCTGCTGTACGGAACCAGCACCAGCGCACCGACCACGATCTCCGCCGCCCCGCTGACGGCCACCAGGAGCCGGTCCCCGGGAAGCCAGGCAGGCACCAACGTGCGGAAGTAGTGGGGGGCCAGGAAGTGCATGATCCCCGTGACGACCAGGAACACCGCCAGAGCGACGGCAGCGATAGCGTGCATGGCACGGTGATCCGCTCACCGCATGCCCGGGCGCTTGAACAAAACGATCGCCGCGTCGTCGTCGCCCCCGGCGCCGAGGCGACGATGTTCGCCGAGTCCCGCCCGTTCCGTGTCGCCGCACACCGGCTGCCCGCGTGCAAGGCCGTGCTGCCGATCGGCGGCCATGCCCAACTAGGTTGGTGGGGGCGGCCGTTGGTGGCGGCTGCCGGGTTGCTCGTTCCGCCCCGGCTGGCCCACAGTTGTACGGTGACCTCGCCCTACGTCGCCCTGTTCGTCGACTCCTGGCTGCTGCCCTCCCACCCGGAGCCGATACGCCTCGACGCGGGCGCGGTCCGCCGCCTGCTCGCCGCGCTCGGCAGCACTGATGCCGACGGCCCGGACACCTGTGTGGACCTGGCCGCCGGATACACCGAGCTGCGGGCACTCGCCGGACGTCCGGCCCGGCTCGATCCGCGAGTCGCGCACGCTGTCCAGCTGTGCGGCACGTGGTCCGGCCGGGACCCTTCGTCCCCCGCCTCTCTCACCTCCCTCGCCCACGAGGTCGGCCTGTCGGCCCCCCGGCTGCGCGCCCTGGTCCGCCAGGACGTGGGTATCACGCTCGCCCACCTGCGCCGGTGGGGCCGGCTCCGTACCGCGATCGCCGACCTGCCGGATTCGACCGCCGCCCTGGCCGCAGCCACGGCGGGCTTCGCCGACCAGGCCCATCTCGCCCGTACAGCACGGGAGTTCATCGGCCGATCGCCGGCCTCGCTGCACCGCGCCGAGAGGTAGAGCGACATGGAGCGCGCTCACGCCATGGCGCTTACGGTTCCCGGTGGGCTTCGGCAGTGGCGCCTGGGGTGACGAGGCCGGTTCTTGTGAGGATCTCCTTCTCCCGGCCGGAGAGTTACTGGAGCCCTTCGGAGACGGCCGTGCACGATCCGCCCGCCGGATCGTCGTACTGGCACTGAAACCAGCAGGTCGCGTATCCGGTTCACGTCCAGGCGGCCGTGGTCGAGCGCGTCGTGCAGCGCGCCGCTCGGCGGACAGCGACAGCTCCACCGGGGCGGCCGCGCACATGGCTTCGGCGGCAGGTGGTAGACGAGCGGAGAGCGCCACGGGTACGGGTGTTCGGCCATGGAGCCGTTGATGAACCCGGCCGCGGAGCCGTCGAGTCACCGAACCACGGAAACGGAGCACTCCATGCGGGAAGCCACCCAGACCGAAGTACGCCGTGCCTTCGACAGCGGGCTACCGGGGCTGCGGCCCCCGCGCTCCGTCATCGTCGTCGGCGCCGGACTCGCCGGACTGGCAGTCGCCCACGAACTCGCCGCCCGGGACTGCGAGGTGACGGTCCTGGAAGCGTCCGACCGGCCCGGCGGGCGCGCGTATACGTTGAGGGAGCCGTTCGCCGACGGCCTGCACGCCGAGGCCGGCGCGATGACGCTCACCCCGCACTGTCACTACGCCATGCACTACCTGCGCGAACTCGGCGTCGAGACGGACACCGCCGACCTCTTCGGTACCACATTCTCCTACTTCGCCCGGGGCCGCTTCTTCACCCCCGACCCGGACGCGGTCGCCGGAGCCGGGCTCGACCTGCACCCGCACGAGAAGGACCTCGGCGTCAACGGCATGATCGAGCGCTACGTCTCCGCCGTCGCCGAGAGCCTCCAGCCCGATCTGAGCGCCCCCGACTGGGCGGTCACCCAGCGCCTCGGCCCCTACGACCACCTCTCCGTGCACGAGGTTCTCACCGACCGCGGCGCCTCCCAGGCGGCCATCGACCTCATGGAGCCGCTCTTCCTGGAAATGCGCGGCGGCGACCTGAAGGCGGCGTCCGCGCTGTCCTGGCTGCGCCACGAGGCGAGCCCGCACTCGCTGGGCAACGCCGACCCCCGCTGGGCCAAGGTGAAGGACGGCACCGACCGCTTCCCGCAGGCCTTCGCCGAGCGGCTCAAGAGCCGTATTCACTACCGCCGTCCGGTGGTCCGCGTCGAGCAGGACGCGGAGCGGGCCCGGGTCACCGTCCTCGCCCACGGCCGCCTGGAGACCCTGGAGGCCGAACGCGTCGTCGTCACCGTCCCGTTCAGCACGATCCGGCACATCGACTTCACCGACGCGGGCCTCTCCGACGCCAAGCACGATGTGATGCGCCGGGTGAAGTACGCCTCGATCGTCCGCGTCTACCTCCAGATGCGCCGCCAGTTCTGGCCGCAGCACAACGCCAGCTTCTCCACTGACCTGCCCATACGCTGGATACGCGACGCCACGCCCCAACTCCCGGGCCCCCGCAAGATACTGGAGTGCCTGATGACAGGGTGGCGGGCCCGGGCGGTGTCGGTCATGACCGAGGAGGAGCGCCTCGGCTTCGTCCTCACCGAGGTCGAGCGGATGCTGCCGGGCGCCCGCGACCACTTCGAGACCGGCACGTCCGTCTGCTGGGACCAGCGCCTCTACGCCGAGGGCGCGTACATCCTGCCCGAGCGCGGGCACAGCGCCCTGATGCCGGTGATCCGCAGGCCCGAGGGGCGGGTCCACTTCGCCGGTGACCACGCCGGGTTCGAGCCCAACGGCGGCTCGATGACCTTCGCGTTGGAGTCCGCGGCCCGCACTCTGGTGGAACTCGGCGCGGCGGCCGACGTGTCCTGAGCTCCTGAGCCCGCGCCGGAGGGGCCGGGGGAGTCAGCCGAGCAGTCGGCGCAGGACCCCGGCCCCATCGGTGGTCAGCACCGACTCCGGGCGGAACTGCACACCCCGTACGGCCTGTTCGTGCAGCGCGATCAGCTCGTGTCGGTCCGGTCCTGAGACGATCGTGCAGGTGTTGCGGAAGGCGGCGGTGACCGGTCGTCCGAAGAAGTCCACCTCCCGCGCCAGTCCGGCGCCGCCGGACCTGGCCACGACCCGGGCGTCCGGCAGGGTGGCCAGCGCCAGCAGCTGGAAGCCGAGGCCCACCCCGGCCACCGGTGGCCCGCCGGGCGGCCGGTCCCTGACCAGGAGTGCGGCTGTCCGGTGCAGCGCCGCCATCCGCGCGCAGCCGGGGTCGTCGGGGCGGCCGGGACCGGACGCCAGCAGTACGGGCCCCGGGTGCCGGACCAGGGTGCCGGCGGCGCCGGGGTCGTCGTGGCGGATCATCTCGGCGGGGCTGTGCACGGCGGTCACCAGGTGCAGCAGGGCGGCCAGTTCGGCGCGGGCGTCGCCGCCCGGGTCGAGTACCAGCACTGCCGGGCCGCCCGTGGGCGGTGTGGCAATGCCCTTGGTCCAGAACGTCGAGAGCGCCGCGTGCCGCAGGGCCAGCGCCTCCTGCACGGTGCTGCTGTGGAGGTCGTCAGGGTCCGGTGTGGCGGGGGTGGGCGGTGTGCGTGCCCGCTCGTCGGATGGCGGTGGCGCCGTGAGGGCGGTCAGCACGGCCTGGGCCTTGGTCCGTGTCTCGGCCGCCTCGGCCTGCGGCGACGACCGGCCGCCCACGGTCGCTCCCACCGACAGGCGTGCCTCGCCCCGGTGATCCACGACCAGGGTCCGGATCACCGCCGCCGAGTCCAGCTCATCCGCGCCCGCCCCGTCGCGGCCGATCAGCGCGAGGAGACCGCCGTAGTAGCCGCGTCCGGTCGCTTCGTAGCCGTGTATGGTCTCGCACGCCTCCGCGAACGGGCTGCCCACCACCGTCGACGCGAACAGGGCCCGTGCGAGGGTCTCCCGCGCTCCGGCCGCCGCGGGTCCGCTGATCCGGCACTGTGTGTGCAGCAGATGCGCCATCCCGCGCAGGAAAGGCCCCTCCACCCGCACCCCGGGCCCTGCCAGCCGGCACAGCACCGCCAGCTCCGCGTCCACCGTGGTCGCCAGCTCCTCCGCCTCCTTGCGGTCGGCGAGGAAGGAGAGCAGGCCCTCGGCGCGCGGCCCCTCCGGCGGGCGCCGGTAAGTGCCGCACAGCGGATTCATCACCACCCGGCCGCCCTCGACGCCCACATGCCCCTGCGGGGTCGCGCCCACCAGGGTGACCGGGCGTGGGCCCCCGGTGTGCACGACGAAGGTCCAGTACGCGCCCGACTCCGCGGTCAGCAGCCGCCGGAACAGCTCCACGGCCACCGCGGGCCCAAATTCCGGCAGTCGCGCGGACCAGTCCCGGCGCAGCAGGACGTTCAGCCCGCCGCGGGCCGCGTCCGATTCGACGAACTCCCGCACCAGGCCCTCGTAGTGAGCGTCGCTCGTCGCGAACCCGGCGTCCCGCCACTGCACCGGCGGTGCCGCGGCGGGGCGCCGGCCGGTGAACGCGTCCTCGGGCAGCACGTGGTGCTCGCGTACCCGCAGCAGCCGCAGCGGCGTACCGTCGTCGTGGCACGGCAGGCCGTGTTCAGCCAGGTGTCTGAAGGGCAGCAGGGCCAGCACCCCCGGACCCGGCGCGTCGTTCGGTGCAGCCGCTTCATCCAGCGACCGGACGGTTTCCATCTCCCCGAACAGCAGCTCTACCGGGGCCCGTTCGCGCAAGCCGGGACGCTGCCTGCGGAGCAGCGCGAAGGGTGGCACGTCAGCCCCGTACAACCGCTCCATCACGTCCGCGTCCGTCGTCGGCCTCATCGACCGCACTCCCTTCCGGTCGGCCGCGCGGCGGCGGCCCGCCCGAGGCATTGGGTTCTGGTGCGGCTCATGATTTCGGCCCGACGGGCAACAAGTAGACCGTGGGAGGGGCCACTTGCCGTCCCCCCCGTGCACACCCCCGCCACCCGACCGAGTACCCGTGAGGTGTCATGCGAATCGCGATCAGCGGAGCCGGACCCGGCGGCCTTTACACGGCTGCGCTCGTCAAACGGCTGCGGCCGCGCAGCGAGATCGACGTATGGGAGGTGAACGCCCCCGATGAGACCTTCGGCTTCGGCGTCGTCTTCTCGGAGGGTGCGCTCGGCGGTATCGAGGCGGCCGACCCCGCGCTGTTCGCCGCGCTCGGCGACGAGTGCGCCCACTGGTCGAGGATCGACGTCCACCACCGGGGCCGCACCTCGCGCAACGGTGGCTACCGCTTCTCGGCGATCGGCCGCCGCGCCCTGCTTGCCATGCTGCGCGACCGTTGCGCCGACCTCGGCGTCACCGTCCGCCACGGCACCCGCGCCCCCGAGGCGGACGTGCTGGCCCGGACGTACGACTTGGTGGTGGCGGCCGACGGCGTCAACTCCGCGACCCGCGAGGCCCGTCGGGAGGCGTTCGGTACCGAGACCACCCGACGCGGCTCCCGCTACCTGTGGCTCGGCACCGAACGGTCCTTCACCGCCCTGACCTTCGCTGTCGCCGAGACGGAGCACGGCACGCTGCACGCCCACGCCTACCCCTACGCCCCTGGCCTCAGCACCTTCATCGCCGAGGTCGACGACCGGGTGTGGGAGGCCGCCGGGTTCACCGAAGGCGACACCGGTGTGCCTGACGCCTCCGGGAGGAGTGACACGGACCGGCTCGCCGACCTCTTCGCCGACGTCCTGGACGGGCACGGGCTGCGCACCAACCGGTCGCGCTGGGGCCGCTTCGTCTCCGTCCGCAACCAGCGCTGGAGCCACGGCCCCATCGCTCTCCTCGGCGACAGCGCGCACACCACCCACTTCTCCGTCGGCTCGGGCACCCGGCTCGCCATGGAGGACGGCCTGGCGCTCGCCCTGGCGCTGGACGACCACGGGTCGGTTCCCGAGGCGCTCGCCGCCTACCAGGCCGCGCGCCTGCCGGAGGTCGAGGACATGCAGCGCACCGCGCGGACGAGCCAGGAGTGGTTCGAGGAACTGGAGCGGTACGCGGACCTCGAACCGGAGGCGTTCAACGCCCACCTGATCACCCGCAGCGGCCGCCTCACCCGCGACGACCTGGCCTCCTGGTCCCCGGAGCGCGTCGAGCGGGTCCGGGAGCGCTTCGCGCGCGCCGACCGCAGCTCGCGCGAGGCCGCGGTCCGCTGAACCAGCGGTCCTCCCGACCCGGCGGCCGCCGGGAGCGTCACGAGGGGGAGGCGCGCCGCTCGGCCATGGACCGGCCCCCCACGAACCAGTGGTCCGCGGGCGCCTCCTCCACGATCACCCGGACGGCCTCCACCGGGGCGCCGAGCGCCTCGTGCGCGGCGGCCGTGAGTGCCTCGCCGAGCGCGGCCACCTCCTGTGGGGACCGGCCCTCCAGCAGGGTGACCCGGATGAGGGGCATGTCCGACTCCTTCCGATCTCTGTCGCGGTGCTTGAACGACTTTCCGTCGCGGTCCCGGGACACCCGGGACGACGTCTCAGGACGGGAGTTGCCTGCGGGCGGTCCGCAGGTCGGCCGCGAGGCTGCGGCCCGTGTGCGAGTCCTTCGCCCCGGCCAGTTCGGCGGGCGTGCCCTCGAACACCACCCGGCCGCCCTGGCTGCCCGCCTCCGGGCCGAGATCCACCACCCAGTCGGCGTGCTTGACGACGTCCAGGTCGTGCTCGATCACCAGCACCGTGTTGCCGCCGTCCACGAGCCGGTCGAACAGGCCCAGGAGCCGGCGCGTATCGCTCATGTGCAGCCCCGTGGTCGGCTCGTCGAAGACGTAGACGGTGCCGGTCTCCTTCAGGCGGTGCGCCAGCTTGAGCCGCTGCCGCTCGCCGCCGGAGAGCGTGGACAGCGGCTGGCCCAGGGTGAGGTAGCCAAGTCCGACCTCGGCGAGGAGGGCCAGCTTGCGCCGTACGGGCGCGTCGTCGAAGAAGTCCGACGCCTCCTCGGTGGTCATGGCGAGGACATCGACGACCGTCCGGCCGTGCACGGTGTGGCGCAGGGCCTCGTCATTGAACCGGCGTCCGTCGCAGCGTTCGCACACCGTGGTCACCGGGTCCATGAAGGCGAGGTCGGTTTCGATGACGCCCTTGCCGCCGCACTCCGGACAGGCGCCCTCGGAGTTGAAGCTGAACAGCCCCGGCTTCTCGCCCGAGGCACGCGCGAACCGCTGGCGCAGGCTGTCCATGATGTCGGTGTACGTCGCCGGGTTGGACCGCGTGGAGATGCCCACCGACGACTGGTCGATCACCACCGCTTCGGGGTGCTGCGCGATGAACACCTTCGATACGAGCGTGCTCTTGCCGGAACCGGCCACGCCGGTCACCGCGGTGAGCACCCCGGTGGGGAGGCCGACCGTGACGTCGTGCAGATTGTGCAGATTCGCCGCCCGGACGGTCAGCTCGCCGGTGGGGGAGCGGACCGCCTCCTTGAGCCCGGTCACGCTCCGCAGCTGTTTCCCTGTGACGGTGCCGGAGCGGCGCAGCCCCGCCGGGGTGCCCTCGAACGTCACCTCGCCGCCGTCGCGCCCGGCCCCAGGACCCATGTCGACGACGTGGTCGGCGATCGCGATGACGTCCCGGTCGTGCTCCACGACCAGCACGGTGTTCCCCTTGTCGCGCAGGGCGAGCAGGATGTCGTTCAGCCGCCGTACGTCCCGCGGGTGCAGGCCGACGCTGGGCTCGTCGAAGATGTACGTCAGCCCGGTCAGGCTGCTGCCCAGGTGGCGCACCATCTTCAGCCGCTGGGCCTCGCCGCCGGACAGCGTCCTGGTCTGCCGTCCGAGGCTCAGATAGCCGAGTCCGACCGACTTGACGCGCTCCAGCGCGGCCCGCGCGCCCATCACGGCCGGCTTGACGGAGGGCGCGTCGATCCGGGCGAGCCGCTCGATCAGGTCGGTGATCTCCATGGCCGAGAAGTCCGCGATGTTGTCGCCGTCGATGCGTGAGGCGAGGGCGGCCTCGTTCAGCCGTCCGCCGTGGCAGACGTCGCAGGGGCCCTGGGTCACCACCCGCTCGATCTCCGCGCGCTCCTTGCTCTTCGCGTTGTCGAGGCCGGGGGTGATGTACCGGCGGGTGAAACGCTCGACGATGCCCTCGTACTCGTTCTTGTATACGCCGTTGCGGCCCGCCCGGTCGACCGTGAACCCCTTGCCGTGCAGCAGCAGTTCACGGTCCTTCGCGGAGAAGTCGCGCACCGGCCTGTCGGGGTCGAAGAGCCCGGACTCGCCGTACAACTGCCACTGGAAGGTGCCGACCGCGAACGAGGGGAAGCGGATGGCACCTTCGTTGAGGCTCTTGTCCTCGTCGAGCAGCTTGCCCAGTTCGAGGCGGACCGTCGTGCCGAGGCCCTGGCACTCCTCGCACATGCCGCGCGGGTCGTTGGGCGAGTACATGTGCGAGGGGCCCGCGCTGGGTGTGCCCGCGCGGGAGAACAGCACCCGCAGCGCGGGCAGGATCTCGGTCATCGTGCCGACCGTGGAACGGGCGTTGCCGCCGACCTGCCGCTGGTCGACGACGATCGCCGTGGAGAGGTTCTCCATCACCCCCGCGTGCGGCCGTTCGTACTTCGGCATCCGGTTGCGGACGAAGGCCGGCAAGGTTTCATTGAGCTGCCGCTGCGACTCGATCGCCAGGGTGTCGAAGACCACCGAGGACTTCCCCGACCCGGAGACCCCGGTGAAGACCGTCAGCTTCCCTTTGGGGATGCGCAGGTCGACGCCCTTGAGATTGTTCTGCCGGGCTTCGCCCAGCACGATGAAGTCCTCGTCGTGGTTCTTCCGGTGAGCCGCCATGTCAGCACCTTCCGCATAGGACGGGTGATTTCCCTCGGGAAACCATTCCATGTCCTCCCCTGCTACCCCGCGACCGCGTACGCCTGCGCGCCGCGTGGACTGGCCGCGCCCAGCACAAGACCGTTGTCGGTGAGCCCGGTGGCGCACACCTTGCTGAGTGAGTAGTCGGCCACCAGGTCCACCTGGTGCCCCCGCCCCCGCAGCGCCTCGACCTCCGCCGCCGCCCAGCCGCCCTCCAGGACCACGGTCCCCGGGCGGAACCGGCGCGGGGCGAAGGACGTGGGCACGTGGTCGGTGTGGAAGGTGCGCGCCTCGATCGCCGCCTGCGGGCCCATCCCGTGCTCCGTGTGGTGCAGGAAGAAGCTCAGCGTCCACTGGTCCTGCTGGTCGCCGCCGGGCGTCCCGAACGCCAGGTACGGCCGGCCGTCCCGCAGAACCAGGGTCGGGCTGAGGGTGGTCCGCGGGCGCTTGCCCGGCGCCAGCGTGTTCGGGTGGCCGGGGGCGAGGGTCGCCATCTGCCCCCGGGTGCCCAGCGGGAAGCCAAGCCCCGGTACCACCGGGGAACTCTTCAGCCAGCCGCCGCTGGGCGTCGCCACCACCATGTTGCCCGCCGCGTCGGTCACGCTGACGCAGCACGTGTCGCCGGTCGCAGCGGTCAGCTTCATGATCGCCGGAATGCCCTGTTCCAGCTCGCCCAGCCAGGCCGGGTCCGCCGGTGCGACGCTCTCGTCGTGCAGCGGCGGCAGCAGCGGCTCGCGCCCGCCGGGCCGCCCCGGCCGCAGTTCCCGCGAGGCCCGAGCGCCGAGCAGCGCCCGGCGCGCGGCGGTGTACGCCGGGTCCAGCAGGGCGTCGACCGGCACATCCGCGTGGTCCGGGTCTCCGTACCAGGCCTCGCGGTCGGCGAAGGCGAGCTTGGCGGCCTCGACCACCGTGTGGACGTACTCCGCGCTGTGCGGACCCATCGCGGCGAGATCGGCGTCGGCCAGCAGGGCGAGCTGCTGGAGGAAGACCGGGCCCTGCGACCAGGGCCCCGCCTTGTGCACGGTGAGAGAGCGGTGATCGAGGGTCAGCGGACGCTCCACGTGCGGCCGCCACGCCGCGAGGTCCGCGCCGGTGAGCAGACCGCCGTTGCGGCGGCCGGTGGAGTCCATCTCCTCGGCCTTGGCGAGATAGGTGTCGATCGCCTCCGCCACGAAGCCGCCGTAGAACGCCTCCGTCGCCGCGTCGATCTGTCCTTCGCGGCCTGGTCCTGACGCCTTAGCCTCGGCGACCAGCCGCCGGTAGGTGCGCGCAAGGGCCGGGTTGGTGACCCGCTCCCCGGCACGCGGGGCGAGGCCGCCCCGCAGGTAGGTACGGCCCGACTCCGTCCAGGTGTCGCGGAACAGCTCCGTGAGCGCGCCGATCATGGCGGCGCACTTGGGCAGCACCGGATAGCCGTCCTGCGCATAGCCGATCGCCGGTTCCAGTACGTCCTCCAGAGGCAGCGTGCCGTACTCCTTCAGCAGACGGAGCCAGGCACCGACGGCGCCGGGGACGACGGCGGGCAGCAGTCCGGAACCGGGAACGACGGCCAGACCCCGTCCGGTGAAGGCCTCCACGGTCGCCGCCGCGGGCATCGGGCCCTGCCCGCAGACGACGTCGACCGAGCCGCTTCCGGAGCGGTGGGCGAGGATCGGCACGTCGCCGCCCGGCCCGTTGAGATGCGGTTCCACCACCTGGATGACGAAGGCGGCGGCGGTCGCGGCGTCGAAGGCATTGCCGCCGCGGTTCAGCATGGACATGCCCGCTGTGGAGGCCAGCCAGTGGGTGGAGGCCACGGCGCCGCGGGCGCCGTGCAGTTCTGGTCGGAAGAGCACCTGGGGGGATCCTTTCTCGTCGCAGGGCCGTACGGGGCGTACGGGTCGTACCGCGTGGGGCTCCTGGCGGCTCAGGCCCGCCCGGGGGGGTGTCATCCGGCCGGATGCGGTGGCGGTGACCCGGCCGTGGACCGTGGCGGCGTGGGCCCGGCCCTCGATGAGGTCGACGGTGCAGGAGAGGGTGGCTGGTCGGCCCAGGTCCTCGCCCTGACGGACCTGGTAGCTGTGGCGGCCGTCGGTGCCGGGCAACGCCTTCTCCCGGCCGAGCCAGACGCCAAGACCCAGCGCGGCGGAGGCGCAGGCGGGGTCCTCGGGCATGCCGTAGCCGGGGGCGAACACACGGACGCGGGCGGTGCGGTTCGCGGGGTCCCAGGCGAGGAGCACCGCGTCCGGGCAGTCCGCCCAGACCGGGTCCCTCAGGTCGGCCGCTGCGCGGGCCAGGGCCTTTGCGCCCACCGGCAGGACGTGGAACGCCGGGCCGAAGCCGGTCAGGTGCGGGGTGCCCGCCAGGTCGGCGTCCGTCAGACCGCACGCCGACAGGAGCGGGGCGGGGTCCCACTCCGGCTCCAGGAGCGGCTCGCCCGCGACGGACACGGTGGAGCCGTCGGCCCCCGCGATCACGGTGAGCTGCCGCCCGCCGCACTCCTGCACCGCCTCCCCGGCCGCCAGCCGCCCGGCGCGCACCAGGGTGCTCGCGGTGCCCACCGCGCTGTGGCCGCCGAACGGCGACTCGCCGGCCGGGGTCATCACGCGCACCCCGTACGTCGACCCCGGCAGTCGGGGCGGCACCACGAACACCGTCTCGGTCAGGGCGGTCTCCCGGGCGATGGCGAGCATGTCCGCCGCCGAGAGATCCGCGGCGTCGGGGACCACCCCGAGGGCGCAGCCGTCGTACGGGGTTTGTGTGAACATGTCGACGATCTCGTACGCGATCAACGTCCCTCTCCTTTGCCGTCGGGGCCACTGCCCGATCCGCCGCCCGGCGGGGCCGTCACGGGTGCGGTCCGAGGCGCCGCTTCCCGCCCGGGGCGGAGCACTTCCTCCGCCACGGCCTCCAGCACCCGCGGGTCCCCCTGGTACGGGAAGGACGCGCGAGGCCAGTGCACCACCAGGTCGGTGATGCCCAGTTCGCCGAAGCGGCCCATCGCGTCGCGGTAGGACTCGACGGAGTCGAGCACCCCGCCGACCAGGGCGCCGGTCAGCAGCAGCCGGTTCAGCGTGGCCGGGTCCCGGCCGGTCGCCTCGCACGCCGTGTCAAGGCGGTCCAGTTGCCGGGCGATGTCCGGCAGCGCCTTCTCGTAGGGCAGGGCGTCGAAGCGGCCCGGGGGACCGGCGGTGATCCAGGTGTCCGCCCGCCGGGCCGCGAGCCGCATGCCGCGCGGGCCGGTCGCGGCGACGGCGAACGGCACCCGGGGCCGCGTCAGGCACCCGGGATTCACCGGCACGTCGTCGAAGGCGTAGTGCTCGCCCGCGTACGAGGTGCTCCGCTCGGTCAGCAGCCGGTCCAGGGCCTCGACGAACTCGGCGAAACGGTCGGCGCGTTGGCGCGGGGTCCGCTCGGTGGGGTCCACCACCCGGTCGTCCAGGCCGCCCGCCCCCGCGCCAAGACCGCAGACGAAGCGACCCCCGGCGATGTCCTCCAGCGACATCACCTCCTTGGCCAGCGTCACCGGGTGGCGATAGGTGGGCGTGGCGACCATCGTGCCCAGAGTGATCCGCGAGGTGACGGCCGCCGCGGCGGCCAGGGTGGGGACGCCGGCGAACCAGGGCTCGTCCCGTAGCCACCGCCACATCAACTGGTCGTACGTCCAGGCGTGGTCGAAGCCCAGTTGCTCGGCCAGGACCCACTGTTCGCGCGCCCGCGACCAGCGCCGCTCGGGCAGGATCACCACTCCGTGCCGCACGCGTACTCCTCCTTCGTTCCTTCGTCGTGTCGTGCTCGGTCGTGTCGCACGCTGTCCGGTCAGGGCGCGCTGTGGTGCAGCACCCTCGGCCTGAGCTGCCCGGCGGAGGCGTCGATCCGGCCCAGGACGGTCGCGAAACCCTCCTCGTAGCCCCGCCGGACCTCTTCGCTGCGCAGTTCCTCGGGGAAGGCGGCGTCCTCCTGCGGGGTGAGGCCGGGATAGAGGCCGTTGGCCGCCACGTCCTGCGTGATCGCGCGCAGCCGGGACCGCAACTGGTCGACCAGCTCCGTCGCGTCGACCGGCGCCCGCAGGGTCAGGAAGTAGTGGTCGTAGATGAGCGCCTGGGTCTCGGGACGGGTCGGCGTGATCTCCGCGGCCGACTCCTGGAGCAGCGACCGGCCGCCCGGCACCAGCTTGGCCGCCACCCCCGCGTGCACCGTGTGGTACATCCGCACCGCCTTCTTCAGCCGCTCTGCCTCGGGCGTTCCCTCCCACTCGGTCTTCTTCCCCCGCAACAGCGAGCGCACGGGCACGAAGTCGGGGGCCCAGGTGCCGCTGAAGCTGCGGTGCTGCAGGTACATGCTGGGCCGGATGACGGTGCCGTAGACGTCGGCGGGGCAGGAGCTGGTGTACAGCAGCATCGCGGTGTAGGCGTCGGTGAGGTCCGTCATCGCCCGCAGGGAGGTGGCGGGATCGGAGTGGGAGCGGGCCTGGTGCAGGGCGTGCGCGGTCAACTGCCAGATGGCGAAGGTCGCCTGGTGGCCCGTGATCCAGCGGAACCAGAACAGCTGGTGGGAGATCTCGTCGGCGGCGAGGGCGGGGCCGGTCCGCGGGCCCGGTCCGCTGCGGTCCACGCGGGAGGGGTCGGCGGGCCGCACGTCGGATATCGCGGTCTCGGTCCCCGGTGCCGGCGGTTCGGGCAGCGTCAGCGGCTCCAAACCGTAGGGGAAGTCCCCGAAGTCCCAGTCGTCGGGCACCGGCAGTTCGGTGACGGTGCGTTGAACGCGCGTGCTCATCGGTCTCCTCCTGGTGGTGTGTAGGCGAACTCGAACTCCAGGCCGTTGACGTCCAGGACGTAGCAGCTCTGGACGCCGTCCGCGTCGATGACGATGTCGGTGGGCAACTCGTCGCCGGCGAAGCTGAAGCGGCCGGATTCGTACAGCCGAATCCAGCGCTCGCGCCAGGCCCGCAGCTCTTGCGGGGAGCCGGTGGCCAGGCAGATGTGCTGGAACTGGCGGGTGTTGGCGCCGGGGACGGCGCCGTCGTGGCCGGTGCGTTCGAAGAGGTGGAAGCGCAGACCGGCCACCATCACCTCGGTCAGCCGGGTGATGCCGGGCAGGCGGCTCAGCGTCAGGTCGCAGAAGGTGTCAAGCGTCCAGTTGGTCCGGCAGCCGAAGAACTCCTCGTACCAGGACGCGCAGTTGTCGAGGTCGTCCGTCTGCACGCCCACGTGGTGCAGTTCCGGTACGAGATGGAGGTCCGTCGGCCGCTCTTTCGTGGTCCCGGTTCGCGGCAAGATACTGCGCTCCTCTCATTGCGGTCATGTCATTGCGGTCATGTCAGAAAGAAGGGATCGAAGGGGCTTTCTTTTTTCTCGTTCAGGCAGGCGATTTCCCGGAATTTTTTTCCGTCCGGGTACCGAATGTTCTCCTCACGAGGAACACTTGAGTCATGACACAGAATCAATGGAGTGCGGTGGACGGCTACTTCGACGCGGTTCTCGGTGACGAGGATTCCGCGCTTGCCGCCGCCGCCCAGGCGCACATCGGATTCGATCTCCCCGATATCGGGGTCTCCCGCTCCCAGGGAAAGCTGCTGCATCTGCTGGCCCTCGTCCAGCGCGCCGAGCGCATTCTGGAGATAGGCACCTTCGGCGGGTACAGCTCCATCTGGCTCGCCCGCGCCCTGCCGCCAGGCGGACGGCTGGTCACCATCGAGTGGGAGCGCTCGTTCGCCCAGACCGCCGCCGGCCACCTGCAGCGGGCCGGTGTCGCCGACCGTGTCGAGCAGAAGGTGGGACGGGCGCTCGACATCCTGCCCGACCTCGCGAAGACCGCGGAGCGGCCCTTCGACCTGGTCTTCATCGACGCCAACAAGCCCGACACCCCGGAGTACTTCGACTGGGCGCTCGAACTCTCCCGGCCCGGCGGCGTGATCGTCGTCGACAACGTGGTGCTCGGCGGCGCGGTCGCCGACGCCGACAACCCGGACGGCGGCGTCCGCGGAATGCGGCGCTTCCACGAGAAGGTGGCCGCGGAGCCCCGGGTGAGCGCCACCACGATCCAGACGGTGGGCGCCAAGGGCTACGACGGCTTCACCCTGGCCGTGATCCTGCCCTGACACCCGGCGGGAGGTCGGCCCTGCGGGGGCGGCGGCGCGGACACCTGCCGCCCGCCGGCCCCGTCGCCGTTTCGCCCCGGCGCTCATGCCTGGTCGGGCCCGATCAGGTCCGGCGCCGTCCAGCCGTCCAGGTCGTACTCCGCCATGCACTCCTCGGCGAAACCCCGGTAGTCGTCGACCAGGCCGGACGCCGTCTGCGCCATCAGGATCTCGATACGCACGTTCTCGTGGCTGCCCGAGTAGTTGCGCTCGTACAGCTCGTGGCGGCCCGCGAACTCCGTGCCCACCGAGTCCCAGATCAGCTTCATCAGCTTGACCCGCTCCACCGAGTCGTATCCGTTCGACCCGCGCATGTACCGGTCCAGATGCGGCCGCAGTTCGGGGTTCTTGAAGTCCTTGGCGTGTGAATTCAAGTAGATGAGTCCGCTGCTGAGGTCCTGGAGAATGATCTCGCGGACCCGCGGATATCCGATCGTCATGAACCAGCGGTACGCCATTCCGTAATCCAGGTTCGGCAGCAGTCCGCCGTCGTGCCAGCCGTTCGGATTGCGCGCCATCGCGTCACTGAGACCCCAGAACATGTTCCGCCAGGCGAGCACTTCGCCCACCCGGGTCTGAATGCCCCGGAAGTCCTTCGTCCCGGTCACGTCCAGACCCTTGAGCAGCAGACCGGCCAGGAAGTCGAGTTTCACCGCGAGCCGGGTCACCCCGTGGAAGGTCAGCCGGTGCGTGAACCCGGACGTGTTCAGGAAGGTGCCTGCCTTGGCGGTGTCGCCGTAGATGAAGACGTTCTCCCAGGGGATCTTCACCTTGTCGAGGATGAAGACGGTGTCGTTCTCGTCGAGGCGGCTCGACAGCGGGTAGTCGAACGGGCTGCCCATCCGGTTCGCGGCCAGCTCGTAGGACTGACGGCAGATCAGCTTCACCCCAGGCGCGTCCATCGGCAGCGTCGCGACGAGCGCGAACTCCTTCTTCTTCACCGGCAGTCCGTAGTGCGCCACGAAGTTGAAGTGGGTCAGCGCCGACCCTGTCGCCACCACTTTCGCGCCGCTGACCACCAGGCCGTCGTCGCACTCCTTCTCGACGTGCACGAACACGTCGCCGACGTCGTCCGGCGCCCGGTCGCGGTCCACCGGAGGGTTGATCACCGCGTGGTTCCAGAACAGCACCCGCTCCTGCGCCTGGGCGTACCAGCGGCGGGCGTTGTCCGCGAACTCCCCGTAGTACTCCGGGTTCGCGCCCAGCGTGACGAGGAAGCTCGCCTTGTAGTCCGGGCTGCGGCCCATCCAGCCATACGTCATCCGGGCCCACTTGGCGATCGCGTCCCGGTCGCCGACCATGTCCTCCACACTGCGCGGCACCCGGAAGAACTTGTGCGTGTAGCCGTCGCTGCCGGTGTCCGTCGGCGTGGTCAGCGTGTCGTGGTGCTCCGGGTCGTGCAGCGCGTCGTACAGCCGCGCGGTCATCCGGGCCGTGTTGCGGAACGCCGGATGCTTGGTGACGTCGTCGACCCGCTCCCCGTACGCCCATATCTCCCGGCCGTCACGGATGCTCTCCAGGTACTCGTCACCGGTCATCGGGCGCGTCTTGCGGCGCGGTCCGGTGTCCCCGGTGGTGTCGTGTCCGGAGGCGCCCGCCGTGTCCGTGCTGTGCGTCGTGTCCGTCATGTGCGTCAGTCCCCTGTCCTGTCCGCCCTGCTGGGCTCGTCGTGTAGCGGGAGGTGCGCCACCGGGTCCATGCCGTCCAGGCACAGCGACCAGGCGACGAGCGAGTCGTCCGGCACCAGTTCCGGGAAGGCGCCGCCGTGGAACAACAGCGGCCGCCCCGGTCGGCTTTCGAACTCCTCGACGCTCCCGATGTGCAGCGTGTGGTCGCCGCCGTCGTGGATCTGCCAGGGCCGGCAGACCAGATGGGCCACCGTGCCCGCCAGCCGCGGGTGCGGCCCCTGCTCGTCCACCCACGGCACCGGCTCCGCCATGGGCCGTCCGGCGAAGTGCATCGCCAGGTCGCGCTGCGAGGCGTCGAGGATGTTGACGACGTAGTCGCCGTCCTCCCGCAGCAGCGCGCCCGCCCGGCTGCGCCGGTCCAGCGCCACCAGGGCCAGCGGCGGGTCAAGCGACACCGAGGTGAAGGCGTTGACCGTCGTGCCGTGTACGAGGTCGCCGCGGCGGCAGGTGATCACCGTCACCCCGGTCGCGAACTGGCCCATGCAACTGCGCAGGGCACGTGGGTCGATGGGGCGGGGCGCGGTGTCCACGCCCCCTCGCTCAGGCATGCTCATGGGTCCCCCTGGACTCCCGGGGGCCGGTGCTGTGTACACCGGGTACACCGGCCCCGTAGCTGTCGTGGACGCCCGGCCGGTGCGCCGCGGCCGGTGCCAGGGCGCCGGTCAGCAGGTCGGCCAGGATGCCGGGGCCGTCCTGGGTCAGGAACGACTCCGCGTGAAACTGGATCGTGGACAGGGCAGGACCGCGCAGCGCGATCACCTCGTCGCCGACGCGCTGCACCTGGACCGGGCCGCCGCCGAACTGCGGGCGCAGCCAGTCCTCGTCGGCCCGCGCGACGTAGCTGTTGTAGAAACCGGCCATGCGCGGCTTGCCCCACAGCGGGACCCGCAGCCGCCTGCCCTGCGCCGGGTCGGGCAGCCTGGTGACCCGCAGCCCCAGCAGGGTGCACACCGCCTGGTGCCCCAGGCAGACCGCCGCCAGCGGCAGACCGGCCGCGAGTCGTTCGGCGGCCGTGGCCCGCAGGGCGCGCACCCGGGGGTTCGCCTCGTCCCGCGGGTCGCCTGGACCCGGACCGAGCAGGACCACGCCCGGCGCTGCGGCGACGCCCGCACGCGCTGCCCGGGCCCAGGGCACCAGCCGCACCGCGCAGCCCAGCGCCCGCAGTTGGTGGGCGAGCATCGAGGTGAAGCCGTCCTCGGCGTCGACGATGGTGACCCCGGTGCCCGCGACGGACCGGGCGGCGGGTGCGTCAGCGGCCCCCCGCAGCCAGAAGGCCGCAAGACCGTCGTTGCGGGCGGCCAGCGCGCCGCGCACCGGACCGGCCTCGGCAAGACCGGCGGCGGACGCCGGGACGGGGACCTTCGCCGACCGCCGCCCCGACAGGGCGTCCAGCAGGCCCGACAGCTTGGCGGTGGTCTCCGCCGTCTCGTGCGCCGGCACCGACTCCCGCACGACACTGGCGCCCGCCGTCAGCCGCACGGTGCCGTCCGCCCCGAGGTCCGCCGTGCGCAGCGTCAGCGCCGCGTCCAACTGCCGCTGCCCGCCCGCGCGGCCCAGCAGGGCGATGACCCCGCTGTAGTAGCCCCGGCCGTGCGGCTCGTACCGTTCGATCACCCGGCAGGCGTTCTCCACCGGGCTGCCCGTCACGGTCGGCGCGGGCATCGTGGTGCGCAGGATCTCGGTGAGCGGGCGGTCCGATTGGCCGGAGAGGTAGTACTCGGTGTGCGCGAGGCGGGACATCCACTTCAGGGACGGTCCGCTGACCCGTACGCCGTCGCCGCACAGGGCCGCCATCATCTTGAGTTCCTCGTCGACGACCATGTAGAGCTCGTCGGTCTCCTTGGGGTCGCGCAGGAAGCGCAGCAGCCCCGGCAGGTCGGCGCCGGTCCGCGGATACCGGTAGGTCCCGCTGATCGGGTTCATCTCCACCCGGTCGCCCCGCACCCGCACCTGCTGCTCCGGGGTGGAGCCGATGAAGTACCGGTCGCCGGTGAAGATCAGGAACGTCCAGTACGCGCCGGTCTCCGCCGTCATCAGCCCGCGCAGCACCGCGAGGGCGGCGGTGCGGTCGAAGCCGCGGATCCTGCCGTGCAGACTGCGGGCCAGTACGAAGTTGGAGCCCTCGCCGCGGTGGATCTCGTGGTGGACGATGCCGTCCACCGCGGCCGCGTAGCCGTCGTCGTCGATGTCGAAGCGGGTCTCCTCCACCTGCGGTGCCCGGTCCGGCAGGCAGGCCAGCAGCCGGTCGAGCGGGACGCGCCGGTGCTCGCGCACCTCCATGGCCAGCAGCGGCTCGCCGTCGTCGGGGTGCGCGAAGCCGCGCTCCCTGATCTGCCGGTAGGGGGCCAGGACCAGGGTCTGAGTGCCGTCCTGGCCGCCGTCCAGGTCCAGTTCGAGGGTGTCCAGGTCGCCCGCGCGCCGTACCGGGCCGCTGAGGATCTCCACCGGTGCCGCCCGGTCGGCGCCGGGGCGGTGCAGCACCGCGAAGGGCCGGCCCGGCGGTGGCAGCAGCACCTCGTGGGCCTGCGCCGGAGCGGTGGTGAGGGTCGTGGTCATGCCACGGCCCCCACGGGAAGCCGCCAGTGCGCGGCGGCGGCGACGGCCTGGACGAGGCTCAGCCGGGGGTCGCACAGACTGCGGTAGCCCGGCCCGCGGGCCGGGCTGCGGCCCGCGCCCTCGCACTCGGAGATGTCGTCGGGGGAGGCCTCCAGATGGAGGCCCGCGCACCGCCCCGAGTTCTCGGCCAGGACGTCCACGCACTGCCGGATCTCGGACATGATCGCGTCGAGGCGGCGCGTCTTGAGCCCGTCGGGCGTCTTCACGGTGTTGCCGTGCATCGGGTCGCACATCCACAGCACCGGATGCCCGGCCTGCCGGACGGCCCGTACCAGCGGGGCCAGTTCGGCGACCCGACTCGCTCCGAACCGGGCGATCAGGGTCAGCCGGCCCGGGGTGCGGTGCGGGTCGAGCACCGCGCACAGGTCAAGCACCTCGTCGGCCGTGGCCTCGGGCCCGATCTTGCACGCCACCGGGTTGTCCAGCTCGGCCATCAGCCGCACGTGCGCGGAGTCGGTCTGCCGGGTGCGCTCGCCGATCCAGGGCCAGTGCGTCGACGCCAGATAGCTGCCGCTGTCCGCGTGCCGCCGTACCTGGGGGAGTTCGTAGTCGAGCAGGAGTGCCTCGTGGCTGGTCCACACCCGGTCATCGGATGCGGCGCCCTCGCCGCGGCCGAGCCCGTCGAGGGCGCTGACGGCGCAGCGGGCGGCCTCCAGGCCGGTGACGACGCGGGACGGGTCGGGGGTGCGGTCCTCCTCGCGGGCGTCCGGCGCGTTGACGACCGGGCCCCGGAACACCGGGAGCCGCCCGCCGGGCACGGCCTCCCAGTCGTCGGAGCGGGGCTTGGCGAACTGCCCGGCCATCCGCCCGACGCGTACCACGGGCAGCCCGGAGCCGGTGCGCATGACGTCCCCGAGGACGTCCAGCATCTCCACCTTGCGTGCGACGTCGCGCGGTTCGCACTCGGTGGTCAGCTCCACGCAGTCACCGGCCTGGATGAGGCAGAAGTCGCCCTCGGCGGCCCGCGCGAGGAGCGCGTGCAGCTCGCGGACGCTCGCGTACGACACCAGCGGGGACTCACGGGCCAGCCGGTCGTGGACCGGGGGCAGCAGAGAACGGTCGGGCCACCGGGGCTGCTGGCGGGCGGGGAGCCCGGCCACCATCGAGGCGATCAACGGGTCGTGTCCGGCACCCGGAACGGGGTATGGAGGCATGCTGTCAGCCTTCGTTCGGAGGCGGCGTGTGGGGGTGGCCGCCTGCGGATGTCTGGGTGGGGGGAGCCGCTGTGCGGCCCGGTCTACGCGCTCTGGCGCCCGGGGGGCCGGCGGTCCAGCTCACCGGCCGCTTCGAACCAGCGGATCATGCGGGTCAGGGAGCGGCGCTCGATGTCGGGCCAGTGCAGTCCGAGCCGGTCCAGAAGCCGGGTCGTCCGCTCGTTGGCGTAGGTGTTGTCGCCGAGTTCCAGCGCACCCTCCCGGAACAGCGGCACGGCCGCGGCGAGGGCGTTGCCCCCGGGGCGACGGGCCGATTCCTCCAGGCGGGTCAGCCACTCCTCGGCCGGAACCGTGTCGAGCGGGTGGCCGCAGTCGCGGACGGCGGCGTGCACCGGCGTGAAGTCGGAGCCGCGCGGGTGGAACAGGTGGTACGTGGCACCGTCGGTTGACGGTTCGCGGGACAGGGCGTGCACGGCCCTGCCGACGAAGTCCACCGGCAGCAGGTCGGTGGTCAGCTCCTCGGCGGGCGGGGCCGAACCGAGTTCGATGAAGCTCTTGATCTGCCGCCACAGGAAGTCGTCGGCCTGGCAGGCGCCGGTGACGCTGTCGCCGGAGATCCGGCCGATGCGGTAGACGGTCATCGGCATCCCGCGCTCCTGGGCCAGCCGGGCGATGCCCTCGGCCACCCACTTGCTCTGCGTGTAGCCGATGCCGAGCCCCTCGCACGTGTCGGGCACCGCCTCCTCGGTGATCGGCCCGCCCTCGCGGCCGGGGGCGAACACGGCGACGGTCGACATGTGGTGCACATGCTTGAGCCGTCCCGCGGCGGCGAACTCAAGGACGGAGCGAAGGCCGTCGACGTTGGTCGGCTTCACCGAGGCGTACGGCAGCACGAAGTTGATGTGCGCCGCCGCGTGGTGGACCGCCTCGACCGAATCGGCCAGGTCGGCGTGGTCCGCGTCGGACAGTCCCATCCGGTCCCGGGCGAGGTCGCCGGGGACGGCGCGCACCCGGTCCCAGGCGATACCGCCGGAGATGCCGTAGCGGTCGGCCGTGGTGTGCAGCCGGGCCAGGGCGGCGGCCGCGTCGTCGGCGCGCACCAGGCAGGTGACGGTGTGCCCGGGGACGGCCGCCAGTTCGCGCAGCAGCCAGCTGCCGAGGAAGCCGGTCGCCCCGGTGAGCAGGAACCGGGTCGCGGTGTTCGGCGCGACCGGTTCACGGTTGCCGGGCCGGACGGCGTCCGGCAGGGTCACATCGGCGCGCAGGTCGGCCGCGGGCTCCGTGAACGCCTGGGTGCCGCCCGCTCGGCGCTCGTCGATCCGCGCGGCCATTCCGGCGACCGTGGGGCTGTCGAACAGGGCGCGCAGCGGGATGTCGACCTCGAACAACGTCCGCAGCCGGTAGACGAGTTCGGTGGCGATGATGCTGTTGCCGCCCACTGCGAAGAAGTCGTCGTCGCGCCCGGGGGAGCCGCTGCCGAGAACGTCCGACCAGGCTTCGGCGATCGCGCGTTCGGTGCCGGCCCGCGGCGGCTGGGCCGTCCCCGAGGCTTCGTCCGCGCGCCGGTCGCGCACCTCCTGGGCCAGTCGCCCGGCCAGCCCGGCCCGGTCGATCTTCCCGCTCGGCGTGGTCGGCAGCCGGTCAAGCCGGACGAGGTGCGCGGGCACCAGGTACTCGGGCAGCCGCTCGGCCAGTGCGGCCCGCAGCCTTGTGCCGTCGTCGGCGCCGTCACCCGTGACGGCGGCCACCAGCCGCCGGTCGCCGGGCCCGAACTCCACCGCGACCACCGCAGAGTCGCGCACCCCGTCAAGGGCGTCGAGGCGGGCCTCCACCTCGCTGGGTTCCACGCGGTAGCCGCGGATCTTGATCTGGTCGTCGGCACGGCCCAGGTACTCCAGGTCGCCGCGCGAGTTCCACCGCACGAGGTCGCCCGTACGGTAGACCAGCTCGCCCTCGACGCCGTAGGGATCGGGCAGGAAGCGGCGCGCCGTCTCCTCGGGGCGGCCCCGGTATCCCGGCGACAGGTGGGGGCCGCCGATGTACAGCTCACCCGTGACGCCAGGCGGGAGGAGTTCGCGGTCCGGGCCGAGGACACGCAGCCGCATCCCGTCGACCGCCCGCCCGATCGGCGGAGCCTCGGGCCAGTCGGCGGGTTCGCCGGACAGCTCGTGCCAGGTGGCGAGGTGGGTCTCGGACGGGCCGTACATGTTGAGCAGCCGGGCCCGGGGGTGCCGGGTGAAGAACTCCCGGATCTGCGGGGAGACGACCAGCGCCTCGCCCACCGAGGTCACCTCGCGCAGCGCGTCGCAGCGCAGGTCCTCCGCGACGGCGAGGGCCGCGAACCTCTGGAGGGCGATGTACGGCAGGTACAGGCGGGTGACGTCGTGCTCGGCGACGAAGGCGGCCAGCCGGTGCAGGTCCTTCTGGAGTTCGTCCGGGATCAGGGCGAGCGTTCCGCCGACGCAGAGCGTCCCCAGGATCTCCATCACGGAGACGTCGAAGGAGAGCGTCATGTACTGGAGGGTGGTGCCCCTCGCCCCGCACGGGGAGACCCGGTCCTGTGCGGCGACCAGGTTGCCGACCGTGCGGTCCTTGATGACGACGCCCTTGGGGGCGCCGGTCGACCCGGAGGTGTGGATCACATAGATCTCGTCGTCGGGCGTGCGGGCGGGGCCGAGCGGCGCGGGGTCGGCCGCCGCGATCCTCTCCTCCTGTCGGTCGGTCTCCAGCAGCTTTGTCCCGGGCGGGAGTTGTGCACCGGTGGCGCTGTCGGTGAGGACGAGGAGCGCCTCGGTGTCGTCGAGGACGTACGCCACCCGCTGCGGCGGGTGGGACGGGTCCAGCGGGACGTAGGACGCCCCGGACTTCACGACCGCGAGCAGTCCCGCGACCATGTCGAGAGAGCGGGGCAGCGCGATGGCGACCCGGCGGCCCGCCGCCGCGCCCTCCTCGCGCAGGACCCGGGCGAGCCGTCCGGCCCGTTCGTCGAGTTCCCGGTACGTCCACCGGCGGCCGCCGTCGGTGACGGCCACGGCGTCCGGGGCGGCCGCGGCCCGCCGCTCGAAGAGCTCGGTCACCGGCACCGGGGGCGCGGACCGGTCCACGCGGTCGTCGTGGGCCAGCACCTCCCGCTCCTCGTCGGCGGCGAGCAGCCCGAGTTCGCGGACCGGGGTGTCCGGCGAGGCCTCGGCGAACCGGGACAGCAGCCGGCCCAGTCGCTCGCCCATGCTCCGCGCAGTCGCCTCGTCGAAGAGGTGCGCGTCGTACTCCAGGCCGCAGTGCAGCCCGTCCGCCTCCCGGGCGAACACCACCGACAGGTCGTACTTGGCGCCGTGCGCCATGTCCCGCCGGATGCTCAACGGCGCTCCGTCGTAGGCGACCTGGGCGGAGCCGGGGTCGGTGAGGACGAGCATCGTCTGGACGACGGGCGTATGACCGCCGCCGCGGTCGGGCCGCAGCCGCTCGACGACCTTGTCGAAGGGGGCCCACTTCAGCCGCAGCGCGTCGGCCACCTCCTCGCGCGCCCGCCCCAGCACCTCGCGCACGGTCATCGAGCCCGCCACGTCCTGGCGCAGCACGACCATGTTGACGAAGTAGCCGACGAGGTCCTTGGTCTGCGGGTCGTCCCGCAGGGAGACGGGCGAGCCGACAAGGACCCGTTCCTGACGGGTCAGCTTGGTGAGGAACGTGCCGTACACCGCGAGCAGCGTCATGAACAGCGTGACGCCCTCGCGTTCCGCGAGCCGCTCCAGCTTCTCGGTCACTGCGGCCGGAACGTGCAACGGGACGGTGCCGCCCCGGTGTTCCTGCGTGGCGGGCCGGGGCCGGTCCGCGGGCAGGGCGAGCACGGGCAGCTCCCCGGCGAGCCGGTCGGCCCACTCGTCGAGCAGGCGCGTGGTCCGTTCGGGCGTGAGGTGCGTGCGGTGCCAGTGCGCGAAGTCGGCGTACTGCGGGCGTCCCGGCACGCTCTCCACCGGCAGGCCCCGTCCGATGCGGTCGTAGGCGTCGACGAGTTCGCGCAGGAAGACACCGGCCGAGGCGGCGTCGGAGGCGATGTGGTGGATGTTGCAGAGGATCGCGCTCTCCCCGCCAGGACCGAGCGCGCAGGTCACGGAGAGCACCGGTCCGTGCTCCAGGTCGAGGCGGGCGTTCGCCACCCGCTGGGCGAGCGCGTCGAGCTCCTTGTCGTCGCCGTAGTGCTCGATGCCGTAGTGGAAGGCCGTGTCGTCGTCGGAGACGACCTGGAGGAGCCGGGCGTCACGTAACGCGTAGGTGGTGCGCAGGATTTCCTGGCGCCGCAGCACCCCGGCGACGGCCCGGCGCAGCCGGTCCCCGTCGAGCCGGAACGGCAGCCGCGCCAGGAACGGCCCGTTGTACGCCTGCGGGGTCGGCAGGTACTGGTCGATGAGCCAGATGCCGCTCTGGCCGAACGAGGCCTCCGCCGTGCCGCCGTTGCGCGGCGCGGACCCGGCCGTCACCTCCTGCCCGTCCTGCCCGGCGGAGCCGGACCGGCTCCGAGTGAGCCGATCGGCCACCGCCGCCGCGCTCTGCCCGCCCATTCCACCCTCGGACGGCGGGTCGACGCCGAACACGGACCGCAGCACCGCGCCCAGTTCGTCCAGCAGCGCGGGATCGTCGCAGTGGTCCAAGAAGGGCTCGTCCGGTCCCAGGCCGGGAGACCGGAGTGTTCTCCGTGCCAGGTTCAGAATTGCCGTGATCAAGGGGTTGTTCACGGGTTTGCCACCCTCCTCGGACGTCGGGCGACCGGCCCGACGTGCCGGTCGCTGTCCGGCGCTCCGTCAGCCCTGCGACGACGAAGAGGCGGTGGCTGCCTGGTCGCGGGACTCGTCGATGAAGCGCGCGAGCTGCTCGACCGTGCCGTGCCGGAAGACCGACTCGGTGGTGACCTCGATTCCGAATATCTTCTGGAGGCGGGAGGCCAGCTGCACGAAGTGCAGGGAATTCCCGCCGTGTCCCAGGAATGAGTCGGTGGTCGAGAAGTCGTCCATTCCGGAGATATCGATCCAGGCCTGGAGGACGACACTTTCGAGGGGGTTCTGCATAGTCTTCTTGCCTTTCTCTGAATTCTCGTTCTGGGTCTTCTGGATTTTATTTTTCTTCTGGGATTCCACGGTGAGCGCGGTGCGGTCGATCTTCCCGTTCACGTTCGTCGGCATTTTCTCCAGGTGCCGGAACGTGGAGGGGACCATGTGGGAGGGCAGGTCCGCCGAGAGCCCCCGGACCAGGTCCCCCGGGGCGGCCGGGCGGCCGTCGGGGGTGGTGTAGAAGGCGACGAGGTGCTTCTCGCGGGTGTCGTCGTCCTCGAACGCCTTCACGGCGGCGTCCGCGATCCCGTCCAGGGCGCGCACCGCCAGCGTCACGGCGCTGGTCTCCACCCGGAACCCGCGGATCTTCACCATGCTGTCGGAGCGCCCGACCAGCACGATGTCGCCGTTCTTGTTCCGCCGTGCGAGGTCTCCGGTGCGGTAGAGCAGCCCGTCACCGTTCGGGTCCTGGGTGAACTTCTCGGCGGTCAGCTCCGGCTGGTCGGCGTACCCGAGCGCCACACCGGTGCCGCCCACGCAGAGTTCGCCCACCTCGTCGGTGGCGCAGGGGTGCATCAGCGGGTCGTAGACGTCCAGCGCGACCGCCGGCAGTGGCCGTCCGATCGGGACGACGCCCGCGCCGTCGACGTCTTTGGGCGAGGTCAGCGGGTGCAGGGCGGTGATGGAGGAGTTCTCGGTGCAGCCGTAGCCGTTGTAGAGGACCGCGTCGGTGTGCGCCAGGGCCCGTCGCAGGTGGTCGGGGGAGGGGAAGTCGCCGCTGAGCAGGACGATCCGCACCGAACGCAGGCATTCGGGTTCCTGGTCGACCAGGGCGTTGAACAGGCCGCAGGGGAGGCTGAGCACGGTCGCGCCGCGTTTCTCGACGGCCTCGCGCAAGTCCGGCAGCGAGGGCAGTCCGGGGGGCATGGGCAGCAGGGTGGCGCCGTGCAGGAACGCCAGCCAGATCTCGATGGTCGATGCGGCGAACGAGAACGCGGCCGACTGGGTCAGTCCGTCCTCGGGGGTGATGTCGAGGGGACCGCTGTGCGGTCCGAGCCGCGCCAGTCCGCGGTGCGCGATCCGTACGCCCTTGGGCCGGCCCGTGGAGCCCGAGGTGTACATGAGGAACGCGGTGTCCTCCGGGCCGGTGCCGGGGTCCGGGTCGCCGTCGGGGAGGCCCTCGCTGCCCCTGACCAGGTCGTCCCGGGCGAGCGCACCGTCGCGGACGTCGGGGGGCAGAGCGGTGGGGTCGTCGCAGATCACCGGCGACGGGCGGGCCTCGCGGAGGATGCGGGCGAGGTACTCCGTGGGATACGCGGGGTCGAGGGGGACCACGCAGCCCCCGGCCTTGAGGACCGCCAGGAGGACCGCGTAGAGGTCGGGGGACCGGCGCATGTGCACTCCGACGCGGTCGCCTCTGGTGACACCTCGGTCCTGGAGGTGGAGAGCCATCCGGTTGGCCCGCCGGTTGAGGCGGTCGTACGTGACCCGTTCCGTGCCGTCCGCGAGGGCGACGGACCCGCCGTGTGTGCGGACGATCCGTTCGAAGAGGGTCGTCAGGACGAGAGGGGGTGCCGAAGTCGGTGGATTTCCCGTGCGTAATCCCTTGCGTAATCCCGTACGTAATAAGGACGGGACATCTACGTTCTTTTCCATGATCGCTGATCTCCTCGGGGTGGGGGTCCGGAGGGAGGGCACCCGCAGGTCCACGGATGCGCGCCGCGCATTGCGTGGAGAACCTGATTCGGGCTTGTGCATTGCCAGCGGAGCAGGATAAAAATATAATTTCTTCGCGGAAATCGATGCTAACCACGATTTTGTGTCGATGTCAAACACTCGTGCTTTTCCGCAGGTTGAGCGGGCTTTTCCGTGCGTTACGCGTGTACGTCGGCCGACGGAATTGGGCATGAAGCACAGCCCCGTCCCCGTATCGTCTGATCTGACCGTCCGGTGCGGGGCGACCGGTACGTGTCCGCGACCGGCCCTCGCACTCCGGTACCCCCGGTTGGCCCGATCACGCCCCCAGATGGTGTCCTCAGGGAAAACATTTCCCGGCCACCGCGACGGCCCAGGCCCGCGACCCCTTGATATCTTGGGGTTCCCCCCCACCGGTGACCCCCGTACCGGAAGCGCTCATGACTCCACGAGACGGCTTGATCCCCACTCATCATCCGCAGCCGACCGTTCTGCAGGCGGCCCTGACCCACCTTCAGTGCCTCTTCGTCGCGCGCCGGTCCCGCGTCAACCCCGAGGGCGTCAACTGGCACCAGTACGACACGCTCGAACTTCTGCGGGCGCACGGTTCCATGCGGCCCTCCGAACTGAGCGACATGCTGGAGGTCTCCCGGCAGACCACGTCGAAGGCCCTGCGCGTGCTGAAGGACCTGAACCTGGTGAAGCAGGTGGCGGCTGGAGAGGACCGGCGCGAACTGAGCACCTCCCTCACCCCCGAGGGCCACCTGTTCCTCGCCCGGATCGCCCGCGGCCACCACGACATCGGACAGATCGCCGCCTCGGTTCTCACCGAGGGCGAGAGTGCCCTGTTCGCGGAACTCTGCGAGAAGGTGTCCGCGGCCATGGAGTCCGAACAGGGACGGTGACGGCCCCGGTGCCTCAACGGGACTTCTCTCGTTGCACCGGGCATGCATGACGCACCCCCCGCCACCCCCCACGCCCCGGTTCTCGTCCTCGGCGCCCGCGGCACCACCGGCCGCCGGGTCGCCGCCCGGCTGCGCGAGGCCCACCACCCGGTCCGGGCCGCCTCCCGAGACTCCGACGTCCCCTTCGACTGGCACGACGACACCACCTGGGAACCGGCGCTCGCCGGCGCCGAACGCGTCTACCTGATGCTCCCTCACGAACTACCGCTGGCACCGGACTTCGTCCAGCGCGCGCTCGCGACCGGCGTACGGCGTTTGGTCCTGCTGTCCAGCCGCGCCATCGAGGAGATGGGCGACGAGCGGCTGATGGCCGCCGAGCGCCTCGTCCGTGACTCCGGGGCGGACTGGACAGTCGTACGGGCCGACTGGTTCAACCAGAACTTCGACGAAGGCATCTTCCGGGAGGCCGTCCTCGACGGCTCGCTGGCGCTGCCGCTTGGCGAGTGCCGTCAGACGTTCGTCGACGCGGACGACATCGCCGCGGTGGCCGTCGCCGCCCTCACCGAGGACGGCCACACCAGCCGCACGTACGAGGTGACCGGCCCCGAGGCCCTCTCCTTCGCGGATGCGCTGGCGACGATCGGCCGCGCCGCCGATCTCTCCGTCGCGTTCCACGGAGACCAGGACACCTACCGCGCCACCGGCCGCGCCGAGGGCCGCCCTACCCAGGACGTCGAACGCGATATCAGCGTCTTCGCCGCCCTCGCCGCTCTCGGGGACGCGCACCCCACGGACACCGTCCACCGCCTCACCGGCCACCCCTCGAAGCGCTTCGCCACCTACGCGAAGGAGGCAGCGGCGATGGGCGCGTGGTCGGGCAAGGAATGAGAGTCGGGCAGGAAGGAGCCGCCCACCCCGCCACGCAGGCCCGGACTCGGTCAGGTGGAGTACGCCGGTGTCGTAGGTGGGTGACTGGTCCGGAAGAGCTGGTCAGGAGCGGGAAATCGGTCAGAGGCAGGTGAGAGGCAGTGGGAGGTACGACATAAACCCGGCCCTGCTCTGCGTGGGCCGAGTGGAAGGCGCCTGACGGGCAAAAGCCCGAGTCAGGCGCCTTTTTTCGTGCCCTTAGAAGAAGCCGAGCTTCTTCGGCGAGTACGACACCAGCAGGTTCTTCGTCTGCTGGTGGTACAGGCAGTAAACCCATCTGACCAGCAAGGATGTTAGTCGGACAGGTGCAATGTGGGGAGTTGGCCCGATGGTCCGGATCTTGGTGGGGCCGACGGCACGCACAGCCTCCTATGACGAGCCGACGGGTGCTGGGGGGCCTGCGTACCAGGATCGTCCGAACGTCGTGACCCTTCGGACCTTCTCGAAGGCCTACGGCCTGGCCGGGTTGCGAGTGGGCTACGCGGTCGCTCACGAACCGGTCGCCGACGCCCTGCGCAAGGCTGCCGTACCCTTCGGAGTCTCCACAACAGCGCAAAGCGCTGCCATCGCGTCCCTCGATCGACGGACCGAGCTGATGGAACGAGTTGAGGAACTGGTCTCCGAACGGGCGCGCGTACACGAGGCGCTCCTGGACCAGGGCTGGTCCCTGCCCGACAGCCAGGCCAACTTCGTCTGGCTTCGTCTCGGTCAGCAGACAGCCGCTTTCGCTGAACACTGCCGTAACGCCGGGGTGACCGTGCGCCCCTACGGCCAGGATGGCGTGCGGGTCACCATCGGAGAACGGCAGGCCAACGACGCCGTAGTGAAGGCGGCGGGTCGCTTCCGTCGGCATATCGCCGACCTTTGATCAGCACGGGAGTCGACGGGAAGTGATCGGCAGGTGCTAATAATCGAGGTGTTCGGCACCGGGTGAGTCGCGGCCGACCTGCAGGGTCCGGCTCCCGGCTTGAACTTGCGTAGCAGGCCGTGTGAGTCGCCGAAGTCAGTCTCGCCGAAGCCTCAACCTTCAACACCCTGCTGCTCAGGCTACCTCGATGGCCCTTACTTTGTGGTGGGAGCACGAGGCAAAAGGATGCGCTGGGAGCCGCTTCCTGTGCTCCCAGCGAGTAACGGTCTGGATGCGGCTGTCAACTGATGGTCGAGGGCATACCCCGAGGGGCCGTGCGCGCGCTTACCCCCTTGAGGGTCTCGGCATCACGGCCGGCCCCACAGCGCGGCGGGGACTGGCGGCGGTGCCGGAACGGACGTGACCCCGCACCGGCACCGCGGTCCCGAGTCGGCGTCGCGCTCTCCGTGGGGAAAGAGGGGGCTTCTTCCGCGAGCGTCCAGCCGTTCTTCCGCTTCAACGAAGCGATCAGTCCCCGCATGTAAGCCAGCGCAGACTGACGCGGCTCCTGCCGGTTGAACCGGTGCACGAACCGCTCATGCACCACACCCAGTTCTCCGGCCCACAACCTGACATCAGCAAGGTCCCCACCCATAACCACATCAACGACGGAGCTGCCCAGCAGTCACGGCAAGCACCGTTGCAGTACTAGTCCGAGCGATTCTCTGGAGCTCGTCCAGTCGATCTCATCGTCCCGGAGCCGGATCGTGTCTGGTGGGTGGCCGTCTTGGACCCGGACGTAGGCCGAAAGCACACGTGACGTCGGCAAGAGGGCGATTCATTCCGAAGGGTGGAATGTTCGTCCTCGCTGTGTGGCAACGTCCGATCATGAAGATGATCAAGGCTGCGTCAGCAGCCATCGCAGCAGCAGCCCTCCTCGCCCCAGCTTCTCCTGCCTCGGCAGGCCCCTACTGGAACAAGACCGTTAAGTGCAAGGAGACCGATCCCGACGGACTGGTGATTCCCACCCGGCGTGGCAACGGAGACCTCGGTTGGAATCACTTCTCGGGAAAGCACAACATCAGGAAGTGCGCGGTCGTCAATGCTGCCCTGAGGGGCAATGTGGACAAGAAGAACGGCCCACGTCGTGAGTACTGGGGCTACGCCATCGCCAACGGAGGGCGACAAGTCAAGATCGTGGTCGTCGTCCAGTACGCCCGCAGAAGCGCCGATGGCGAATACGATGCGGGACGTGGGCAGAAGATCGGCGTCGTCACTGCCTACTGCAAGGGTGTGAGGAAGTGTCCGGACTGGGTGAACGTATGAGTGGAGTCGACGAGGACGTAGTGGAGCAGCAGGCGTCCATCACGAGCCTGCTGTTCCATTACGTCCAAGCGCCTCTGGGCGAAGGTCTGTTCCTTCGCGGCATCCTGCCGGCATCAGACGCCGTGAGGCTCGTGGTCGGCGCTGCTGGCGCAGCAGAGGTCGGCGAGTTGACCGCGTTCGAGATTCCGCTGGTGGACGACGATGATGAGCCGGTAACGGCTTCCATGGCACTGGGGTGGGTCCGCACTCTGGCGAGCGAGGGCCGCGCGAAGCCGGACGCCTCAGTCATGGGCATGGAACTGGTGCGCGTTCACCCTGCGTGTACGGAGATCGCTGACGCGACCGGAGACGACCGTGCCATGCGGGTCCTGAGGACCCTGGCATGGCCGTTCGTCGAGGAGCCCCCCACCCCAGCACTCTGCGGCTTCTTGTTCACGGGCACGGACCGGATGAGGCTGTACCTGGCGGTTCAGGAAGCAGGCGGCATGGTCGGGGCTGACGTGCGACTGGCGGGTGCCGTGACGGCCTTGTTGGCTGCGTTGCCCTCGCTCGTGGGTGACGAGGAGACGTGGACGGTGGATGAGGCGGATCCGCACTGTGTGCGGACCGTCGATCTCACACACTGGTGACCGCCCACGCCAGGGCCGTGGTCGCCTCGCGCGGGGATGGTCCCGATCGACGTGCGCGACGGGTTGGTGAACTCGCCTGTTCCCTGCACGCGCGGGTATGGCCCCACCGGCGGGCTGGACGTGCCGATCGGTCAGGTCTGCTCCCCGCACCCGCGGGGGATGGACCCGTCGCGTATTTCGACAGCGCCGCAGTGTCATCTGCTCCCCGCGCGTGCGGGGATGGACCCCGGCTTTGCTCAGCTCGACCGTGCCCTCGGCGCTGCTCCCCGCGCGTTCGGGATGGACCCCGGAACTGCTTCTTAAAGGCGCTAACAGAGCCGTTGGACGTGGCGGTGAGTGATCAGGCAGACCGCGAGATTGAGGAAGGCCTCGTGGATGTCGTCGCGTCGTTCCCAGCGGATGCGCAGGCGGCGAAAGCCGTGCAGCCAGGCGATGGTGCGCTCGACGACGTACCGGATATTGCCCAGGCCGGTGCCGTGTGGTTCGCCTCGTTTCGCGATCACCGGGCGAATCCCGCGCTGCCAGAGCAGGCGCCGGTACATGTCGTGGTCGTAGCCGCGGTCGGCGGGGCTGGCGCATGGGAGAACCTCCCGGAAGTACGTATGCGGCACCGGCTGGCCGCAAGGTCGGACAAGCCTCGGCGTACCTCAGCCAACGCCATGAGCAAGCCACGGTGTGTTCAACGTCCTCGGGTCTGGTGCCAGGTTTGGGTGAAGGTCCGGTCACGTATCACGCACTCGTCTGCCGCGCTCCGCAGTACGGCCGCGCCGCGGACACCGCAGGCCCTCAGCGCCTCCTTGGCCCGCTTCCCGATTCCGGAGATCACGTCGGACGAGAGACCGGACGCCTTGACGGCCTTCCAGGCGCCGGCCGTCTTGCTTCCCGCCTTGAGTGCTGTGTCGAGGGAGCGGATGGCCTGGACGGCGTCTTCGATCTTCTTGCCGGGGATGAAGTTGGCGGCTGCCCAACCGCATCCGCTGGCACTGCCGTGGTAGCAGTCGACGAAGTCCTGGACGAGGATGTCCCAGGCGAGCCTGGCGATCACCTTGACGATGTCCTGGGCGATCTCCAGCTTGGTGAAGTAGCGGGTGACGTCCTTCTTCAGGTTCTTGAAGGTCTGCGAGGCGAGATAGACCGTGTCGCGCTTAGGGCAGCTGGATTCGGTCGCGGCGACGTCGGGGTTGGCGCACAGGTAGAAATCGACGTCGGCGTCGAAGGTGAGGGTGAAGGTCACGGTGCAGCCGGAGAGGCCGATGTCGATGACGCAGTCGTTCTTCGCCTTCGGGTCGCCGGTGAGTCTGATGCCGTCGACGACGTAGAAAGTGCCGCCGATTCCCGTGCCCGCTCCGACGGATACCTGCTTGTTGGCTTCCTTGCGTTCGGTGCGGTCTGCGGCGTCCTGAGCGTCGTCGGCGTACTTCTTCGCGTCCTTGGCGTACTGCTCGGCCTCGGTTGCCGCCTCGTCGGCACGGTCGGCCGCGGCGCGTGCGTCCTTCGCGTCCTGTTCGGCCGCGTCCGCCGCGTCCCGGGCCGCCTGCGCGTCGAGGGCGGCTTCGTCGGCGGAGTCGCGGGCGTCCTTGGCATGCCCTTCGGCCCGGCCCGCCGCCTTGTCGGCCGCTTCGGCGTCCTCGGTGGCCTGCCTGCCGTACTCGATCGTTCGGGCCAGGGACTGCGCGGCCTTCGTGGCGGCCTTGGCGGCGTCCGCCGAGTAGCCGAGGTCTTCCTTGGCGTAGCCGCGCGCGGTGGCCGCGTATCCGGCGGCGTTGGCGGCGTGCTGGTAGGCCGCCTTCGTGTCGTCCTGTGCCTTGTCGGCGATGGCCTTGGCGGCCTTGGCTTCCTCATCGGCGTTCTTGGCGTGGGCGTCGGCGACGGCCTGTTGCTGTTCGGCGATCGTCTTCGAGCCCTGCCCCGTCAGCACCACCAAGGAAGCGTCCTCGACGCCATGATCCTGGTCGATCTTTTGCCGGCGGCCCCGGTTACCTGTCACTGGCCCGACTCCAGTGAGGTCCTCGCAGCAGGCGGGACGCCCGGTGGTCAAGTTCAGAGAAGCAGGCGTGTTCGTGGATGCAGGGGGTGCCGAACGCTCGGCCGCATGCGCTGGTGGAGACTTTGCGGCGTTCGAAGTGGCGGCGGACCTGCCATTCCTCGCCCATGGTGCCGCGGTATGCCTCGCTCGCGTGAAGAGGTCGACGCCTGGCCAGGAAGGCTAGGTGCGCCTGAATCGCCTCTTCGGCCCGCACGGGAACGCCCTCTCCGATCGTGCAACCTGGTCCGTCGCCGAGCTCGCCGGACGGAGGGGCGGGATTTGACGCCCTCTGAGCTGCGCGTATGAAGGCCGCAGTCGCCGCCGCGACGAGGCGGCGACTGCGGCAAGCGGCTACATCACGTGATCAGGCTGAGGCGCATCAGCGCCTCATGACCACTTCTCTGCGCGGACGAACGAGCCCTGCTTTCCGCCGACCCGCACGCGCAGCCAGGTGCCGGGCGTGACTTGTGCCTTGGCGGTCATGCCTCCGTTGGGGTTGCAGGTGCGCCAGCCGCTGCTTCCGGCGACCTTCCAGCGGCCGCCGACATACTTGTGGATCGCTACGTAGTTCTTCGCCCGGGTGTTGTAGCACCTCAGCACGGCGCGGTTGCCCTTGGTGGGTGCCTTGTAGCTGTTCGATGTCCACTTGCCGTTCGGCTTCACCCAGGTGTTGCCCCAGACCGTGTGCCAGCCGGGGCGCTGTGCGGCATCGGCCGAGGCGGCAGTGTTGTCCGCGACCGCCGCGCGTTGCGGAGCCTGCTGGGCGTCATGCGCCTGGGCAGTCGGGGCCGACAGGGAGACGCCAGCGCCGAGTGCGACTGTGGCCGTCGCCAGGGCAAGGCTTTTACGTGGATGCATGAGTTTGAGTCCTCCATTGAACCGTTGTCGTCGGGTGGAAGGGACCACTTCTTCGGTGGGTGGATCCGGTGTGCACTCCTGATCTGAACGGCCGACGCGTTGTCTAGCACCCCATGCGCCTATGGGCGACAAAGGCCGGCGTTGTCCTCCACCACATGCGCCTAGGGGGCGACAAAACCTCAGAGGAAGATCCTGGGTGCGTGGGATGGCCGGAGAAGGGCTGTTGGCATGCAGTGCGGCGTGTTGGGCTGAGCTCGCTGAGATCAGAGAGGAAGCTCCATGGGACGTCGCGAGAAGCCTGTCGACCCGAGTGCCGGACCGACGGAACGCTTCGCTCACGAACTGCGGGAATTGCGCCAGGAGGCGGGTAAGCCGACCTACCGCACCATGGCGGAGCGCGCGGAGTACTCGACGGCCGCGCTGGCGAGAGCGGCTTCCGGGGAGCGACTGCCGGCGCTTTCCGTGGTGGCGGCCTATGTACGGGCTTGCGGCGGGGACACGGGGGAGTGGGAAGAGCGCTGGCGAAATGCGCAGAGGGAGCTCGACGACCTGACTTCGCACGCGGACCACGACGAGTCGGAGCCGCCCTACCGGGGCCTGGCCCGGTTCGAACCGGGTGACCAAGACCTGTTCTTCGGCCGTGACGAACTGACAGCCGCCCTGCTCCGACTGGTTGTGCAGCACCCCCTGACGGTGGTCTTCGGCCCCTCCGGCAGCGGCAAGTCTTCCCTTCTGCGCGCCGGACTGATCCCTCGCCTCCGGGACGCTGGTGATGCTGCAGTCCCGCTGGCAGCGATCCGCATCCTGACCCCGGGCGAGCGTCCGGCCTCCTCGTACCGCCAAGTTCTGCGGCCCGAGGAAGCCGACGGCGACACCTTGATAGTGGTCGACCAGTTGGAGGAGGCATTCACCCTCTGCCAGGACGCGAAGGAGCGCGCGGAGTTCATCGACATGCTGCTTGCGGCCCGCGAGCCCGCCAGCAGGCTCCGCGTGGTGTTCGGAGTGCGGTCGGACTTCTACGGCCGCTTCCTGGAGTACGGGCCGCTGGCCGAAGCCGTGCGCGACGCCGGGCTGCCCGTCGGCCCTCTGGGACCGGACGAGCTGCGCCAGGCGATCGTCAAACCCGCCATGGCGCGGGGGCTGATCGTGGAGCGTGCGTTGACGGCCCGCCTGGTCGAGGAGGTGTCCGCGGAGCCGGGCGGCCTGCCGCTGCTCTCGCACGCCCTGCTGGAGACCTGGCGTCGTCGTCGAGGACGCAGCCTGACCATGGAGGCGTACGAGGCGGCCGGCGGCATGAACGGTGCCGTCACCCAGACTGCCGAAGAGGTCTACTCCCGGATGCCGACGAGGCATGCGCGGGTCGCTCGCCGCACGCTGCTGCGGCTGGTAACTCCGGGCGAAGGCGCTCAGGACACCCGCCGTCCTGTCGACCTCGCCGAGCTCGGGCTGGGGCCGGCGGGGTCGGGTTTCGAGTACGACGTGAGCCGCGCGAAGCCGGAGCACGCCCCGTCGGACGCGGGATCGGACACCGGCGGCGAGGCTCCCGCCGTCCCAGGCGCCGATGAGCCGCGCGGGAACGTCCAAGGCGGGCACGCAGCCGCCGAGGACACCGTGGGCGAGGTTGTGGAGCACCTCGTCCGTGCACGGCTCGTGACCCTGGACGGCAATACCCTCAGCCTCGCGCACGAAGCGCTCATCGTCTCCTGGCCGCGGCTACGCCGATGGATCGACGAGGACCGCGGGCGCCTTGTAGTCCATCGCCGCCTGACCGAGGCCGCGCGGGCGTGGGAGGACACCGACCGGGACAGCGGCGCTCTGTACCGGGGCAGCCGGCTGGGGGTGTTGCGGGAATGGGCGGCGCGCGAGGGCTCCCGATCCGACCTCAATGCCCGCGAGCGGGACTTCCTCGATGCCAGCGTCGCGCTGGCAGAGTCCGAGCAGGCCGCTGTGGCCCGCCGTCACCGTCGTCTGCGGGTGCTCGCGACCGCGCTCATGGTGCTGCTGGCCCTGACCGTGACGGCCGGCACGGTCGCTCTGCAGCAGCGTCAGGACGCCGTACAGCAGCGGCAGCTCACACTCTCACGCCAACTGGCCTCTCAAGCTCTCGTCCTGGCCGGGTCCAGCCCTTCGGTGGCCAAGTTGCTGAGCGTCGAGGCGTTCCGTACGGCTCCCACGCCCGAGGCACGCGGCGCACTCCTGACGATGTCCACCTACCAGTACCACCAGACCGAGCTCACCGGTCACGACGACGCGGTCTCCGAGGTCGCCTTCGGCCCCGACGGCACGCTGGCCTCGGTCAGCCGGGACCGTACGGTCAGGCTGTGGGACACGCGGCGCCGTGCCCGTCCGGCGGCGCTCACCGGGCACCGCACGTGGCTGCGGGCCGTGGCGTTCAGCCCGGACGGCCGGACCTTGGCCACCGGCGGCGACGACCGGAGGGTGGTGCTGTGGAGCACTGCCGACCGTAGGGTGGTCGCGACTCTGCCGGGTAACTCGGCGCCGGTCCGCAGTCTCGCGTACGCACCGGACGGCCGAACCTTGGCGGTCGCCTCCGCGGACGGAACCGTCGTGTTGTGGAATGTCGCCGAACGCTCCCGCCAGCGCACCATGGATGGACATCGGGGATCTCTCAGATCGGTGGCTTACAGTCCCGATGGCAAGACTGTCGCCGCCGCCGAGGACGACAAGGTACTGCTCTGGGACACAACGACCGGCGAGCGGTCGGAGCTGACAGGCCACGCCGACGCTGTCACCAGCGTGGCTTTCAGCCCCGACGGCCGCATGCTCGCCACCGCCGGCGACGATCAGCGGGTGCTCCTGTGGAACAGCAAACAACGCACCCGCCGGGCCACTCTCACCGGTCACACCGGCTCGATTCGGGCTCTCGCCTTCAGTCCCGACGGGCGCCAACTGGCCAGCGCAGGGCTGGATCGGACCGTCACCCTGTGGGATCCGTCCCGCGGGACCCGCACGGCCACACTGACCGGCCACAGCACAAACGTCTACAGCCTGGCCTTTTCACCCGGGCCGCGGCCCCTGCTCGCTTCTTCGGGGGAGGACGGCACCATCACCCTGTGGGATCCGTCCCGCATCCCTCTCTCGGGTCACCGGGACCGGGTGAACCGGGTCGCCTTCAGCCCGGACCGTCGGATGCTGGCCACCGCCGCCGACGACGGCACGGCGGCGCTGTGGGATCTACGGCGCGGAGTACGTGCCGCGACGTTCAACGACCCGACCGGGACGGTGAATTCGGTGGCGTTCAGTCCCGACGGGAGGGCCGTGGCCACCTCCGCCGGGGGGACGGCCTCGCTGTCACGCGCCCCCGACGAACAAGCACTCACCTTGTGGCAGTCCCGCGCTCCCTTCCATCGCACGGGCGCGGTCACCGGGTTTGCCGAACGGGTCACCGACACCGCGTACGAGCCGGATGGCCGCACGGCGGTGACCGGCAGCTCCGACGACACCATCACCTTCTGGGACACCGAGCGCCGGACTCGCCTGGCCACCCGCTTCCACGGCCCGTCGCCATCCCGCCGTGCTCCAGGCAGGGCTGACGCCGGAGCGCCGAAGTGGGGGGTGAACGCGGTGGCGTTCAGCCCGGACGGCCGTACCGTGGCGTCGGCAGGGCACGACGGCACCACCGTGCTGTGGGACGCTGCGCGACACACCCGGCGGCTCACCCTGCGCGGGCACACCGGGTCGCTGCGGGCTGTCGCGTTCAGCCCCGACGGCCGGACCCTGGCGAGCGCCGGCATCGATCGCAGGGTCATTCTGTGGGGCACCGCCGACGGCCGCCGCATCCGCACGTTCACTGGTGACGCCAGTGCCATGAGCGTGGCGTTCAGTCCGGACGGCCGGACCCTGGCCATCGCCGACGCGGACACCTCAGTCGTTCTGTGGGACGTGGCGGACCACCGTCGGCTGGCGACGTTGACCAGACACACCCGACAGGTGCGGAGTGTTGCCTTCAGCCCGGACGGCCGGACCCTGGCCACCGGCAGCGTGGACAACACGGCGGTGCTGTGGAGCACCGACCCCGAGCGCACCATCCGGCAGCTCTGTGCCACCGTCGGCCGCAGCCTCACCCACAGCGAATGGGAGCGCTACGCACCGGATACCGCCTACTCCCGCGGCTGTTCCTGACCACTGATGCGGCCCGGGCCTGCGGCAGGCCACTGTGCCGCGGATCACCCGGTGTTTTGTCGCCAGGTCCGGAACGGGGTAGGAGACAACCCCGCGGAGTCGCACGCTTATGTCCGTCACCGGCTCTGCGGCGCACTTCGCGGCCGGTGGGTCGAAGTACGAAGACAGAAAGGGAATGTATGCGCTCCCCACGTTCATCGATCACACTGCTGGCGGCGGCAGCTGCCCTCGCCGTCTGCGCGTCCCCGGCGGCAGGAGAGACCCTGCCGTCATCGCCGTCGCACGGCACCGCGCTCGCCCAGCGCTCCCTGCCCACACCCGCGAAGTCCACGGAACCGAGCAGTGCGGTGAGCGACGCACGGCCGGCCCCGGGAGAGGTGACCCCGCTGGGCGAATGCTGGGTAGGCGGCCGTATCTGCGGCAACGTCTATAACCGTGACAACCGCTACAACCTGCTGATCACCAACCAGTGGGGAAAACACTACGATCGCTCCACTTGGCGCATCCTGCGGCCCGGGCAGAACGGTCACCACGTAGGCGTGCGCGACGTGGATGGCTACTGGGTGGGGCCGGGCTGCAAGGTGAAGCGGTCCCTGGGCCTGCGTACGGTCGGTCCCGGCTGGCACAAAGTCCGAAACGGCCAGAAGCTCCAGATCGTCGACATCCGCTGCTGAGGCTGGACTTGGCCACGTGGCTGGCTCGGGGGCTCTACTCCTGTATACAGCACGGCGACTCGGGTCTGAGCGGTCAGCTGGGACGCCACCCTCAAGAAGGTTTCCGGCCTCGGCCTCGGCCCCTGCGCCCGCTTCCCCGACCGCGCGCAAGAGGAGAGCCGTCGCCGCCCTCCCGTGGCTTTTCGCTAGCGTGGGGTAGCCGGTCGTGGTGAGGTTTGGCCAGTTGAGGAGAGGAACGTCTTTCATGCGTGCTCGGAACATAGGTGCGTCAGCCGCCACGGCGTTGGCGCTGGTGGCCGCCCGCGACCTCGTGCAGAAGAAGCACGCACTGCTGAGGAACTTCCCCGTGCTGGGGCACGCCAGGTACTTGCTGGAGAAGATCGGCCCCGAGCTGCGGCAGTACGTCGTGACCTCCAACGACGAGGAACGGCCCTTCAGCCGTGACCAGCGCAGTTGGATCTACGCGTCGGCGAAGGAGGAGAACAACTACTTCGGGTTCGGCACCGACAACGACGTCGAGCACGTGCAGGGGCACGCGTACGTGAAGCAGCGCACGTTCGCCGGCCGGCTGCCCGATCTGCGCGACGCGCAGGCGCCGTTGCCCTCGGCCAAGGTGCTCGGCGGACCACGAGGCCGCGCGAAGGCGTTCCGTCCGGCGAGCGTCGTCAACATCTCGGCGATGAGCTTCGGCTCGCTGTCCGGCGCGGCCGTCACGGCGCTCAACAAGGGCGCGGCGCTGGCCGGGACGATGCACAACACCGGCGAGGGCGGCCTGTCGCCTTACCACCTCAACGGTGGGGAACTCGTCCTCCAGATCGGTACGTCGTACTTCGGCTGCCGCAACGAGGACGGGACGTTCAACCTCGACAAGCTCAAGTCCGTGGTCGCGAGCGGGCCCGTCAAGGCGATCGAGATCAAGCTCTCGCAGGGCGCGAAGCCGGGGCTCGGCGGCATGCTGCCGAGCGCGAAGGTGACCGACGAGATCGCCGAGATCCGCGGCATCCCCGCGGGCAAGGACTGTGCGTCGCCGTCGCGGCATACCGCGTTCCACGATGTGGACTCGATGCTCGACTTCGTGGAACTGCTCGCCACGGAGACCGGATTGCCCGTCGGGATCAAGAGCGCCATCGGGGAAATGGGCTTCTGGGAGGAACTCGCCACCCTGATGGAGCGAGGTGATCGAGGGGTCGACTTCGTGACCATCGACGGAGGCGAGGGCGGCACCGGGGCTGCTCCCTTGATCTTCGCCGACTCGGTGGCCCTGCCGTTCCGCATGGGCTTCTCCCGCGTCTATAGCGTGTTCGCCGAGCGCGGGCTGAGCGACGACATCACCTTCATCGGCTCCGGCAAGCTCGGCCTGCCCGAGAACGCCGTCGTCGCGTTCGCCCTCGGCGTCGACATGGTCAACGTGGGCCGTGAGGCGATGCTGTCCATTGGCTGCATCCAGGCGCAGAAGTGCCACACCGACGCATGCCCCACCGGCATCGCCACCCAGAACCCGTGGCTGACGCGCGGCATCGACGCACCCTCGAAGGCCATCCGGGCCGCGGGCTACCTGCGCACCCTGCGCAGGGAGTTGCTGAGGGTCTCGGGCGCCGTCGGCGTCGCCCATCCCTCGCTCATCACCCCCACCGACATCGACATCCTCAACGGCGACTACGACGCCCGCACCCTGGCGAGCGTCTACGGCTACAAGGACGGCTGGGGCTCGCTCGGCCCCAAGCTCGCCGATGAGATCACCGAGCTGCTCATTGCCTGAGCACGTCCTTGCCCCTCGTCGGGTATGCGGAGATACGACTGCGGCCTGATCAGCACGCGACGTCACGAGTTTGCGCAGTCCTGTCCGGGGCGGTCCTTGGGGCGGGACGCTGCGCGCGTGGCGTGACAGCGGCCCGGGCAGCGCGGCCCGTACGGGGGTCGGGCCGCACCGCGCGGGCGGGTCAGAGCGCCGAGTCCAGGTGTCCGAGGTGGTCGATGAGGTTCATGTTCTCGGCGTAGTCCACCGGGCAGTTGATGATCGACACGCCCGGGTCCGCCAGTGCCTCACGGAGCGTGGGCAGCAGGTCCCCGGCGGAGGCGATGTGGTAGCCCTTCGCGCCGAAGCTGCGGGCGTACTGGACGATGTCGGGGTTGGTGAAGTCGGTGTTGGAGTTCTCCCCGACCTCCAGGTCCATCTTCCACTTGATGAGCCCGTAGCCGTTGTCCTGCCAGATCAGCACGGTCAGCGGGATGTTTTCGCGGACGGCTGTCTCGATCTCCTGGGAGTGCATGAGGAACGAGCCGTCGCCGACCGCCGCCAGCACCTTGGTCTGCGGCCTGGCGAGCTGGATCGCGAGCGCGCCGGGCAGCGCGAAGCCCATGGTGGACAGGCCGTTGGAGATGAGGCAGGTGTTCGGCGCGTACGTCGGGTAGAGCCGGGCCATCCACATCTTCAGCGCGCCGGTGTCGACCAGCACGATATCGTCGCGATCGAGCGCGGCGCGGGTGTCGGCGATGATGCGCTGCGGGGCCAGCGGGTAGCGCTCGTTGGCGGCGCCCTGCGCGAGTTCCTTTGCCAGCAGTGCGCGGGTGGCCGTGGTGTCCTTGTCGTCGATGGTCCAGCGCAGGCCGTCGAGTTCGGTGGCCAGGGCGTCGAGGGAGGCGGCGATGTCGCCGATGATGCCGACGTCGACCGAGTAGCTGTCGTCCACCTCCGCCGGGAAGCGGTGGATGTGGATGATCTTCTTGTCACCGTCCGGGTTGATCCGGGACGGGTCGAACTCCTGCAGTTCGTAGCCGACGGCGATGACGACGTCGGCCTCCTCGAACCCGAAGTTGGTGTAGTCGCGCCGCATGAAGCCGAACGTGCCGGTCGCGCACGGGTGGTCGTCGGGCAGGACGCCCTTGCCGTGGAAGGTGGTCGCCGTCGACACGTCCAGCGCGGTGGCAAACGCCGTCAGCGACTCCTGGGCGCCGCCGCGCGCCGCGCCGTGTCCGGCCAGGATCACCGGCCGGCGGGCGTTGCGCAGCAGCTCCGCCGCCCGCTTGATCTGCTGCGGGGACGGCGCCTCGGGCTGCACGACGTCCCTGCGCAGCGGGCGCAGGTCCGAGCCGTCCGTCGCCTCGTCGACATCCTCGGGCACGGCGAGGTAGACGGCGCCGGGCCGCTCGGACTCCGCTGTCTTGAACGCGCGCCGCACCATCTCCGGGATGGCCCCGGTGGCCGGGACGTCCGCCGACCACTTCGTGACCGGGGCGAACATGCTCACCAGGTCCACGAACTGGTGGGACTCCTTGTAGTTGCGCTCCTTGCCGACCTGCGCGGTGATCGCGACGACGGGCGTGCTGTTCGTCATGGCGTCGGCGACGCCCAGCATCAGGTTGATCGCGCCGGGCCCCAGCGTCGCGGACATCACCCCCGCCGAGCCGGTGAGCCGGCCGTGCATCTCCGCCATGAAGGACGCGGCCTGCTCGTGCCGGGTCAGGACGTAGCGGATCTTCTCCGAGCGGGCGAGGGCGTTGGTGAAACGGATGTTCTCCTCACCGGGCACGCCGAACACCACCTCGACGCCCTCGTTCTCCAGGCAGCGAACCAGGAGTTCGGCCGCTCCGTCGGGGGTCTGCTTCCGGTGCTCGGCGTCGCTCACGCTGATCGTGTCCTCTCCCGGGTTTCGGCCGCGCCGATGGGCGGACCGGTCAGTCGTCTACCCCGGCCCACCGCTCGGACGCCTGCGGACCGGTCTTACGAGCCAGACCCTCAGCATCCAGGTCCTCTTTCGCTACTACGCCAAGTTTCTGGCCGAGGCGCGGAACCATGCCAACAGTCTGATTGAGGAGTCGATGCGATGGTGGGAGAGGCAGGACCGCAGTGCAGAAGACACATGAGCCGGGCCTTGGCCCGGAAATGCCCCAGAACAGCTGGTCAGAGGTGGGATAGCAGTGGGATATATCGGGAGTTACTTCGCGACACCCCCTACGTCTTAAGAGGTGCTCAGGGCGGGCGCCTAACAGGTGAAACGCCTGGTCAGACGCCCTTTCCCTGACGCCTAGAAGAACCCCAGCTTCTTCGGCGAATACGACACCAGGAGGTTCTTCGTCTGCTGGTAGTGCTCCAGCATCATCTTGTGCGTCTCGCGCCCGATCCCGGACTGCTTGTAGCCGCCGAACGCCGCATGCGCGGGGTACGCGTGGTAGCAGTTCGTCCACACTCGGCCCGCCTGGATCGCACGGCCCGCCCGGTAGGCGGTGTTCATGTCGCGTGTCCAGACTCCGGCCCCCAGGCCGTACAGCGTGTCGTTGGCGGTCTTGATGGCGTCGTCGAAGTCGCTGAACGACGCGACCGAGACGACCGGGCCGAAGATCTCCTCCTGGAAGATCCGCATGCGGTTGTCGCCCTCGAAGATGGTCGGCTGGACGTAATAGCCGCCGGCCAATTCCCCGTCGTACGTGATGCGCTGACCACCTGTCAGGACCTTGGCGCCCTCCTGCTGGCCGATGTCCAGGTAGGAGAGGATCTTCTCCAGCTGGTCGTTGGAGGCCTGGGCGCCGATCATCGTGTCGGTGTCCAGCGGGTGCCCCGGCACGATCTGCTCGGTGCGGGCGACCGCAGCCTCCATGAACTCGCTGTAGTGACCCCGCTGGACGAGAGCACGCGACGGGCAGGTACAGACCTCGCCGTTGTTGAGAGCGAACATCGTGAAGCCCTCGAGCGCCTTGTCACGGAAGTCGTCGTTGGCGGCCCAGACGTCGTCGAAGAAGATGTTCGGCGACTTCCCGCCCAGCTCCAGCGTCACCGGCTTGATGTTCTCGGATGCGTACTGCATGATCAGCCGCCCCGTCGTGGTCTCACCGGTGAAGGCGACCTTCGCGACGCGCGGGCTCGAGGCGAGGGGCTTGCCCGCCTCGACGCCGAAGCCGTTGATGATGTTGACGACGCCCGGCGGCAGCAGGTCGGACACCAGGCTCATCCAGTAGTGGATGGAGGCCGGGGTCTGCTCGGCGGGCTTGAGGACGACCGCGTTGCCCGCGGCGAGCGCCGGCGCGAGCTTCCATGTGGCCATCAGGATGGGGAAGTTCCACGGGATGATCTGCGCGACGACACCGAGCGGCTCATGGAAGTGGTACGCGATGGTGTCCTCGTCCACCTCGCTCAGCGACCCCTCCTGCGCGCGGATGACCCCCGCGAAATAGCGGAAGTGGTCGATGGCGAGCGGGATGTCGGCGGCCAGCGTCTCGCGGACCGGCTTCCCGTTCTCCCAGCTCTCGGCCACCGCGAGGCTCTCGAGGTTCGCCTCCATACGGTCGGCGATCTTCCTTAGGACGTCGGCGCGTTCGGTCGCGGAGGTGCGGCCCCAGGCGGGCGCGGCGGCGTGAGCGGCATCCAGGGCGCGCTCCACGTCCTCGGCCGTGCCCCGGGCGATCTCGGTGAAGGGCTGACCGTTGATCGGGCTCGGGTTCTCGAAGTACTGGCCGCGGGCGGGCGGGACGTACTCGCCGCCGATGAAGTGGTCGTAGCGGGACTGGTAGGAGACAACTGCTCCGTCGGTGCCGGGCGCTGCGTAACGGGTCATTCTGGTGGCCTCCCGGGGAAGGCTGCCCGCCGTTGGGCAGCTCTCGCCCGGAGGCTAGGAGCGCCGACGTTGCAGGTACGTTGCGTAAGCCGATCGGCGGCTGGTTCGCTCGTGACCGGGCGGGCGGGCGGGCGGGCGGGCGGTTCGGCTTCGGGTGCGGTGGGCTGTGTCTGCTCTGAGGGGGCTGCGGGTCCTGCGGGTCCTGCGGGTCCTGCGGGTTCAGCGGTTCCTTGCGGGTACGTCGACTGCGTGGCCGCCCGGCGGTCGACGAGGGAGCGTTGACCCCTGTCCCTGCCAGCGCCCGCCCGCGTCCGTATCGGGGCGGGCGGCGATGATCCTGCGTTCGGGCCCGGCCCCGGGGAGCCTGGCACAGGGCGCCCGCCGCCCGGCGTTCAGCCCGGCCGGGCCGCGGCAGCCAGCTCCGCGTCCAGCTCTCGGAGGCGGGCCAGTACCGGTGGGCTCGGGCGTACCTGCGCCAGCGCGTGCCACACCGCGAGGTCGTCCTCGCCCCACGGGGTGTGCGCCCAGTCGGCCAGGAGATCGGGGTCGCGGCGTGCGATGAGCGCCGCCCGCAGCTGATCGGCGAGCCTGCGCCGCAGCCGCGTCACGGCAGGCGCCTGCGAAGCGGGCAGGAGCGGGCCGGCGTACGCGGCGGCGGCCGCGGTGACAGCCCCCGAACCGAGCCGACGCTCGACGGCGTCGACGTCCGACTCGACCGACACCGCGAGCCGATACGGGCGCGACCTCAGCAGCTCCGGCCCCAGAAGACGTCGCAGCCTGGCCAGTTCGGCCCGCAGCGTCACCGGCGTCACCGACTCGTCCTCGTACAGCGCGCACAGCAGCTCGTCCCCGGTCAGCCCCTCCGGGTGGCGGGCCAGCAGGACGAGGATCTCGCTGTGCCTGCGGCTCAGCCGTATCTTGCGGCCGCCGGTCAGCAACAGCGCCTCATCACGGCCGAGTGCGGTGAGAGCCGCGGTGTCCCTGCTGTCCACCGGTGGCGACAGCAGCGCCAGTTGGGATTCTGCTGCCCGAGCGACCGCCTGCACGAAGGCCAGGCTGTGCGGATGCGCGAGACCGTCGCCCCCGGTGATGTCCACCGCCCCGATCAACCGCCCGGTCCGCGGATCGTGCACCGGAGCCGCCGCGCACGTCCACGGCTGGACGCGCCGGATGAAGTGCTCCGCGGCGAACACCTGCACCGGTCGGTCCAACGCCACCGCCGTGCCCGGGGCGTTCGTCCCCATCGCGGACTCCGCCCACCGGGCACCCGGTACGAAGTTCATCCGCCCCGCCTTCTGCCGGGTCGCGGAGTGCCCCTCGACCCACAGCAGCCTGCCGTTCGCGTCGCACACCGCGAGGAGATGCTCACCGTCCATCGCGAACGTGCCCATCAGCTCACGGAACAGCGGCATCACCCCCGCCAGCGGATGCTCGGCCCGGTACGAACCGAGATCCCCGTCGGTGAGCTCCACCATCGCGCCGGTGTCCTCCGGGCTGACCCTGGCCCTGGCCGAACGCCGCCACGAGTCGGCCACCACGGACCGGACCGGCCGCGTGACCGTCCCCGCCTCGGTGAACCTCTCATGGGCGCGGCGCAGCACCCGCACCCGCTCGGCCGGATCGGCACCGGAATCCAGGGCCACCCATGGTTCGGTCAACTCGGCCTCCCGGGACGGCGATGCGGTGCTGCCATCGTCGCCCCGCGAGCGTGCCCCGACAAGCGCCCCGACAGGCACCACGGCATCAGGCGACCGGCGTCAAGCAGAGTTGACCAGTCGGATGTAGCGCGTCCAGTCCCAGTGCGGCCCCGGATCGGTGTGGTCGGTGCCGGGTACTTCGACGTGCCCGATGATGTGCTTGCGGTCCTTGGGAATGTCGTACGTATCGCAGATGGCCGAGGTCAGCAGCGCGGACTGCTCGTACATCGCGGCGGTGAAGTACTCGGGCTGGTCCACCCATCCTTCGTGCTCGATGCCGATGCTGCGGGTGTTGTAGTTCCAGTTCCCCGCGTGCCAGCCGACGTTGCGTTCGCGGACGCACTGGGCGACATGGCCGTCCTTGGAGCGCACCACGTAGTGGGCCGACACCTTCTTCGCCGAGTTCTGGAAGATGGCGAGCGTGTCGGCGTAGGTCTCCTGGGTGACGTGGACGATCACGTATTCGACGGGATAGGTGCTGGGGCGGTTGGCGGCCGTGTAGTTGGAGGTGCTTGCCGGAACCCACTCGGCGAGCGGATAGTCGACCGCCCGAGGTCGGGCCGTGGCGCGGGTCGCGGGAAGAAGCGCGGCGGGAAGGGCGGCCAGGGCCGCTCCTTGCAACAGCCCGCGCCTGCTGGGAAACCGTCTGGCTCGATCCATGGCCGGCCAACCTCTCGGTGGGGGGAACAGCTGGACTCTTCAGTGGGGCGGCACCTTGGCCGTCGCTCGCGGCCGCGCGTACAGCCCCCGGTGAGTTTCACGCGCGAGAAGCCACTCCTTGCGGATCTCGGCCAGGCACGTGTAGTTGGTGTCGCAGACGGTGGCGAGCGGCGACTCGGCGCCGGTGGGGAGGATGTGGGTGTCGGATTCCAGGTCTGTGCTCCGCTACACCTGAATCCCCCGATCCACGTGGACACGAAACCGCCGTCGGGGCGATGTCGTCCTGCCTCAATTACGTTACGGCGAAGGCTGGTTGAGGCGGAAGGGTGCAGCCTGAATCTGTGTACAGCACCGTGATTGTGGATAACGCGGCCACCCTTGAGGGGGACAAGGAGGACAAGGGGGGGAGGAGGCCGGGCGACCCTGGGGCCAGGGGCGCCCGAAGGGGCAGGGAGCCCGTGGGCAAGGGCGAACCGGCCGTGCTCAGCCCAGGGCGGCTGCCCCCACAGCGGCCTGCTCCTCGGCGCGAGTACGGGCGCTCGCGGCCTGAACCGTGTCCCCGAGCCGGTCGGCCAGCCGGGCGCGGGCCCGCCAGTTGTAGGGGCAGATGGGGCGCAGGTTGATGCGCTCGCTGAGCAAGGTGCGCGCCAGATCGTGCCGGCCGGAGCGGATGGCTGCCTCCACCAGGGTGCGCTGAACGGCGTCGCGCTGGGCGTGGCTGCCGCCGAAGGAATTGAGGCGGTAGCGGATCGGGGCGAGCAGCTCGACCACGCGGTCGTACTGCCGCTGCCGGTAGGCGATGAGTGCGCGGCACACCGGGATCCCGATCTCGAGCGTCATCGCGTGGTTCGACACCGCCGCATCGGTTCGGGCGATCCACAGCTCGCGGTCCTTCACCAGCCGCTCGGCATCGGAGAGCCGCCCGGCCCCCGCGTACGCCATCACGGCATGGACGTCGTTGAAGGCATAGTGGGCGCCTACCTCACGCCCGGCCCACGCCTGGGCGAGCACCGCCCAGCGCGGCTCGACGTCGATGTCGGCAAGGAGCAGCCGCCACAACAGGGCGGAGGCGTCCAGCAGTTCCATGGCAACGGGCTGCGAAGCCTCGTTGTGGAGGGTGTTGTCGTAGACGCCGAGGACCCGTTCAATGCTTCCCGCCTCCAACGCGTACAGGGCGTAGTGCCACGCGTTGTGCACGGAAAGGTAGTTCCCGTCGGCCCAGTCCTCGGTCCGTGCGTCCAAATAGCGGATTCCTTCGCCGAACAGCCCCCGCATCTCGTACGTGTGGACGACCGCGTGGATGCCCCACACATCCCGTGGATGGCGTTCGACCGCTCGCAGCCCGATCTCCTCGGCGTGGCCGTAGCGCCCGGCCTCTTCGAGCCCGAAGGCGTACATCCCCAGAAGAGGGCCGAAATGCGGGTCGTCACTGTCCCACGCGGAGAGCGCGCCACCGACCCGGTCGCGCAGCCGCTGGGCGTCGCCCGTGAAGAAGTCGATCTGATGACCGACGGCCAGGGCGAGGGCGTCACGAGGGAACTCGGTACTGATCTCGCCGAGGATGGCGCCGGCCCGCAGCATGTCCCCGTCCAGCCACGACTCTGCAGCCGCCGCGTGCATCCTCTCGCGCGGTGAAAGCCCGGCAAGATCGAGGGTGTCGCGGTACGCCGCGAAAGACCGCCGGGCCTCGGCCGCTTCCTGCTCCTCGGTGCCGAGGAGGCCGAGGTAGGCGCTGAAAACGTGCGCCATCGCGGAATCCGGGGACGCGGCCACCATGGCCTGCGTCTCGTCGGCGACTTCCTCGCGGAAGAACAACAGTGCGTCGAGTGCCCGCTCGTAGTGGCGCGCGGCTTCGTCGCCGGTGCCGCTCAGGACGTGCGCATGCCGGTCCATTTCCATCGCTGTCCCCTCTCCCGTCGGCTCTGTCCGGTCTGTTGAGTCTGTTCAGCTCAGTCCGTTCAGTCTCGCGATTCTGCCCGCGCGATACGAGAGCGACGCTCGGTTCACCGGAACGACATACTGCCGAACCGAACTCCGATTCCCCTTCGGCACTTCCGGTCTTCGGCTCCTCGCCCCTTGGCGCGCAGCACATACCGACGTTCCTTGGCCCCGGAGCCGTCACGGCTTCCGCGTGTTCCAGCCGGTCACCGCGGCCAGCAGCACGACCACCGGTACCAGCAGAAGCGCCGCCCTGCTTCCCTCGTCCGCCGCGATGTACGCGAACACGGCCGCGCCCACCGCTCCACCCACCATGTCGAAACTGCTCAGCCAGGACATCGTCTCGGTGACGCGCCCCTCAGGTGCGAGGTCGCCGCCTGTAGTGCGCAACGTCGCGAAGGCGCAGCCGATGACCAGACCGGCCAGCGGGCAGACCATGAGCACCGCGAGAGGCGACACCGCCGTGGCCAACGTCAGCGCACCGGTCCCTGCCGCGAAAACACAGAGCAGCACGGAGATCTTGGGACCACGGGACAGCAGATTCGGTGCGGCGCCCAGGGCGAGGCTGCCGAGAACGCTGCCGACGGAAAGAAAACCCAGGTACAGACCGGTGAACCCGGCCGCGTGGTATTCCCGTGCGTAGATCGGCAGCACCACGTCCACCGCGGTCACCGCCATGACGAACAGGGCGTCCGCGACCAGCAGGCGCCGCAGGGGAGCCGAGGTCAGAGGGCCGAGCCAGTGCCCGGCCCGTGCGGAACGTGGCGGCGGGTTCGCTGAGTTGATCAGCAGGCCGACCGCGGCGGCCGTCACCAGTGCCACGACTACGAAGGGCGCGATCGGTGAGACGGAAAGACTCAGCAAGCTGGCGAGCACAGGACCGGTGATCAGCGCGGCCCCCATCATCGACGAGTCGAGGGCCATCGCGCTGGCCAGCCTCCCCATGTCCCTGGGGCTGCCTCTGGAGCCGTCCGTGGACCCGCCCGTGGTGCCGCGATGCCATACGGAGCGCATCATGACGGCGACCGGCGGGGCGCTCGCTCCCATGCCCGCGGCGAGCGCCAGGATCGCGGCGAAGGACCCGCCGCCGCGTACCACCAGGACCAGGAGCAGCGTGACCGTCAGATACGCGACAAGACAGCCCAGCAGCACGGGACGGGCAGAGAGACGGTCGATGAGCCGACCCCGCAGGGGAGCGGTGACACCTTGACCGACCGCCAAGCCGCTCACCGCGAGGCCCGCGGTTCCGTACGAGTGGTCCCGCCCGACCAGGAGCAGCAGACTCAATCCGACCATGCTGGGCGGCAGTTTCGAGACCATGCCGATGGTGGCGAGCCGCCAGAAGCCGGGTACGTTCCTCAGGTCCCGGTAACTGGAGAGAAGTCGCCGCGATGAGGTATCGGTCCGTTCGGCGGGGCCGTCGGCACGGGCCGAACGGGTCCGGCTCGCGATTGACCGGCCCACTATCGAGGCGTTCGGGCACGCAGGGCCAGGAGGGCCCAGTCGAGCACCGGCGCCAGACTCTCCGGCGGGGGCCAGCCGTTGATCACCGCGAGGAGTGTCAGATAGCGGTCCCTGCGAGGGTCGTCCATGGTCTCCAAGCGGGTCACCAGACGCCGCCGGAGGGCGACATCGTCGGGGAGGCCGAGGATGTGTGCGTAGTGCGTCGTGAGCGCTGCGACGATGGGCTCGGCCTCGGGCGAAGCGGGGTCGGCGCCTGCCGCCAGGGCCGGGGTGACCTTCGCGCGCAGGGCCTCGGCGAGGACGCGGGGCATACCGGTGCTGTCGTCGGGGGCGCGATCGGCCGCCAGGTCTCTGGCCATGCCCTGCATCGTGGAGCGGAACCCCGGATCCTGGAACAGCTCGGCCAGTTCCACCCATGCCTCGACCTGCTCGACCTCGGGGTCGTCGGGCAGTTCGGGGGTGAGGGAGCGGGTGACCGCCGCGAAGGCAGGGTGGTCGTACAGGCTGTCGAAGACGGCGCCCAGGAAATCGTCGATCAGACGTTGGCGTTCGTCCTCGGAGAGCTTGGCGAGCTTGTGCATGAGTTCCAACTCCTCAGGCGTGGACCCGCGCTTGGCCACCGCAGTCAGGACCGCGCGCCTCAGGCGCAGCACACGGATCTGTACCTCCAGCGCATCAGCGTGCGCTGCGGCGACCTCGGGGAGCGAGACCTCACGGTCCACGACCTTCCGGATCGTGGGAAGGTCGAGCCCCAGGTCGCGCAGGGTGCGTACGAGATCAAGGCGGGCGACGGCATCGGTGCCGTACAAGCGGTAGCCGGCCGGGCTGCGGTCGGCGGGCGGCACGATTCCCGCGTCGGAGTAGAACCGGACGGTCTTGACCGTCAGTCCGGTCCGCCGCGCCAGATCACCGATCGAGTAGAGCGTGTCGCCGTTCATGTCCCCACCTTCACGTCTCCCCCTACTGGAGACTCAAGCCTCGTCACCCACGGGGATGGAGCGCAGTATTTACTGCCGCAGTACCTCCTGCGCATCTGCGGGCTTCAGGGCGGTGAGCAGGTGCCGGATCGCTGGGGACAGCGGCCCCGGCCGCATGGCGAGGCTGACGGTCGAGCGCGCACCGAGCAGCGGCCTGAAGGCGATACGGCGGGCCGGGGGCACCTCACCGGCGAGGTCGAAGACGGTCCAGGACTCCGCGCCGCTCGCGGAATCCGCTGCGATCGCCGTCAGAGTCTCCTGCAAGGTGGTGAAGTGCGGGCCGGCCGGCACATCGATGCCGGAGGTTCGCAGCAACCCCGTAACCAGGTCATGGAAGGCGGGATTCCGGCCCCGCGGGGCCAACCGCAGGGGCAGGCCCGCGAGATCGGTCGGTTCGAGACGCGGCAAGGCCGCCAGTGGATGCGTCGCGGGCAGAGCCACGATCAACGGGTCGTCCCAGACCGGCACCGCCGCCAGGCCTCGCGGCGGTCCCTCACCCCGGACGAGCGCGGCATCCAACTCCCCACTCCGTAGGGCGTCGATACGCCGCTCACGGGCCTCTTGGACCAACCGGACCCGAAGTCCCGGAACGCGCTCCGACAGCACGTCGAGGGCGGGGTGCACGCGTTCCGCGAACGCTCGGGCAGTGCCGAGCCGCAACACCCCCTGCCCACCGGAGACGATCTCAGCGGCCACATGACCCACGCGGGCAGCGGCGGCGAGCGCGGTCCGCACCTCCGGCAGCAGCCGTTCTCCGGCCGCTGTCAGGCCCACTCGGCGGGTGGTCCGGTCGAAGAGGCGTACGCCCAGCTCGCGCTCGAGGCGGGCGATCTGTTGGCTCACCGAGGCCTGCACGACATGAAGCCGCACGGCTGCCCGGCCGAAGCCGCCCTCGTCCGCGACCGCTACGAAGTACTCGAGTTGCCGAAGCTCCACTGCCGTCGCCGCCCCTCCCGCATCCGGTCGCACCCCGCCATTCATCAGTGCAAGTGATCACTGTCTTCGTGAACGGCTTCTTGGACGCGCTGTGTTCCCGCGATGGACTTAACCGCACGACCACCACGCAGCCCGAAGGAGCACGACATGCCCCGCAAACCGCAAGCCATGATCGTCCACGAACGGGACGCGGAGGAAGTGTCCCTGCCCGGAGGCGGCCGATTCCATCTGCTCGAGGACAGTCGAGCGACCGGCGGCCTCCTGGGAGCCAACCGGCTTGTCCTGCCCCCCGGGGCAGACGGAACGCGCCCGCACCGCCATCGCCTGTCGACGGAGCTCTTCTATGTGCTCGACGGCACCATGGAGTTTTTGGTCGACGACACCCTGACGGCCGTCGGCAAGGGCGCACTGATCGTGGTGCCGCCCGGCACGGTGCATGCTTTCGGAGCGTCGGCCGACGGTCCGGCGGAGTTCTTCGCCGTGCTCACCCCGGGGATCGAACGGTTCGGGTACTTCCGGCAGCTGGGGCGCATCGCCAGAGGCGAGGCGGGCTGGGACAGCATGGACGACCTCCACGAGAGGTACGACGTGCATTTCGTCGGGGGATCGCGGTGGCGATGACACCGCACTGACCCCGATCGGAAGCCCGGTCCTTACGCCGCCGCACCCGCCGGATCGTCGAGCACCGCCCGTACCACCGAGTGCGCGGCCCCCAGCAAGGGGCCGTCGGAGCCCAGCCCGGAGACAGCGACGTCGCACGCCGTGCCCGCTGTGCGGCGCCTCAACTCGACCTCCAGTGAGGGCAGCAGCCACGGCGCGAGGCGCGACAGGGCTCCGCCCAGCACCACCGAGCGCGGGTCCAGCAGATTGACCGCACCGGTGAGGGCGATGCCCAGCGCTGTTCCGGCGCCGTGCAGCGCGTTGCGTACGTTCTCGTCGCCCTGCGCGGCGCGCTCCGCGAGCAGGACGACGCGGTCCGCGCCCGGGTCGAGGCCCGCCGCGCGCAGCACCGCCTCCTCGCCCGCGTACTGCTCCAGGCAGCCACGGCCGCCGCACGGACATGCCGGGCCGTCGGGCCACACCGGGACGTGCCCCAACTCGCCCGCGAAGCCACGTGTCCCGCGCAGCAGCCGCCCGTCGACGACCAGCGCGGCGCCGATGCCGATCTCCGCCGAGACGTGCAGGAAGTCCTGCGGCGCCTCGTCGCCGAGCCACAGCTCGGCCAGAGCCCCGAAGTTGGCCTCGTTGTCCACCGTCAGCGGCAGCCTGCCCGGCAGCAGCGTGCCGAGGTCGACGTCGTGCCAGTCGAGGTTGGGGGCGCGGACCACCGTCCCCGTGCCGCGGGCGACGAGGCCCGGCACGGCGACGGCCAGGCCCGCGGGACGCAGCCCGGCGAGCTGGGCTTCGTCGGTCACCTGCCGCACCAGGGAGATGAGTTCCTTGAGGACCGGGTGGGGAGCGCGCCCCCTGTTGTCGCCCTGTCGCACGGCACGCGCGCGTACTTCCCCGCGCAAGTCGACGACGCACACCGAGAGATGGTCGACGCCCACTTCAGCGCCGATGCCGGCGGGTCCGCTCCTGCTGACCGCGAGTGCGGAGCCGGGGCGGCCCACCTTGCCGGGACGCTCGGGGCCCAGCTCGTCCAGGAGCCCGGAGCGGGTCAATTCGTCCACCAGGGTGGAGACGGCGGCCCGTGTCAGACCGATCCGGGTGGCCACGGCGGCACGGGAGAGCGGCCCGTGCGCCGCGACGGCGTGCATGACGCGGGAGAGGTTGCGGCGGCGCATCCCCTGTTGGGTGTCGGGCAGCGGGGCTCCGGACGTGCCCTGGCGCGCGTCGTGCGGTGGTGCGGTCATGCCCCCGTCAGTCCCTGTTCTTCCGTCCTCATGGCCGTGCGTCCTGGTGGCCCGCGCCGCCGAGCAGCGGCGCCGCGTCGGAGACTACCCCGGCGATCCGGGCGAGCGCCGATTCGTCCCGCTCCACAGGCGGCAGTACGGGCCCTTCGGCCGTGCCCCAGCGCCGCGCGACAGCCGCCGGATCCTCGCCGGTGAGGAGGCCCGCGGCCTGTGCGGCGGCGCCGAGCGCGACGAGCTCCCGGGCCTCGGGCACCTGGACGGGACGTCCGGAAAGCCGGCGCACGGTGTCCTGCCAGGCCGCGCCCCGGGCTCCGCCGCCGATGAGCAGGAGCGGAGCCGAGCGGTCCGCGTCCGCTTCCAGGACCAGGTCAAGGGCGCCGAGCAGCGAGTGCACGGCTCCGTCGTAGGCCGCCTGCAGCAGCTGCCCGGGGGTCGTGTCGTGCCGCAGTCCGTGCAGCAGCCCCGAAGCGTGCGGCAGGTCGGGGGTGCGCTCGCCGTCCAGGTAGGGCAGCAGGGTGACGGCGCCGCCCGCCTCCACCGCCTCCCGGTCGAGGCTCAGCAGCTCGGCCACCCGGTCCACGGCCAGGGTGCAGTTGAGGGTGCAGGCCAGCGGCAGCCAGTCGCCGCGCGCGTCGGCGAAGCCCGCCACCGTTCCGGTCGGATCCGCGGGGCGTTGCCTGGAGACCGCGTAGACGGTGCCCGACGTTCCCAGGCTCAGCACCGGGGTGCCGGGGCGCAGGCCGAGTCCGAGTGCCGCTGCCGCGTTGTCGCCGGTTCCGGGGGCGACCAGCGTGCCCTTGGAGAAGGGCAGTTCGCCGTTGCCGCGCACGGTGCCCGCGATCTCACCGGGCCGGACCACACGCGGCAGCAGCTCGGGGTCCAGGCCTACCAGGCCCAGGATCTCTTCGTCGTACGCCTCCGTCCCTGACGCCCACCACCCCGTACCGGAGACGTCGCCCCGGTCGGTCGTGCCGGACCCGGTGAGGCGTTCGGTGAGGTAGTCGTGGGGGAGCCGCACGGCCGCGGTGGCGCGGGCCGCCTCGGGCTCATGCTCCTTGAGCCAGGCCCATTTGGTCACGGTGAAAGAGGGCCCCGGCACGCTCCCGACGCGCTCCGCCCACGCCTTCGGGCCCCCAAGGCGGTCCACCAGCGAGCGGGCCTGCGTCGCCGAGCGCACGTCGTTCCACAGCAGCGCGGGGCGCACCGGCCTGGACCGGGCGTCCAGCGTGACGAGTCCGTGCTGCTGGCCGCCGACCGAGACCGCGGCGGCCTCGCGCGCGGCGACGCCGCACTGGTCGAGGGCCGCGCACAGGGCGTTCCACCACTCCTCGGGGTCGCTCTCTCGGGCGGCCCCCGAGCTGACGCTGTGCGGGGCCTGACCGCTGGCCACCACCCTGCCCGTGGCGGCGTCGACGACCAGGACCTTGGTGGACTGCGTGGAGCTGTCCACGCCGACGACGAGGGGCCCGTCGGCTGCTGGTGCTGATGACATCGGGGGTCTCCGTTCCCGCGGCTCTTTCCGGGTGTGCCCGGACTTCTTTCCGTCCGACCTTCCCAGGGATGCCTCTGGATACTAATTTGTTAAGTGCCATGACGAAATAGTCTCGGCAGCCGCACATGAGCGGGCATGCAGCCATGCCCGGGTCGGCCACGCAGTTGTGCACCAGTCATCCAGGGAGCCGCACATGACGTACCAGCCCACTCCTGAGGACAAGTTCACCTTCGGCCTGTGGACCGTAGGCTGGCAGGGAAGGGACCCGTTCGGGGACGCGACCAGGGCGGCCATCGACCCGGCCGACTCCGTGCGTCACCTCGCTGAACTGGGTGCCTACGGAGTGACCTTCCACGACGACGATCTGATCCCCTTCGGCGCCACGGACACCGAGCGCGAATCGCACATCAAGCGCTTCCGCCAGGCGCTGGACGCGACGGGCCTCGTCGTCCCGATGGCGACCACGAACCTCTTCACGCACCCCGTCTTCAAGGACGGGGCGTTCACCGCCAACGACCGGGACGTACGCCGTTACGCGCTGCGCAAGACGATCCGCAACATCGACCTCGCGGTGGAGCTGGGCGCGCGCACCTATGTCGCGTGGGGCGGCAGGGAAGGCGCCGAGTCCGGCGCGGCCAAGGACGTACGTGTCGCTCTCGACCGCATGAAGGAGGCCTTCGACCTGCTCGCCGACTACGTGACGGAGCAGGGATACGACCTGCGCTTCGCGATCGAGCCCAAGCCGAACGAGCCGCGCGGCGACATCCTGCTGCCCACCGTCGGACACGCCCTCGCCTTCATCGAGCGGCTCGAGCGCTCCGAGCTGTTCGGCGTCAACCCCGAAGTGGGCCACGAGCAGATGGCCGGCCTCAACTTCCCGCACTCCATCGCCCAAGCCCTCTGGGCGGGCAAGCTCTTCCACATCGACCTCAACGGCCAGACCGGCATCAAGTACGACCAGGACCTGCGCTTCGGGGCGGGCGACCTGCGCAGCGCCTTCTGGTTGGTCGACCTCCTGGAGAGGGGCGGTTACGAGGGCCCCCGGCACTTCGACTTCAAGCCGCCGCGTACGGAGGACTACGCGGGCGTGTGGGCGTCGGCATCCGGCTCAATGCGCAACTACTTGATCCTTCGGGAGCGTGCGGCCGCCTTCCGTGCCGACCCGGCGGTCCAGGAGGCTCTGCGGGCCTCCCGCCTGGACGAACTGGCACTGCCGACCGCGGAGGACGGCATCTCCGGGCTGCTGGCAGACCGCGGTGCCTTCGAGGACTTCGACGTGACGGCCGCCGCGGAGCGTGGCATGGCCTTCGAGCACCTCGACCAGCTGGCCATGGATCATCTCCTGGGGGCTCGGGGCTGACCGGCGGCCCTCACTCCGGAGGCATCAAATCCCGCACAGGGGTCGCATCTTGACCCTTTCGCGGCGACTCTTGACGGTATGGCCATGCCGCCCGTACCGCCGCAGCCTCCTCCTCCGCCGGGTGACGCACCCCCTCCGGGTGATGGCGGCTTCGGCCCGCCCGGAGGGGGGTACGGTCCGCCTCCGGGGGACGGGTACGGACCACCTCCCGGCGGCGGGGGATGGCCTCCCGCGGGAGGCGGCGGTGTGCCCCCTGGAGGAGACGGGTGGCCGCCTCAGCCGGCGCCAGGAGGGCCGTCCGGGCGCCGGGGCGGGCTGTTCGTCCTGCTCGCCGTGCTCGTCGCGATCGGAGCTGTCGTCGCGGTGGTCCTTGTGGCCACCAGCGGCGATGGATCCGGTGACAAGAAGGGCCCCTCCGAGACCGGCGAGAGCTCGGACGGCAAGCCCACCCCGTCGCTGAGCATCCCCTCGAAGATCCCCTCCGAGCTGCCGTCGGAGGTTCCCTCGAACCTGCCCAGCGGCCTGCCGTCGGACTTCCCCAGCGATCTGCCGAGCGACCTGGACTCCCTGGTCCCGTCCCGCGCTGACAACACCGGCAATACAGACAGTGCCGGCCATGAAGTGCGCTACTTCTTCCTGAAGGTGGGCGTCATCAACCCGGACTCCTGACCGGCGCGTTGAATGCGGGTCGCCGATTCAGATGCCCTTCGGCAGCCGCACGTACGTCACCGTGGTCTCCACACCGCTGTCCACGAGCCGGCCGTCCTGGTCGAACGCCTCCGCCCCGTCCGTCATCCCGAAGTCGTTGTCGTTGATCAGGGCCAGGGTGTGGCTGTTGACGCGGGCCACACCTTCGATCTTGTCGGGTACACCGTCGATGGCGCCCAGGTCGACCAGGAGGCGCTTCTTCAGGACGGGTACTCCGGAGGCGGCCGGATCGTCGAGCTGCTCCAAGGAGGGCTTCGTGGCGGCATCGTCCCACTGCTCGCCGAGGATGTCGGAGCGGCGGTCCAGCTTCACCGTCTGCAGCCGCGCGGCCTTGTCGGTGCGCTCCTCGACGAGCAGCTGGTCACGGCCGAGGGCCACCACGGAGGAGATCTTCAACTCGGACGTGTCGTCCTCGCCCGGGTCGACGACCCCCACCGCGTCGAAGCGGTAGGCGTACTCGGCGGTGACCGTCTGCTTCTTCGGCGAGAAGCGCAGCAGCCGCGTCGTCCGGGAAGCGTCGCCCGCGTCCTCGTCGGGCAGGGACAGCGGGCTCTGGACCGCCATCACCAGGTCCCCGCCCGGGAGCTGAGCCAGCCCCTCGAAGCCGCGATTGCCCTTGCGATGCAGCAGGATGCCCGGCAGCGCCTCGATGACCGGGTAGTCGGCGCCCGACAGCTTCAGGCCCTGGGGGACGTAGCGCTTGAGCACCTTCCCGCGGGCGGAGACATGGACGAGCGAGGGCCCGTACTCGTCGACCAGCCAGAAGCTGCCGTCGTGCGACCGCACGATGCCCTCGGTGTCCAGGCCGTTCGGGTCGTACGTCAGCGGCTTCTTGGCGTCGTAGGTGTACGGCGCCTCGTCGCGCCCCGCCTGGTTCGACAGACCGGAGACGGGCTTCCCGGAGGAGGTCGTCAGCGGGAGCGCGTCGACGACCTTCACGGTGTCGCCGGACACGCGGATCTTGACGATCGCCGGATCGAAACCGGGGACGGGGAAGGTGCGTCGCTTCTTGCCGTCCACCTTGATCTGACCGTTGGGCCCCCGGTCGGTGACCGTCCAGAACTCGCCCTTGCGGCCCGCCGGGTAGGTGTCACTGCCGATGCCGCCGAGATCCACACCGCGGTCGTCGCTCACCGTCCCGGGCAGCAGGGAATTGCTGAACGTGCCCAGAGGGACGTCGTCCAGCGTGGCCCTCGACGTGATGCGGGGCGCCTTCTCCTTGCCGCCGGCAGGGGCGCCGGTGGCGGTCCCGGTCACCGCGATCGCGGCGAGCACGGCGATCGGCACACCCGCGGCGACGGAACGGCGGACGCGACGCTTGCGGGCGGCGTGCGGGGACATGTGGGCCTCCTGGGGCGCGAGTGTTCGGTGACGGCCATCAGACTTCGCCGTCGCCGCGAACACAGGGAGGCAGAAAGGTGAACGTGAGGGGGCGTGCTGACGGCGCCTCCCGCGAGGGGCAGGAGGCGCCGCCGTCACCCGCAGGCCGGTCAGCGGTAGTTGGGCACCTGGCCCTTGTCCTCCCCCTTCGCCTGGATCACGCTGACGCAGTCGTTCGCTCCGGGGGCCTGCGGGACGGGGGAGTCCAGTCGCGGTCGATACCCCCGGAATCCGGTGTGATCCACACTCGCGGATGTCATGCTCGCGCTCAATCGCTGGTCAGGGGGAGTGCATGCGCCGGTGTTCCCGGCGTGTGTGTGAGCGGCGTGGATACGCCGGTGGCCGCCGTGCGCGTTCCGGCCAGCAGGCGTGCTTCGGTGGCGTGAACACGGTGGGTGGCTTGCTTCACGACGTGATCGCCTCCGGTGGCCCGCCTCGGGACGCTACCTCTGCGGCGGGCGGACGCGGTCGCCAGTGGGCAGCGCCTCTGTCCGGTGCAGGCGCATGAGGATGCCGGCACCGGACCTGCCTGCTCTACTCGGCGCCGCTCACCACGGCCAGTGCCGTCGCCGGGTCGTGCGCCGCCGGGCCCGCCGGGGTCCAGCGGCCGCGCTCCTTGCGGTAGGGCCACCAGCGGCCGTCGGTCCCGTGCCGCAGTTGGGCGTCGCTCCCGACCACCGTCCAGCGATTGCGGGCGGCGCGCAGCCGTGGCCGCTCGCCGTCGTCCCAGGCCGCGTCCAGCGCCGCACGCGCGCGTGCCAGTGCGTCCGCCTCAGGGGTCCACTCCTCCTCCAGGACGGACAGCGCGGCCGGACCTCCGTACTCCCAGGCGCGCACGGCCAGCGCGAGCCCGTCCCTGCCACGGTCGGCCGCGGCCGCGAGACGTACGGACACCGGCGCGGCAGGAGCCGCGGCGGCGAGACGTACGGCGTCCTCCTCCAGCGTCAATTCCTGATCGAGAAACTGCCGTTCGTGTCCGGGCGAGAGCGCCTCGGCCAACAGCCGGCGCGCCTCCACGGCGGCCTGCGCCGCCAGGAACTCCAGTGCCGCCACGTCGAGACCGGGCGCGGGCTCGGCCTCCGTGTCGAGCGAAGGCGGCAGACCCGGCTCAGAGGGCAGCGAAGGAGGGCCGGGCAGCGGCGGCAGGATGGACCCCTCCGCGTACGCCTCGTCGGCGTCCACGCCTTCCTGGGCCCCCTCCTGCTCCTGCGCCGGGGTCTCCTCGGTCTCGGCCTGCGCCACGCTGCGTACTTGCAGCTCATCCAGCAGTTCGCGCTCGGCGCGGCCACGCATCAGGAACAGCACGAACGGATCCTGGTCGAGCAGCCGGGCCACCTGGTAGCAGAGTGCGGCGGTGTGCCCGCAGTGGTCCCACGCGTCGCAGTCGCACTCCGCCTCCAGGTCACCGATGCCGGGCAAAAGCTCGACACCCGCTGCCGCCGCGTCCTCCACCAGGTGCGGCGGCATCTCGCGGTCCAGGAGCGCCGCGATGTGTCCGGCCCGCTCGACGGCCATGCCCAGGAAGCGGTCCCATTCGTCCTCGCTGAGCCGCTGCAGCAGTACGTCGGAGCGGCGCGGGGTGCCGTCACGGTCCTGGACGACCGCGGTGATCCGGCCGGGTCGCACCGAGACCGCGCCCACGGCTCCCGCGCGCGCGAGCCTGCGTCCGGCCTTCAGCTGTGCGAGGTCCAGCGCCGTGTCCTCGAGCGCCTTCAGCCAGGCCTGCCCCCACCAGCTCTGTGCGAAGCCCCGCCCGTGCGTGGCCGGTAGTGCGGCGAAGGTGCGCTCCTGTTCGTAAGCGCCTTCCCCATGGCGGCCGTCCGCGTGTGTGTCGCCGTTCGGCTCCTCGTGCATGTCGCTCATCGCGTCCCCCCTCGCAGCTCCACCAGATCCGACAGTTCGGAGTCGGTGAGTTCGGTCAGCGCGGCCTCGCCCGAACCCAGGACCGCGTCCGCCAACTCCCGCTTGCGCAGCAGCATGTCCGCGATCCGGTCCTCGATCGTCCCCTCCGCGATCAGCCGGTGCACCTGCACCGGCTGCGTCTGCCCGATGCGGTACGCCCGGTCGGTGGCCTGAGCCTCGACGGCGGGGTTCCACCAGCGGTCGTAGTGCACGACGTGCTCGGCCCGGGTCAGATTCAGACCGGTGCCCGCCGCCTTCAACGACAGTAGGAAGACGGGTACTTCGCCGTCCTGGAAGCGCTCCACCATCGCCTCGCGCGCCGCGATGGGCGTACCGCCGTGGAGGAACTGGGACGGGGTGCCGCGGGCCGCCAGGTGCTGCTCGATGAGCCGCGCCATCTGGACGTACTGCGTGAAGATGAGCACGCTCGCGTCTTCGGAGAGGATCGTGTCGAGCAGCTCGTCGAGGAGCTCCAGTTTCCCGGAACGGCCCTCGATCCGCGGCTTGTCCTCCTTGAGGTACTGCGCGGGGTGGTTGCAGATCTGTTTGAGGCCGGTCAGCAGCTTGACGATCAGGCCGCGGCGGGCGAAGCCGTCGGCTCCGGAGATCTCCGCGAGTGTCTCGCGCACCACCGCTTCGTAGAGGCCCGTCTGCTCCGTGGTGAGGGAAACGGCCCGGTCGGTCTCCGTCTTGGGCGGCAGTTCGGGCGCGATGCCCGGGTCGGACTTGCGCCTGCGCAGCAGGAAGGGGCGTACGAGCTGGCCGAGCCGCTCGGCGGCCGACGGGTCCGTGCCGCTTTCGACGGCCTGGGCGTACCGGGTGCGGAAGGTGCCGAGCTTGCCGAGCAGGCCCGGTGTCGTCCAGTCGAGGATGGCCCACAGCTCGGAGAGGTTGTTCTCCACGGGGGTGCCGGTGAGCGCCACGCGTGCGCGTGCCCCGATGGCGCGCAGCTGTTTGGCGGTGGCGGAGTAGGGGTTCTTGACGTGCTGGGCCTCGTCGGCGACGACCATTCCCCAAGAGGCGCGCGCCAGGCTGTCCGCGTCGAGTCGCATTGTGCCGTACGTGGTAAGCACGAACTCCCCGTCGGCAAGGTCCTCCAGGCTGCGCTGAGCGCCGTGGAAGCGGCGTACGGGGGTGCCGGGGGCGAACTTCTCGATTTCGCGCTGCCAGTTGCCCATGAGGGACGTGGGGCAGACGACGAGGGTGGGCCCTGCGGACTCACGGTCCGACTGCCGGTGCAGATGCAGGGAGATGAGCGTGATCGTCTTGCCGAGCCCCATGTCGTCCGCGAGGCAGCCGCCAAGGCCCAGGGAGGTCATCCGGGCCAGCCAGTTCAGGCCGCGCAGCTGGTAATCGCGAAGGTCCGCGGCGAGTGCTTCGGGCTGGCCGACGGGCTCCATGCCCTCGGGGTCGGCGAAGCGTTCGCGCAGCGTGGCGAGCCAGCCCGTCGGCTGGACGTCCACCCGGCGCCCCGCCACTTCGGTGGTGCCCGTCAGGACGGCGCTCAGGGCGTCGATCGGCGTGAGCTTGTGGTCCTGGTGCGCGCGAGCGCGCCGTGCCTCTTCGGGGTCGATCAGGACCCACTGGTCGCGCAGGCGCACCACGGGGCGGTTGGCTTCGGCGAGACGGTCAAGCTCCTCGCGGGACAGTTGCTGACCGCCCAGCGCGAACCGCCAGTTGAAGGTGAGCAGGGCGTCGGCGGAGAGGTAGGACGGCGTGTCCGAGGACGGCTTGTCCGGCTCCTTCGCCTCGTCCTCGGGCGGGCCGATGACCGCACGGGCGGTCAGATTGCGCGCCAACTCCCTGGGCCAGTGCACCTCGACACCCGCGGTGGCGAGCATGCGGGCCCCCTCGCCAAGGAGCGAGGTGACCTCTTCGTCGGCGAGCTCGATCGCATCGGGGACGGTGGCCGAGAGCAGCGGGGCGAGCGGCGGCCACGCGCGCGTGGCGCGACGCAGGGCGAGCAGGGCGTCCATCCGTGACCGCGGCCCGAAGGCTTGCCCGGAAGCTCCGGAACCGGCCCATGCCTCGGCCGCGTCCGCGACGAGCGAGGGGTCGCTGACGCTGTGCATCTGCAGCACGGCGCGGAACGGCAGCCGGGCCCCGTCGGAGGTGTCCGACATCAGGCCGGGCACCTCGACGCGCAGCGAGATGCGTACGCCCGCGTCGTGCCCTGCGGCGACATCGGCGGCCCACGGGCGCTGTTCGGGGATGGACTGGGGCCGCGGCGAGGCGAAGGCCGGAGCGCCGGCGACCAGCGTCGCGGCGGGGGAGCGCGGCAGCGTATCGGCCACCGCGTCGAGGAACTGGCGCAGCAGCCGCTCGGGTTCGGGCAGCCGCAGCGGCTCGGTGTCGCCCAGCGGCAGGGCGTGCGCCGCAGGGGGCATCGCGGCGGCCAGATCGCGCAGGCGTCGCAGGTCGTCGGCGCCCAGCGGGCCCGAGCGCCACGCGTCGTGATCGCTCGACGTCAGTCCGGGCAACAGCAGCCCGCGCGCGACGAATTGCAGTGCCAGCACGCTCGCCGCTCCCCAGAACGCGGCGGTCGGGTGAGCTTCGGCCGTGGCACGCACGCGTGTCAGCACCGGAAGTGCCGTGCGCACCGGGAGCACCACCGCCGACACATCGGTGAGTTGCGCTCCCTGGTCTCCCGGCACGGCGAGGGTCAGCTCCTCGACAGCGCCCGCGGAGCAGGCGGGCGGTGCGTCCCCGTCGGGGTGCCAGAAGGCGACCCGGCCCATGCGTGCCGGGTCGGCGGATACGAACAGCACAGAACAGCGGGACAGTTCAGAGATCTCGGAAGGTGACGCGGCAGGGAGCCTGGGCACGGCGATGGCGCATTCCTCAAACTTGACTACTAGGACCGGAGTCGCCGAGGGTACAGCACGCCCCGCCCTAGTCGTGAGCGATCATGGAGTGATCCCCGTCACGCCATCCCCGTGGTGTACTTAACCCCCCTTCCAGACGGTGCTGGCCCCCTTCCAAGACGGGTGAAGGCGCCATGGTTGTCCCAGGTCACCGGCTCATACGTTGTGTCGCGTCAGCCCGATCCAGTCAGAGACCGGAGACCTCACCATGTCCCAGGCCGCCGCCGCAGTCGCGGAGCGCTCCCCAGGCACCACCACAAGGCAGCCCGCCGGGAGCGATTTCGCGCCTCTCCTGCGCACCGTCAAGGAGCAGGGTCTTCTGGGCCGCCGCACCGGCTGGTACGCCCGCACCATCGTGGTCAACACCGTGGCGCTGGCCGCCGTCGCGACGGGCATGTTCCTCATCGGAGGCTCGTGGTGGGTGCTCCTCCTCGCGCCCGTCCTGGCCGTGCTCTGCGCCCGTACGGCGTTCATAGGCCACGACGCGGGGCACTCCCAGATCACCGGCGACCGAGGCGTGAGCCGCGCCATCGGCCTCATCCACGGCAACCTCCTCCTCGGCATGAGCTCGGCCTGGTGGAACGACAAGCACAACCGCCACCACGCCAACCCCAACCACCTCGAGAAGGATCCGGACGTCGCCGCGAACATCCTTGTCTGGACCAGCAAGCAGGCCAGGGTCCGCCTGGGCTTCCGGCGCTGGCTCACCCGCAACCAGGCCTGGCTGTTCTTCCCGCTGACGCTGCTCCAGGGCATCGCCATGAAGATCTACGGCTTCCAGGACCTGCGCCGCCAGTCCCCGCGCGAGCGCGTCCTTGAGGGCTTTCTCCTGGTGGCGCACCTCGTCGGATACGTGGGCCTCCTGCTCGCCACCATGCCGGTGGGACACGCCCTTGTCTTCGCCGCCATCCACCAGGCGCTCTTCGGGCTGCACCTGGGACTGGCCTTCGCGCCCAATCACAAGGGCATGGAGATGCCCGACCCCGACGGGGAGCGGTGGGGTCACCTCAGCCGCCAGGTCCTCACCTCGCGCAACGTCCGCGGCAGCGTGCTGACCGACTGGTTCCTGGGCGGACTCAACTACCAGATCGAGCACCACCTGTTCCCCAGCATGCCCCGCCCCAGCCTGCGGCGCGCCCAGCCCCTGGTCCGCGCCCACTGCGCCGAGCTGGGCATGCCGTACACAGAGGCCGGATTCCTCGACTCCTACCGGCAGGTACTGCGCCACATGTACGAGGTCGGCGAGCCGCTGAGGGTCGAGTAGCCACACGGACCCGCGGTGCGTCTCAGGGTTGTGTCAGGGTCGCTCCTCAGGGGTCTGTCAGGGGAGCAGACTGGAACTGTGGGCGGTCCGAGGCCGTTTCCCAAGACAGAGAGCGGCAACAGCCGCGAAGGAGGCGACGCACATGTCGAAGAACGCGAAGATCGCCGCAGGAGGTGTGGCGGCCGGCATCATCCTGTTGATCTGGCTGCCCTGGTGGGCCGCCCTCGTGATCGTGCTCGGGGTCCCGGCCGCGGCCTATCTGACCCTCGACCCCGGACAGAGGCGCAGGCTGCGCCGCGTCTCCCGCAAGGAGCTCGGCCACTGACCCGGCACTCCGGAGGGGCACCGCACCGATGAGCGGACGCTCGACGAACAGGGGCTGACGGCTGCTCCGCTCGCGGTCCTGCCCAGCGCGGCTCCGCGAGCGGAAAACCCGTTGCGCCCCAGCTGTGCGGCGGTGACCATGGCGCACATGACTTCCCGAAAGGAGGCCCAGCGATCCCTCGGTGATCGCTGATGGCCGCACGCGAGGCGTCGCAGACGCCGTCCTCCCCGCCTCAGCCCACACCCGCGCCGCTGACGGCGGCCTGGCTGAAGGCCCACTTCGACCCACTGCCCTTCCCGGCCCGCATGGGCGCCCTCGCCCGCTACGCCCGCGCGCTCACCACCGACGCGTACGAGGCCCTTCGCGACGCCCTCGCAGCCGGCACTTCCGACGAGCGGCACACCGGCCTCTTCCTCGCCGTGACCCGGCGCGATCTCACCACCGTCGCCGAGGCCCTGACCGACCCCCTGCTGCGCCGCCGCGCCCTCTCGGCCGCCATCCGGCTTCCCGTGCCGGAAGCGTCCCTGGAGCAGCTCGCGTTGAGCGACACCAGGGCGGCGCGGCACGAGACGTACCGCGTCCTTCGCCTGAGCCGCCGTCACACCCTCGCCGCCCGCCTCCTGCCGGAGGTCGCCGAACGCTTCGGCGCCGGGGACGCCGCCCGGCTTCTGCCCGCATGCCCCGCCGAGACGGTCGGCACCTGGCTTCCCCGACTAGATCCGCCCGCGGGCGTACTGAACCAGCTGACCCGCACGGCACCGCTCGCCGTGGCCCGCCTGCTCGTCACCCAGAGCGAGAGCCGTGCCAACCGCGGCCGACACCGCCACCGCTTCACGGGCCGCAACCGCGCGATCGCGAGCCTGGCCGCCCAACGCGACCCGGAAGCCGGACTGCTGCTCCTGGCACGGACCCCCGATCTCCTGACGCCTCAAGCGGCCCGCGCACTGCTGCGCCATCCCGCCAGGGCCCTGGAGATCCTGCGCGCGGCCCCACCGAACCAGGACGGCACTCCCCACGAACTACGGCTCTGCGCCGGGATGCTGCCACCAGCCACGCGGCGTGCCCTGCGCGAACTCCTGCCCCCGGACCTGGTGGACCTCGCCCTGCGCTGCCCCGTCACACAGCCACGGCATCAAGGACCGGGACGCCACGACATCGAGCCCGACAGCCTGCTGATGCTGCTGCCCGCACCGGAACGCCGCCGCCTGGTCGAGGAACGCATGGCCCGTCGCCGCTCGGTGCGCAGCCTTCACATAGCCACACTCACGGCCCTGGCACCGGCCGACAGGGCGGCGCTCCTCATGCCCTGGGTGGAGCGCTGGTCACGTCAGGCGTGGACATCGAGCCGCCTGGCCGCCGCGCTCCCGCTCGCCCTGGGAGAACCCCTCCTGCGCGACATGGCGGGCCAGCACCGCATCCACCAGCGCCTGATGGCCTGGCCCGCGCTGCTCGCCTGCGCGGAGCTCGAAGGCGACCCGGACGAGTTCGCGCGCATCGCCGGGGACTGCGAGCGAGCCTGGCACGACCAGGAGGAGGTACGCAGGGCCGCTCTCCAGCAGCTAGCGGGCACGGCCCCGGATCTCCTCGCAGCGCTGCCCGACCGGGTCCTTCGTGACGTGGCGCTGACCACCGTCCAGTCCCGCGACTCCACCACCCACACCCTGGCCGCGGCCGAGCGCCTGCTCCGCCGCGCCGCCGAGAGCGCCGCTGCTACCGGCAGGCTCAACCGTGCCGCCTACGCCACGGAATTGCTCTGCCATGTCGTGTCCGACCCGCGCTCCCGCCACCCCGTCGCGCCGCTGCGCCTCAGCGAGGAAGCGGCGCGTGCCGTCTGGTCCGCGCCATCGCGGGGCACACCAGCGCGCCCCGAGCTCGGCATCGCCATCGCGGAACTCCTCGCACCGCACCTCGCCGCGCTGCCCGAACTCGACGCTCTGGTACGCGCCATGGCCCTGGAATCCGGCGACCCGGACATCGCGGCCCGCGCGGCAGCCGCCTGGACCGCGCCTACCGGGCTGCGGGAGCAACGCAGCGCCGAACTGATCGGCCGCGATACTTCGTTCGCCTCGGTACCGGTCGTCCTGCGTACCGTCGCCACCCGGCGCACCGACCTGCTGGACTCCGTGCTGCTCGCCGCCCGAGAGGGGCTGGCGGGCCGGGTGGGCCCCCGAGCCGCGGCCTGGGCCGGGGGACTGCACCCCGGTGTCACCGGCCGCTGGCTGCCCGAGCAGCGCCGCGCCTGGGACGAACACCACGCGCGCGTGGCCGCCGATGAGCTGGCCCCGCTGCGTACCCGTGCCGACGCGGCAGCGCAGGTGCGTGAACCGGTGCTGCTCACGACCCTCGCGCAGTCGGCGCCACAGCCCGTCGCGGCGGCGGCACTTGGCGCACTGGGCGACGTGCTTGGGATGGTTCAGGGCGGCGCACCGCCGCCGACCGAGCCACTGCTGGACGTCCTGCTCCGGCACACCGCGACGGGCGGCGTCCGGGGGCGGGCCGCCATGGCCTCCGTCCGGCGACTTCTGGAGGCCGTGCCGGACCCGGAGGCGGTCGCCCTGCTCGCCCCTGTGGCCCGTGCGACGGATGCACCCGTCGGCTCGCGGAAGGAGGCGGTCCGAGCCCTGGGCGCGCTCACCGGTGACGCGGCGTTCGACGCCCTGGTGGCGGCCTGGGACGAACCGGGCCAACACCGTGACGTACGCGCGGTCGTGGCACGCCACCTCCTTGCCGCGATCGACCGCCCCGCCATCGCCGACCGCCTGGCTCGGGCGGCCGACGAGCCCGCCGTACGTGAAGCGGTGGTCCACGCGCGCGTGGGGCCCGTGAGCGAGTCCGCGCGTGAGCCCTACGCGGACTTCCTGGCCCGCCTGGTGAGGGAAGGCGACGAAGAGACCGTCGTCGCCGCGTGCCGCGCCCTGCCCGCATGGTTCACCCCGGAATCGGTCGGCGCCCTGCGCGCCGTCGCCGATGTCGCGACGGACCCGGGGCGGCGCCGACGCGAGTGGCACGAGGCCGCACAGCAGCTCGCCTGGTTCCCCCTGGGGCCGGTAGGAGGGCCCATCCTCAAGGAGGTGATCCGGCGGCTCCAGGAACATGCCGTCACGGCGGATCCGCAGGCGCGCGCCGACGCGCTCCGTCGTCTGGCAGGCGTCAGCGAGGCCCTGCGCGTCCGCCAAGGTTCGCCCAGGACGCTGCTCATCGCCGACGACCTGGCCTTGGCGCTGCACACCGTGGGCCTCTACACCGATGAGGCGGCTCTGACATGGGACACGACGCTGGCGGCCCTGCGCCACGGCGAGCATCGGCCGGCCCGCTGGCAGCGGTTCCTGGCGCTGGTCGAGGAACGCCCCGAACGGCTGCCCCTGGGGAACGGATTGCACCTCGATGCTCCGACGCCACGCGCGCGTGGGGCGCTGCTGGCCGCGGTCCGCCTGCTGCGCGAGCGGGGCACCTCGGTGGCCGGGGCGCTGGCACTCGCGCTGGTGCGCGTCGGTGGCCGGGCGACGTCATGGGACGAGACCTGGCGCGCTGAACTCGTGGCTCTGCGCGATCACGCGGACCACGACACGGCGATGGCAGCGATGCTCCTCGACCCCGAGCAGAACCCCTGAGCAGACACATGACCAGGAGACCAGGGGGATCAAGGGGGTCAGGCGGGGCGTACGGCCATTTTGTCGAGCGCGTCGAGTAGCCAGGGGAGTTCGGGTCCGCGTCCCACCGGTAGCACTTCTCCCGGCTCTTCGTCGAGAAGTACGAACGCGATGTCGTCGGTCCTGGCGACCATTGACCAGCCAGGACCGTCGGCACGCAAGATGCGGGCCTCTCCGGAAGCGAACGACGACCGTACGCGGCCCAGGGGCGGTGGCGTGCTCACGTACGCCCGTGCTTCCGCCAGGACGCGGCGTACGCCGGTGGGCGGAGCCTGATCGCTGTCGGCATCGGCATCGGCATCGGCCGTGGGTGCCTCGCCGGTGTCCGTGCCTTCTTCGGTGCTGTCGGCCAGGAAGTCGGCGTCGTCGATCTGCTCGCGCCACGCCGTCCACTGGAGCGCGATCTCGTCGGCGCCGAGCCGACGCTGAGCAGGACCCCAGATGTCGGCCTGAGGCGGCGAGAGCGGCTTCTCGTCCGCTTCCTCGGGCTCGGGGTCGTGGGGAGCGGGCACGTTGGGCGCCGCGACGGCGACCGCGAGCGGCCAGCCGGGCAGCGCGGCGACCACCGTGCGCTCGTCGGGTGACAGGTCGTACTCCATGCCGCAGTCCCAGGAGGCGATCGCGACGGCCACGAGCGATACGTCGTCGACGACGACGGTCCACCGGGCGCCCGCACCGTCCTGACCGAGCACCAGGCCGTACCCGGCGGCGAGGGGTGCGAGCCCCAGGGCCGCGCACGCCTCCGGATAGTCGTCACCGAGAACGCTCGGGAACTTCGCAGGTGTCAGCAGCACCGCGGTCAGCACGTACAGCGCGTCGTCCTCGGCGGCGACAGCGTCGTCCGTTCCGGCCATGCCAGCCTCCCCATCGCTTCATCCGTCGGCGCACCCTAACCACAGGTCCGCTTGATCGTCGAGGGGGGCGTGACCAGGAAACCCGCTCGTACGCACCGCAAACTCCTCCGCGAGCCTCCGCGAGCCTCCGCGCCGGAGGCCTGCTCCCGCCCCCGCGCACACGGACGTCAGGCGGCGGGCAGGCCGAGAAGCGTACGTGCCACGTCCGTCGGCGACTCGTCGCGCTGCCGGGCGAGGGCGATGACAGCCCGGCAGGCGAGTTCGCTGACGCCGAAGGACAAGGCCTCCGGCGACACCCAGCCCGCGGCCTCGTCGATGCGGTCCTGGTCGTCCTCGGCGCAGGCCGCCACGTAGACGGCAGCCGCCTCGAAGAGGTTGTGCGGACGCTCCTTCTTGCTGTCAACAGCTTGATCCGTGCGCCACAGCTTGCGGAGCTTGTCAAACATGTGGGCCACCTTCCCCCGGTTGTCGTTGCCGCAGATGATCACTCATCTGCCCTACCCCAACGTAGAGTTGGAGCTCCGACGACAGAAGGGGGGCCGTACGGTGAAGCGCTATGACCGGCTCAAGGAGATTCGCCGTCTCCACCCGGAGAAGGACGCCCTGGCGATCTACCGGCTCACCGCCACGTACGAGTTCCCCTGGGATTACACCCGCGCCCTCGAACTGGCGCTCTATCGGACGTACGCCGTGCCCAGCATCGGGCGACTCCTCGCCGACACGGCGGAACTGACGGGCCGTACGCAGAAGCGGTACGACGACACGGCCCTGCTCCTCGACACCATCGTCGAGCACGGCTTCGGTACGGACGAGGGCCGTACCGCGATCCGGCGCATCAACCAGATGCACCGCAGCTACGACATCAGCAACGAGGACATGCGCTACGTGCTGTGCACGTTCGTGGTGGTGCCCAAGCGCTGGATCGACGCCTACGGATGGCGCAGGTTGTCACGCCACGAGACGACCGCGGCCGCCGTCTACTACCGCACCTTGGGGCGGCACATGGGGATCCAGGACATCCCGGACTCCTACGAAGCCTTCGAGAAGTGCCTCGATGCCTACGAAGAGGCCCACTTCGCGTGGGACGAAAGTGCGCGCAAGGTCTCCGACGCGACCCTGGACCTCATGGCCTCCTGGTACCCGGGACCACTGGCGTCCATGATGCGCGCCTCGACCCGCGCCCTGCTCGACGAGCCCCTCCTGCGCGCCTTTCGCTACGAACGGCCGGGCGTCGTCACCCGCACGCTGGTCCGGCGCGCGGTGCGGTTGCGGGGCCGTGCGGTGCGCCTGATGCCACCCCGTGCCGTGCCGCACTACGCCCGGCAGAACTGGGAGATCAAGAGCTATCGGAAGGGGTACCGGGTCGGCGAGCTCGGCACGTTCCCGGTGCCCGGCGTCCAGGGCTGCCCGGTGGTGCACACGGGCGAGTAGGCGGCCGCCTCACTGGAGTGACTTCAACGTCGACCGCAGCCAGGCGAGTTCGGCACGGCTCGTCGCGCGGGCGATGGTGAGGATGCCCTGTCGGAACGGGTCCTCCAGCTCCTCCGCACGCAAGGGCCGCTCACCGTCGTAGAAGAAGCTGGCCGGCTCCTCAAGGAAGGCCAGGCGGCGCTCGAGGACCGCGGCCTGGGCCGCCTTGTCGTCCAGGTGGCGGAGAAAGGCGAGGACGGTGAACCAGCGGTTCTCGTCGGTGATGTCGGTCTGCTGCGGTTCGGTGAGCCTGCGGCGCAGCTCGCTCCTGCCTTGCGCGGTGAGGTTCAGGACGTGGCGCGGAGCCGCCACCGAGCCCGGCTGCGTCTCCCGGGCCAGCAAGCCGGCCTTCTCGAGGCGTTTGATGGCGGGGTACAGCGTGCTCTCCGCGACCGGACGCACGTGCCCGGTCAGGGCGGTGATGCGCTTGCGCAGCTCATAGCCGTGCAGGGGCGCGTCGTAGAGGAATCCGAGGATGGCCAGTTCGAGCATGCCCGCATTCTGCCGCACCAGCCGCACTAGCGGTGTACATCACCTACGTCATACCTCACAGTCGCTATACATCGCCCCCGATGTATTCTCCTCGAACGTACCGAGTGAAGTACTGGCAGGCGAGTGAGGGAGCGGCGATGCGACAGGCACGGTTCGACGCACAGGGCAGCTGTGTCCGCTGGACGGAGAGCGAAGGATCCGGCCCGGCCCGCGTGTACGTACACGGGCTGGGCGCGGCGTCGACGGTCTATCACGCGCACATCGCGGCCAGGCCCGAGCTGGCCGGACGCCGGTCGCTCTTCGTCGACCTGCCGGGTCACGGCATCAGCGACCGTCCCTCGGATTTCGGCTACTCCCTGGAGGAACACGCGGATGCCTTGGCCGCCGCGCTGGACGAGGCCCACGTGGCCGGAGCGGAAATCGTCGCGCACAGCATGGGCGGCTCCGTCGCCATCGTGCTCGCGCACCGCCGCGGCGACCTGGTGTCACGGCTGGTCCTCACCGAGGCCAATCTCGACCCCGACCCGGCCCCGACGGAGGGCAGCAGCGCCATCGCGTCCTACGAGGAAAAAGACTTCGTAGCCGGCGGCCACGCGCGCTTGCTCGAGAAGGTCGGCCCCCTGTGGGCGGCGACCATGCGGCTGGCCGACCCCCGCGCCCTGCACCGCAGCGCGACGGGGCTCGTGAAGGGGACGAGCCCCACCATGCGCGCGATGCTCATGGACCTGCCTGTGGAACGCGTCTTCTTGCAGGGCGCGCGGAGTGGCGAACTCGCGGGCGCGGACGGGCTGGTGGCATCCGGGGTGCGGGTGGTGACCGTGCCGGAGGCGGGGCACAACGTCATGTTCGAGAACCCGGAGGTGTTCGCCTCGGTAGTTGCCGGACGTCAGTGATCCACCACATGAGGCGCCAGCCGGGCGCGTCAGGTCCGACTGCGGCTTCAGCCCTGCCGCACGGCCAGAGCGAGGAACCGTGCGTCCTCGTCGACGTACGAGCTCAGAAGCCACCCCGAACCGGCGAGCAGCGGACGGAGGTTCGCCTCGGCCCGCAGATCGTCCGGGGTGATCTGGCGGCCCTGGCGCGCCGCGAGCGCCGCACGGCCGATGGGGTGGAAGAGGGCGAGAGTCCCTCCGGGGCGCACCACACGCCTCAACTCCCGCAGGTTCTCCGCGGGGTCGGGCAGATGGGAGATCAGGCCCGCCCCGAACACCGCGTCGAGTGACGAGCTCCGCAGCGGGAGCCGGGTCACGTCCGCGAGCAGGAGCTGCCCTTCACGGTCCCTGCCCGCCCGCGTGGCGGCCTCCAGCATGGCGGGCGTCAGATCGACCCCGAGGACGGCTCCGGAGGGCCCCACGGCCTCCCTGAGCGCGGGCAGCGCACGTCCGGTGCCGCACCCGGCGTCGAGGACGCGGCCGCCTGGCCGCAGGCCGACCTCGGACGCGGCGGCCAGGTAGGCGGGCCCGTCGTCGGGGAACCGGGCGTCCCAGTCGGAGGCCCGGGTGCTGAAGAAGTCACGGACACGCGTGTGGTCATCGCTCATGTGGCCATGATTACTCAACGACTCGCATGCGCGTTGGGGGCACACGTTCGAGCGTCACGCGATCGTTCAGCATCCTCTCTCTGTCATATTCCAACACCTTTCGAACTGCGCCCCCGCTGTGCGCCCCTGTCAGGGCTAGCGTCCCGGAGCCATGGGACACCTGGACCACGCCACCTTCGGCTGGCTGACCCCCGCGCTGTCGTACGCGATGGCTTGTATCGGCGCCGCTCTCGGGCTGCGCTGCACCGTCCGTGCGCTCGGCGCCACGGGCACGTCACGCCGCAACTGGCTCATCACCGCGGCCTCCGCCATCGGCACGGGCATCTGGACGATGCACTTCGTGGCCATGCTCGGCTTCGGCGTCACGGGCACCGAGATCCACTACAACGTGCCCCTGACGATACTGAGCCTGATCGTCGCGATGGCCGTCGTCGGAGCCGGCGTCTTCGCGGTCGGCTACGGCCGCGACCGCGGGCGCGCGCTCGCGCTCGGTGGACTCACCACCGGGCTCGGCGTCGCGAGCATGCACTACCTGGGCATGGCCGCGCTGCGGCTGCACGGCAAGGTGCACTACGACCCCGTGCTGGTCGGGCTCTCCGTGGTCATCGCCGTCGTCGCCGCGACCGCCGCCCTGTGGGCGGCGCTGAACATCAAATCGCCGCTCGCGGTCGCCGTCGCGTCGCTCGTCATGGGCGGGGCGGTGAGCAGCATGCACTACACCGGAATGCTGGCCGTGAGCGTGCGGGTCAACGAGTCGGGTGCGGCGCTGTCCGGGGCCACGACGATGCAGTTCATCTTCCCCCTCGCGGTGGGCCTCGGGTCCTATCTCTTCCTGACCTCGGCGTTCGTCGCGCTCTCCCCGACAACGGGGGAGCGTGAGGCCTCCGTGGCGGCCCAGCGACCGGTGGAACGCGCCGCCCAGTAGCGCCACCCCGGACCGGTCACGGTCGGCCGGGCGCACGCCCCGAAATCTTTCCGAGCGAGGAGGCCATGCGTACACCCCGTAGGACCCCCGACCCGGCCGACGGCGGCGCGCCGCCGCAGCCCGGGGCCCCGGCACGTGGTCGCCGCGCACACGCGGGGGCGCCCGCCGACGAACGACGCGACACGGAAGCGCCCTTGGAGCCCGGTCCGCCGACACTCCCCGCGACGAATCGCGGACGCGCGTGGCTGCCGCGCCCTCGCACCGTACGAGCCAAGATCGTGTGCCTGCTGATGGTCCCGGTCGTCTCCCTGCTCGGGCTGTGGGGGTACGCTACGGTCAGCACGGCCCAGGACGTGGCACATCTGCGGCAGTTGCAGCGTGTCGACGCCCAGGTGCGCGGCCCTGTCGACACAGCCATCGCGGCGCTGCAGGCCGAGCGAGTGGCGGCCGTGCGCTACGCGACCGAGCCCGCGCCCGAGCGCGCCAGCGAACTCGAGAGGCGAGCGGGACGCACGGACCGCGCGGTGGCCAAGCTGCGCCGTGGCGAGGGCCGGACCGTCGCCGATGGCGCCGACCTGCCCACCGGAGTGGCGTCCAGGCTCGAAACATTCGTCTCCCAGGCCGAAGGCCTGAGTACGGTACGGACCGATGTGCTCGACCGCCGCACCGCCTGGGACGCGACCTACGGTCAGTACACGAAGACCATCTCGGCAGCCTTCGGAGTCGGCGGCGCCCTCACCGGCATCCAGGAAGCCGAACTCGGCTCCCACGCACGCGTGCTCCTCGAGTTCTCCCGGGCCGCCGAGATGCTGGCGCGCGAGGACGTCGTCCTCTCCAGCGCCCGGCTCACCGGCTCGCTGGACGGTGAGCGACTGCGGCAGTTCACCGGGGCCGTCGACACCCGGCGGACCCTGACCGACGCGGCGGTGGCGGATCTGCGCGGACCCGAACGAGCAGCCTGGCAGAACCTCGTGGAGGGGAGCGCGTACGCCGACGTACGCGCCGTCGAGGACAAGGTGCTCGTCGCACCTCCGGGCCGCAAAGCCGCCGCCGCGGCGTCGGCCGCCGAGTGGGACAGCTCCCACGCCGCGGTACGGGACGAACTGCGCGCGATCGACGCGGGCGCCAGCCGCAGCGCCGCCGACCGGGCCGACCCGTTCACCCGCGGGTTGCTCACACCGGCGGGCGCCGCGGTGCTCCTCGGACTGCTGGCCGTCGCCGCCTCACTGGTCATCTCCGTACGCATCGGGCGAGGCCTGGTCATCGAGCTGGTGAGCCTGCGCAACGGCGCACTGGAGATCGCCCGTCACAAACTCCCGCACGCCATGCGGAGGCTGCGGGCAGGCGAGGAGATCGACATCCACGCCGAAGCGCCCCCCGGCCCGCTCGCCGAGGACGAGACGGGGCAGGTCTACGAAGCGCTGGGCACGGTACACAGGGCGGCCCTGCACGCCGCCATCGAACGCGCCGAACTCGCCAGCGGCATCTCAGGCGTCTTCGTCAACCTCGCCCGCAGGAGCCAGGTCCTCGTCCACCGCCAGCTCAGCCTTCTCGACAGCATGGAGCGCAGGGCGGACGACCCGAACGAACTCAGCGACCTCTTCCGGCTCGACCACCTCACCACCCGCATGAGGCGGCACGCCGAGAGCCTGATCATCCTCTCCGGAGCGGCTCCGGGACGAGCCTGGCGCATGCCCGTCTCCCTGACGAACGTCGTCCGGGCGGCGGTCTCCGAAGTCGAGGACTACGCGCGCGTGGAGGTGCGACAGCTCCCCGCCGCCGCGGTCGTCGGCACGGCGGTCGCCGACCTCACCCACCTCCTGGCCGAACTCGTCGAGAACGCGGCCCAGTTCTCGCCGCCCCACACCAAAGTGCGGGTCAACGGTGAACCGGTCGGCAACGGCTACGCCCTGGAGATCGAGGACCGTGGCCTCGGTATGGGCGCAGAGACCCTGGCGGAGGCCAACCACCGCATCGAGCAGTCCGAAACGCTCGACCTGTTCGACAGCGACCAATTGGGGCTCTTCGTAGTCAGCAGGCTCGCCGCGCGGCACGGAGTCAAAGTGCACCTCCGTACGTCCCCTTACGGCGGAACCACCGCAGTAGTCCTTCTGCCCACCGCACTGCTGCAGAGCACCGCATCGGAGAGCCCCGGAGCCCACACCATGGAACGCGACAGCAGACAGGACGGACACGCGCGCGTGCCCGACACCGCACCGATGAACGGCAACTCCGTGCCCGCCCCGGCCGTCCGTCCCGTACTGGCCCCGTCCACGGAGACCCCCGCGGCGACGCCCCCCGGCGTCACCGCTCTGCGCCTGCACAAACCGCCGGACGCGGAGCCCGACAGGGCGGCCCCGGAGCCTTCGGACGACCTCCCGCGCCGCGTGCGCCAGGCCAGCCTGGCCCCGCAACTGCGCGAGCGGCCCCCCGAGGTCGCCGCCGGATCCGTGAGTGTGCGCGAAGACACCGAACGCAGCCCCGAAGACGTACGGGACCGCATGGCCGCCTACCGCGAGGGCTGGGTCCGCGGCGGAGGTCGCCGCCCGGGCATCGTCGGCGCGGTCCCCGACATCCCGGGGCCCGCACCGGCCAGTGACAGCACCGAAGGAGACCACCCATGATCCAGGATCAGAGCATCACCGCCGGCCGGTCCGGCGAACTCGACTGGCTGCTGGATGACTTGGTCCTGCGCGTCGGCGAGGTACGGCACGCCGTGGTGCTCTCCAACGACGGGCTCGCTGTCGGTGCCTCGACCGCCCTCGCCCGTGAGGACGCCGAGCACCTCGCCGCGGTCGCCTCCGGGTTCCACAGCCTCGCCAAGGGCGCCGGACGGCACTTCGGGGCCGGGGGAGTGCGCCAGACCATGGTCGAGATGGACGACGCCTTCTTGTTCGTGGCAGCGGCGGGCGACGGCTCCTGCCTGGCCGTACTCAGCACCGTGACGGCCGACATCGGCTTGGTCGCCTACGAGATGGCACGCCTGGTCAAACGGGTGGGCGAGCACCTCTACACGCCACCGCGCCTCGCGGCACAGCCGCCGGCCGCCGGATGAGGCAGGGCGGTCGACGCAGATGACCGAGGACATCAGCGGCATCCCGCGCGACGCGGGCAGCCAGTGGTACGACAACGAGGCCGGGCCCCTGGTCCGTCCCTACGCGATGACGGGCGGCCGGACCCAGCCTGGGCCCAGCGGAGTGCGCTTCGACCTGATCGCACTCGTCACGCTGGACGAGAACGCACCGGGCCCCGGCGACGACACCGCGCTCGGACCGGAACACCGGTCGCTCATCGAACTGTGCCGCACCGAGACCCAATCGGTCGCCGAGCTTGCTGCCGACGCCGATCTGCCCGTGGGCGTGGTCAGGGTGCTGCTCGGCGATCTGCTGGAAATGGGCTGCGTGAAGGTGAGCCGACCCGTGCCACCCGCACAACTGCCCGACGAGAAGATCCTGCGAGAGGTGATCGATGGGCTCCGAGCACTCTGACGCCGGCGGCGGCGACACGACCGCCATGGCGTTGAAGATTCTGGTCGCGGGCGGCTTCGGGGTGGGCAAGACCACCCTCGTCGGCGCGGTCAGCGAGATCCGCCCGCTGCGCACCGAGGAACTGCTCAGCGAGGCGGGCCAGTCGGTGGACGACACCGGCGGAGTCGACCGCAAGACCACGACGACCGTCGCCATGGACTTCGGCCGCATCACCATCAGGTCGGGCCTGTCGCTGTACCTCTTCGGTACGCCGGGGCAGGACCGTTTCTGGTTCCTGTGGGACGAGCTGTCCCAGGGCGCGCTCGGTGCCGTCGTCCTCGCGGACACACGACGGCTCGAGGACTGCTTCCCCGCCGTCGACTACTTCGAGCATCGGCACATCCCGTTCGTGGTGGCCGTCAACTGCTTCGCGACCGCGCGTACGTACGGGGCGCACGAAGTGTCACGGGCTCTGGACCTCGACCGCGGCACCCCCGTGGTGCTGTGCGACGCACGGGACCGCGATTCGGGAAAGGAGGTGTTGATACGCCTGGTCGAGTACGCCGGGCGGATGCATACCGCCCGGCTGCTCGACACGGTGGGCTGACCGTCAGGCCGTGAGTTCGGGCCTCAGTCGGCGACGGCGCCGAGAGCGACGACCTTGTCGATCTTGACGCGCACGAGGAGTTCGCCGGGCACGCCGTTGCGCTCGCCGAACTCCTCGGCGCGCCCCTCACCCATGTAGCGGGCGCCGAGCCGGGCCGCCCAGTGCCGCACCTCGTCGAGATCGTCGATCAGCCGGGCCTGCCCTTGCAGCACCACGAACGCGAACGGAGGCTTGTCGTCGTCCACACACAGGGCGACGCGCCCGTCCCGCGCCAGATTCCTCCCCTTGACGGTCTCCGCCCCGGTGTTGAACACCAGATCGTCCCCGTCCAACAAGAACCAGATCGGTGCGATATGCGGGCTGCCGTCCGCACGGACGGTCGAAAGCTTGCCGGTTCGGGTGCCCTGCGAGACGAAAGCCCGCCACTGGTCCTCGGTCATCTTCTGTGCCATGTCCTCATCATGCTTGCCCGGGCGCCGCTGGTGGGGAAGGCTGGCAGGTCAGTTCCTCCGGACAGGGGGAACAGAAGGCGGGGAGACGGGAACATGGTGCAGAACACGGGGCTCGGCTGGCTGCTCGACGACTTGACCGAGCGAATGGAGCCCGTACGGCACGCGCTGGTGCTGTCCAACGACGGACTGGTGACCGGCGCGAGTTCCGAACTGAAGCGGGAGGACGCGGAACACCTGGCCGCGGTCTCCTCCGGTCTGCACAGCCTCGCCAAGGGTTCAGGCCGGCACTTCCAGGCGGGCAACGTGCGCCAGACCATGATCGAATTCGATGACGCGGTGCTGTTCGTCACCGCGGCGGGCGACGGCAGCTGCCTGTGCGTCCTCAGTTCGGCGGAAGCGGACATCGGTCAGGTCGCGTACGAGATGACACTCCTCGTCAACCGGGTCGGAGAGCATCTCGGCGTGGGCGCCCGGCAGCCCGAACGGACGTCAGTGGTAGACCTATGACCAGCTAAAACGTCGTCGCGGCGAGAGTTATCCACAGGCTCGGCGCGGATTGCGGTGATCGCGCTACGGTTTTCCCGAGAGCAAAGACGCCTCACGGGGGAGAACCACCATGACAGGTCACACGATCACGCGAGAAGCCGTCGACGCGGCAGCGCGGACATCGGTCACGCAGGGCCACGCGGCACGGGAACTGGGGCTGAAACGCGGCGAGTTCGAGCTCGCCGTGATGCTGGGCCGCATCCACACCGTGAGCGACACGGTCGGGGGACGGCGCCGCGTCACACGCGAGGAGATCGAGCGTGTCCGTGCCGGGGAGGGCTTTCCCGAGGCATGGGTGGAGCGCATCAGAGCCGTGGGGACCACTGAGGGCGCGGCTCTCATGGGCATCTCCACGGCCCGGTTCACTCGGCTCACTCGCGTGGGCCTCGTCACGCCGGTGAAGGTCTACCTCAACCGCTATCGAGCGGTGGTCTGGCTCTATCTGGCGGAGGAGCTGCGGCACTTCGCCGAGGCCGAGATCAACGCCGGTCTGCTCACCGGCCGAGCCCCCGGCGCGATCCGCGCCCAACTGGAGGCGGGCGTCGACCTTCGGGCACGCAACTGGCGGGGACGCCACGCGGGAGCGCTGCTGGAGCAGTGCGACGATCCCTGGGAGCGAGCCGCCGCCGTGGCCTGGCTGCTCGACCCGGTCCAGATCGCGGAGATCATCAAGGATCCGTACGAACGCGCCTATGTACGCAGGCTCATGCCCGAGCCCCTCGCTCGGGGCGCGCTCGATTCACCGGCGGGACAGATCATTCAGAAGATCATGACCGCGGACGACCCGGACGAGATCCGCTGGCTGCGGGCGAACCTGACCATCGGCCTCTCCCAGGCGCGCAGGCAGCGCCCGGCGCCGAGGCCCGAATCGGTGCCTCATCCGGTGGCGGAACTGGAACCGGAGTCGGAGCCGGGGCCGGCGTCGGAGCCGGCGTCGGAACCCCCTCACCCTGTGCCGGAGGTATCGGCGGTGCCTGACGCGCCAGATGCGCCGACGTCACGAGGCTTGCTCAAGTGGTTGCGCCGCAGGGGAGCGTGACCTCCGTGATGGGCGTGGGAGTGACAGGCAGGGTGGGTGATCGCTACTCCGTCGCGTCGAGATCCTTCGCGTAGTGCTCGATCGCGGGCCGGTAGCTGACGATGTCCGGGTCCTGGCTCGTACTGGCGAGCACGGTCAGCAGGATCTCCATGGCGTCGTGCGCCCGGCCGGTGTTGTAGAGCGCCATGGCCAGAAAGGTCTTGAGGGCGTCGTCGTCGGGGAACTCGGCCACCGCGTCCCCCAAGGTCACGACGGCTTCCGGATACCGGCCGAGGACGCGGTACGTACTGCCCAGACCAAGGAGAGCTCCTCGGCGGTCATCAGAAGAAAGCCCCTGCCCCTGAGCCCCCTCGACCCGCTCGACCGCGCGGACGTAATGCGGCACCGCCTCGGCCTCCAGGCCGAGTGTGTCGTGCACCCACGCGGTCTGGTACGCCACTTCCGGATCCGTGGGGAACTGCTCGCACAGGGCGAGCAGCCGCTCCCGCGCCTCCTCGCGGCGACCGTCCTCGCGGAGCCGAACGGCCTCGGCCAGCAGGTGGTCGCGGTGTCCGGTCATGTCGTCTCCCTCATCGATGCCCCAACCCCAACCCACATCCCAATCCCAACCTCAACCCCGACGCCTGACGCGTCCGCTCACGCCCCCGTCGACGGGCGGCCGTCCATGTGCCGCTCCCCGTAGGGCCGGAAGAGACCTTCCTGGACGACCGAGACCAGCAGCCTGCCCTCGATGTCGTAGATGCGTCCGCGGGCCAGACCGCGGCCGCCCGTCGCGATCGGGGATTCCTGGTCGTACAGGAACCACTCGTCCGCGCGGAAGGGGCGGTGGAACCACATGGCGTGGTCCAGCGAGGCCATGTCGAAGCCTCGTGGGCCCCACAGCGGTTCCACCGGGATGCGGACGGCGTCCAGGAGCGTCATGTCGCTCGCGTACGTCAGCGCGCAGGTGTGGACGAGGGGATCGTCGCCGAGCGGGCCGACCGCGCGCATCCAGACCGCGCTGCGCGGCTCGGCGTCCTTGATCTCCTCGGGGGTCCAGCGCAGCCGGTCGACGTAGCGGATGTCGAAGGGCTGACGTCTGGCCATGCGCTCCAGCTGCTCGGGGAGCTCACCCAGATGCTCGGTGATCTCCTGGGCGACCGTCGGCAGCGACTCGGGGTCGGGAGCCGTGATGCGCGGCGGCAGCTGGTGTTCGAACGCGCCCTCCTCGGGCTGATGGAAGGAAGCGGTGAGATTGAAGATGGTGCGACCCTGCTGGACCGCGGTGACCCGGCGCGTGGTGAAGGACCGCCCGTCCCGCACCCGCTCGACCTGGTACACGATCGGCACGCCCGGCCGGCCGGGCCGCAGGAAGTACGCGTGCAGCGAGTGCACCGGGCGCTCGCCCTCGGTGGTACGCCCGGCGGCCACCAGAGCCTGCCCGGCGACCTGCCCGCCGAACACGCGCTGCAAGGACTCCTGCGGGCTGCGGCCACGGAAGATGTTGAGCTCGATCTGCTCCAGGTCAAGCAGATCGACAAGGCGGTCGGCGGGGTTGGTCATGGCATTCCTCGGCTTCAGTCCGGGGGAGACCCGGTGCGGTCAGCGTCTGCGTCGGCATCAACGCGAACGGTCAGAGCTGGCCGACGTCGGTGACCCGGACGACGGCACGGCCTTCCTCGTCGGAGGCCGCGAGATCGACCTCCGCGCCGATACCCCAGTCATGGTCGCCGTTCGGGTCGGCGAACGTCTGCCGGACGCGCCACAGACCGTGGTCCGGGTCCTCCTCGATGAGCAAGAGCTTGGGGCCGCGGGCGTCGGGACCGGTGCCGAGATCGTCGTACTCGTCCCAGTACTTGTCCATGGCCTCGCCCCAGGCGTCCGCGTCCCAGCCGGAATCGGCGTCCAGTTCGCCCAGCTCCTCGACGTGGTCGAGGGCGGCGAGCTCGACGCGCCGGAAGAGCGCGTTGCGGACCAGGACACGGAAGGCGCGGGAGTTGGCGGTGACCGGCTTGACCTGGTCGGCGCGCTCCTGGGCCTCCTCGGCGGTCATGACCTCGGGGTTGGCGAGCTGCTCCCACTCGTCGAGCAGGCTGGAGTCGACCTGACGGACCATCTCGCCGAGCCAGGCGATGAGGTCTTCGAGGTCCTCGGACTTCAGGTCGTCCGGGATGGTGTGCTCAAGCGCCTTGTACGCGCTCGCAAGGTAGCGAAGGACGATGCCCTCGGTGCGGGCGAGTTCGTAGAAGGAGGTGAACTCCGTGAAGGTCAGCGCCCGTTCGTACATGTCGCGGATCACGGACTTGGGGGAGAGCGTGTGGTCGCCGACCCACGGGTGGCTCGTCCGGTAGGTGTTGTACGCGTGGAAGAGGAGCTCCTCCAGAGGCTTGGGGTACGTGACGTCCTGGAGGCGCTCCATGCGGTCCTCGTACTCGACGCCGTCCGCCTTCATCAGAGCCACGGCCTCGCCGCGCGCCTTGTTCTGCTGGGCGGCGAGGATCTGGCGTGGGTCGTCCAGGGTGGACTCGACGACGGACACCATGTCGAGGGCGTACGAAGGGGATTCCTGGTCGAGCAGGTCGAAGGCGGCGAGCGCGAACGTCGAGAGGGGCTGGTTGAGCGCGAAGTTCTGCTGGAGGTCGACCGTCAGACGCACGATGCGGCCCGAGGCGTCCGGCTCGTCGAGCTTCTCCACCACGCCGCCGTCGAGCAGCGAACGGTAGATGGCAATGGCGCGGCGGATGTGCCGCAGCTGCTGCTTGCGCGGCTCGTGATTGTCCTCGAGGAGGTGGCGCATCGCTTCGAAGGCGTTGCCCGGGCGGGCGATCACCGCGAGGAGCATGGTGTGCGTGACGCGGAAGCGGGAGGTCAGCGGCTCGGGCTCGGAGGTGATGAGCTTGTCGAAGCCCTCCTCGGTCCACCCCACGAAGCCTTCCGGCGCCTTCTTGCGCACCACCTTGCGGCGCTTCTTCGGGTCGTCGCCCGCCTTGTTGAGCGCCTTCTCGTTCTCGATGATGTGCTCGGGCGCCTGCGCCACGACGAGGCCCGCCGTGTCGAAGCCCGCCCGGCCGGCCCGGCCCGCGATCTGGTGGAACTCCCGGGCGCGCAGCGTTCGCACGCGTGTGCCGTCGTACTTGGCGAGGGCGGTGAACAGCACCGTACGGATCGGGACGTTGACGCCGACGCCGAGGGTGTCCGTGCCGCAGATGACCTTCAGGAGACCGGCCTGGGCCAGCTTTTCGACGAGCCGTCGGTACTTGGGCAGCATGCCCGCGTGGTGCACGCCGATCCCGTGGCGTACGTACCGGGAGAGGTTGCGGCCGAACTTGGTGGTGAAGCGGAAGTTGCCGATCAGATCGGCGATCTTGTCCTTCTCCTCGCGGGTGCACATGTTGATGCTCATCAGCGACTGCGCGCGCTCGACGGCCTGTGCCTGCGTGAAGTGGACGATGTAGACCGGCGCCTGCTTGGTCTCCAGGAGCTCGGTGAGCGTCTCCGTGATGGGCGTCAGGCGGTACTCGTACGAGAGCGGGACCGGGCGTGTCGCGGAGCGGACCACCGAGGTGGGGCGTCCCGTGCGGCGTGTCAGGTCCTTCTCGAACATCGAGACGTCGCCGAGCGTCGCGGACATGAGGATGAACTGTGCCTGCGGCAGTTCCAGGATCGGGATCTGCCAGGCCCAGCCACGGTCCCCTTCCGCGTAGAAGTGGAACTCGTCCATCACGACCTGGCCGATGTCGGCGTGCTTGCCGTCCCGCAGCGCGATCGAGGCGAGGACCTCGGCCGTGCAGCAGATGACGGGCGCGTCGGAGTTCACGGAAGCGTCGCCGGTCAGCATGCCGACGTTCTCGGTGCCGAAGAGCTTGCACAGGTCGAAGAACTTCTCCGACACCAGCGCCTTGATCGGAGCCGTGTAGAAGGTGACCTTGTCCTGGGCAAGGGCGGTGAAGTGCGCGCCCGCCGCGACCAGGCTCTTTCCGGAGCCGGTCGGCGTGGACAAGATCACGTTGGCTCCGGAGACCACCTCGATCAGCGCCTCCTCCTGAGCCGGATAGAGAGTGATCCCCTGACCCTCGGCCCACGAGGAGAAGGCTTCGAAGAGGGCATCGGGGTCGGCATCCGGCGGCAGCTGATCAATAAGTGTCACACCCCCATCTTGCCTTCCTTCCGACCCGATCTGGGAACCGGCGGTCCGTACGAAGATCACGAACGCTACGCTGTGTCGCCAACGGGGCGTCAGTACAACGGAAATGAGGCGGGGAACAGCCATGATGGGTCCGGCACACTCACTGTCGGGGGCGGCGGCCTGGCTCGGCGTCGGAGCGGCCGCGGCGGCGGCGGGGCACACGATGCCCTGGCCCGTTCTCCTCGTCGGAGCCTTGATCTGCGCCGGGGCCGCGCTCGCACCCGACCTCGACCACAAGTCGGCGACCATCTCGCGGGCCTTCGGGCCGGTATCCCGGGGCCTGTGCGAGATCGTCGACAAGCTCTCGGCCGCCGTCTACAAGGCGACCCGCAAACAGGGCGACCCGCGCAGGGCCGGTGGTCACCGCACCCTCACGCACACCTGGCTGTGGGCGGTCCTCATCGGGGCCGGGGCCTCGGGGCTCGCCATCTTCGGCGGCCGCTGGGCGGTCCTGGCGCTGCTCTTCGTCCACATGGTGCTCGCCATCGAAGGCCTGCTGTGGCGGGCCGCGCGCGGGTCGAGCAGCGATGTGTTGGTGTGGCTGCTCGCCGCGACGAGCGCCTGGATCCTGGCCGGAGTCCTGGACAAGCCCGGGAACGGCGCGGACTGGCTGTTCACCGCGCCGGGCCAGGAGTACCTGTGGCTGGGCCTGCCGATCGTGCTCGGCGCCCTGGTGCACGACATCGGGGACGCGCTCACGGTCTCCGGCTGCCCGATCCTGTGGCCCATCCCCATCGGCCGCAAGCGCTGGTATCCGATCGGGCCGCCGAAGCTGATGCGGTTCCGGGCGGGCAGCTGGATCGAGCTGAAGGTGCTGATGCCGGTCTTCATGCTGCTCGGGGGAGTGGGCGGCGCGGCCGCGCTGAACTTCATCTGAGGGGGGCGGGGGCCGGGCGGGGCGTGGTCCCCTACAGCTACCCCCCACCACGTCCCCGCTACAGGTATCCCGCAAGCCCTTCCGCCAGCTCCTGCTCGTCACCGTCGCGATACGCGGAAAGCGCCTGCTGCAAGGCGAACGTTCCGCGGATCGTGGCGGCGCGTCCGGCCACCCCGGCGTACGCCTCGGATCGGCCGCCCAGCGCGAGCACCCGGTCAAGCACCCGGTCTCCCAGCTCCCCGCCGCAGCCGCAGCCGCAGGCACAGCCCCAGCCGACGCCGATCGCCGCGAGATCCTCCGCCGGATCGCCGAGCGTGACCTCGTCCCAGTCGACGACTCCGCTGAGCCGCGGCCGTCCCCCGACGACCTGCCACAGCACGTTCTCCCCGCCCAGGTCGCCGTGCACCAGTGCCCCGGTGAGGTGCGGCAGGCCGTCGAGCTCCGCGATGTCCCGCTCGGCGCGCAGCCGCCCCGCATCCGACATGAGGCCGAACAGCTCGGCGCGGACGTCCGCCGCGAGCCGCCGCCACTCGCCCTCCCTCGCATGCGGCAGCGCCGCCCGTACCGCCGTATCGGTGCCCGCGTCGGCGAGGGCGGCCAGCAGCGAGGCGTACTGCGCGGCCACGGACGCAGCCACCTCGGCGTGGTCGAGATCGGAGTGGTCGAGCACGCCGTCTGCCAGGGGCGCTCCGGGGACCCGGCTGAGCAGCAGGAACGGAGGCTCGTCCGTGCCCCGGGTGCCACCGGCGAGCAGGGGCTCGGGCGTGCGGAAGCCGAGGTCGAGCCCGGCGAGCACGCGCAGGACAGCCGCCCGCTCGGTCAGCCGGGCGGCCGCCGCCTCGGTACGGGCAAAGCGCACCACCCGGTCCGAGCCGATCACCACATGGTGAAACTGCCCCTGGACGACGGGGAGGTCGGACACCGGTTCCCCGGGCAGCAGACGCCTCAGCAACGCTTCATGCGTCACGCCCGGCGCGAAGCGGGAAGAGGCCGCCGCGGGTGACGGACTATCCATGCCAGGACAGCCACAGCGCCGCGTACGCACCCCCCGCGCCCACCAGCTCGTCATGGCTGCCCAGCTCGCTGATCCGGCCGTTCTCGACCACCGCGATCACGTCCGCGTCGTGCGCGGTGTGCAGGCGGTGGGCGATGGCCACGACCGTGCGGCCGTCCAGGACGCGCGCGAGCGAGCGCTCCAAGTGGCGGGCCGCACGCGGGTCGAGGAGCGAGGTCGCCTCGTCGAGGACCAGGGTGTGCGGGTCGGCGAGGACGAGGCGGGCAAGGGCGATCTGCTGGGCCTGCGCGGGGGTGAGGGCGAAGCCGCCCGAGCCCACCTCGGTGTCCAGACCCTCACCCAGAGCCTGTGCCCAGCCGTCGGCGTCGACCGCGCCCAGAGCCGCCCACAGTTCCGCGTCCCGCGCCCCCGTCCTGGCGAGCAGGAGGTTGTCGCGCAGGGAGCCCACGAAGACGTGATGCTCCTGGTTGACCAGCGCCACGTGGGAGCGGACCTCCTCCGCGGGCATGGCGGACAGCTCGGCTCCGCCCAGCGTCACGCGGCCGTCGCGCGGTGCGTAGATCCCCGCGAGCAGCCTGCCGAGGGTGGACTTGCCCGCGCCCGACGGGCCGACCAGGGCGACGCGCGAACCCGGCTCGACGGCGAGCGACACCTCGCGCAGGACGTCGACGCCCGCGCGGTAGCCGAAGTGCACGTCGTCCGCGAGGACGTGGCGTCCCTCGGGAGTGACGGAGCCGTCGCCCGCGTCCGGTTCGATGTCCCGTACGCCCACCAGGCGCGCCAGCGAGACCTGGGCGACCTGCAGCTCGTCGTACCACCTGAGGATGATCCCCAGTGGATCGACGAGCATCTGGGCGATCAGGGCGCCGGTGGCCAGCTGGCCCACGCCGATCCAGCCCTGGAGGACGAACACGCCGCCGATCATCAGGACGGAGCAGAGCACGATGGTGTGGGTGAAGGTGATGACCGGGAAGAGGACGGAGCGCAGGTACAGCGTGTGCCGTTCCCACGCCGTCCATTCCTTGATACGGCGCTCCGACAGCTTCACGCGGCGCTCCCCGAGCCGGTGCGCCTCCACCGTGCGCCCCGCGTCGATGGTCTCGGCGAGAGCGGCGGCGACGGCGGCGTACCCGGCGGCCTCCGAACGGTAGGCGGAGGGCGCCCGCTTGAAGTACCAGCGGCAGCCGATCACGAGGAGCGGCGCCGCGATGAGGATGGCGGGCGCCAGCGGCGGCGCCGTCACGGCAAGACCGCCGATCAGGAGCACGGCCCAGACCACGCCGATGGCGAGCTGCGGCACGGCCTCCCGCATGGCGTTCGCGAGCCGGTCGACGTCCGTGGTGATCCGCGACAGCAGATCCCCCGTCCCGGCCCGCTCCAGCACACCCGGCGGCAGTCCGACCGAACGCACGAGGAAGTCCTCGCGCAGATCGGCCAGCATCCGCTCACCGAGCATCGCGCCGCGTACCCGCACCTGCTGCACGAAGACGGCCTGCACGATCAGGGCGACGGTGAACAGCCCGATGGTGCGCCCCAGATGGAGGTCGCGGGCGCCGTCCGAGACGCTCTCGACCAGATCACCCAGCAAGTAGGGACCGGCCATGGAGGCCACCACCGCGCAGGTGTTGACCGTGATGAGCAGGACGAAGGCCCGGCGGTGCCGCTTGAACAGCTCGCGTACGTAGGCTCCCACCGTCGCGGGCGCACCGACGGGCAGGGTGTCCGCGGTGGTCGGGGCCGCCGGGTCGTACTCCGGTGGCGCCAGGCCGATCATGCCGTCTCCTCGATGTCGATGTCGATGCCGACGTTGACGTTGACGTCGGTGTGGGTATGGGGGGCGGTCTCGCCGTCGTCCGGTGCCTGCGGCGTCCGTTCCTCGTCCGTCTCGCGCGTCACGACCGCCCGGTAGCGCGGTTCGCTGTGCACCAGTTCGCGGTGCTCGCCCACCGCCACGACCTGCCCCTCATGGAGGAAGACCACGCGCTCGGCCCGGTCGAGGAGCAGCGGCGACGACGTGAGGACCACGGTCGTACGCCCCTTGCGCAGCCCCTTGACGCCCTCGGCGACCCGCGCCTCGGTGTGCGAGTCGACGGCGGACGTCGGCTCGTCGAGCACGAGGACGCCGGGATCGGTGATCAACGAGCGGGCCAGCGCGAGACGTTGCCGCTGCCCGCCCGAAAGGGAGCGCCCGCGCTCGGTGACATGGGCGTCCAAGGGCGCCTCGTCCACCGAAGCCTGCGCCAAGGCGTCCAGGACGTCCGCGCACTGCGCGGCCTCCAGGGCGTCGTCGGCGCTGACCGCTCCCGACGCCGGTACGTCGAGGAGTGCGCGCAGCGTGCCCGACAGCAGGACGGGGTCCTTGTCCTGTACGAGGACGGCGGTGCGGGCGGTGGCCAGCGGGACCTCGTCGAGCGGCACCCCGCCGAGCAGCACGGACGGCAGCTCCTCCGCGTCGTCGAACGCCGCGTGCCCGCCGAGGCGTTCGGCGAGCCGCCCCGCCTCGTCCGGGTCGCCGCACACGACGGCGGTGAGCCGGCCCGAGGGCGCCAGAAGCCCGGTCACCGGGTCGTAGAGATCACCCGTGGGCGTCTCCCCGGGGTCACGCCGCTCGGCGCCCTCGGAACCCTTGGCACCCTCGAAACCCTTGGCACCCTGGGAGCCCTCGGCATGCGTCGTGCGCTGGAGCGAGAGCACCCGGGCGGCGCGCTTGGCCGAGGGGCGCGAGAAGCTGTAGGCCATCGCGATCTCCTCGAAGTGCCGCAAGGGGTAGGTCAGCATCGTGACCGCGCTGTAGACGGTGACCAGCTCGCCGATGGTGATCCGGCCCTCGCGGGCCAGGTTCACGCCGTGCCAGACGACCACGATCAACAGCAGCCCCGGCATCAGCACCTGGACCGCCGAGATGGCAGCCCACATCCGGGCGCTGCGCACGGCGGCCGTACGTACTTCCTGCGAGGCGCGGCGGTAGCGGTCGAGGAAGAGCTCCTCGCCGCCGATGCCACGGAGTACCCGCAGCCCGGCCACGGTGTCCGAGGCCAGTTCGGTCGCACGCCCGGCCTTCTCGCGCTGGTGGTCGGCGCGCCGGGTGGCGCGCGGCAGCAGCGGCAGCACGGCGAGGGCGAGCACCGGGACGCCGACGGCGACGACGACGCCGAGAGCGGGCTGGTACACGACGAGGCCCACGCAGACGAAGACGACCGTGAGCGCCGCCGCCGCGAATCGCGATGCCGCCTCCACGAACCAGCCGATCTTCTCGACGTCACCGGTGGAGACCGCGACCACCTCACCGGCGGCCACGCGCCGCGTGAGCGCGGAGCCGAGCTGCGCGGTCTTGCGGGCCAGGAGCTGCTGGACGCGGGCCGCCGCGGTGATCCAGTTGGTGACCGCCGTGCGGTGCAGCATGGTGTCGCCCAGGGCGATGGCGATGCCGCACAGTGCCATCACCGCGCCCGCCACGGCGAGCCGCTCCCCCGAGCGGTCGACCACGGCCTGCACGGCGAGGCCGACGAGGTAGGGCAGTACCGCGATGGAGCCGAAGTGCAGGAGGCCCCAGGCGAGTGATTTCAGCTGGCCGTCGAGCTGGTTCCGCCCGAGCCAGCGCAGGAAGTGGGGGCCCGAGCGGGCATCCGGCATGCCCGGGTCGGTGAACGGAAGATCGCGAATCTGCATGGCGTGTGACGTCCCAGGGTCGGGGTCGGGGTCGGAGAAGCGGACCGTCGGTTCGGCGGAGCGTGCCGGCGTGAACGGACGGTGGTGAACGGGCGGAGGAGCGCTCCACGGGCGGAGGCTGCTGACATCGAGCGGCGGTAACAGGCCGTGAAAGGTTCGCCTCGGACGGTGGCGCGAAGCAAACGATTTTCCGTCGGGGAGTAAAGATTCGGCCCCTTCTCCGCCCCGGGCAGGGCGCCGGAGCGGCTCGCGTGAACCGAGTGCGACCATGGACGGATGCGTATAGCCGGTGCGGTGCGAACGGCGGCCGCGGTCGCGGCCTGCGGTGTTCTTCTGACGTCCTGCGGAAGTTCGGACGACGGATCGAAGGCCGGAGCGAAGAACGACGAGGGCGCGGGCCGGGCGAAGAGAGCGGAGGCGTCGGCGACGACCGACCTCAAGCGCATCCCCGACGTGGGCGACCGCCTCCAGAACAAGATCCCCAAGAACTCCCGGCAGGTCGTCGCGGTCTACGGAGAGGGCGAGGACTCGGCGAAGTCCACCGTCGTCCTGTACGAGAAGTCCGGGGCGACCTGGGACAAGACCCGCAGCTGGGCCGCGCACAACGGCAAGAAGGGCTGGACCACCGACCACCGCGAGAACGACAAGCGCAGCCCCGTCGGCGTCTACACGCTCACCGACGCGGGCGGTGTCCTGGCCGATCCGGGCGCCGGGCTCCCGTACACGAAGAGCGCGTCGATGCAGGCCCCGCACTACTGGGCCAAGTCGCACTGGCACGACTTCGACTACGTCATCGCCATCGACTACAACCGCGCCAAGGGCACCCCGCCCAACGACCCGACCCGCCCCCAGGGCCAGTCCAAGGGCGGCAGCATCTGGCTGCACATGGACCACGGCAGCGGCACGTCGGGCTGTGTGAGCCTGTCGAAGTCCGGCATGGAGTACCTCCTCAAGAACATCGATCCGAAGAAGCACCCGGTCGTGCTGATGGGGGACAAGGCGAACCTGAGGGGCTAGAGGGGCTGGCGGTGGTCGTCGACCCGCCGTAGAAATCCCCCATGAGAAGACGCGTCATGTCCATGCTCGCCGGGGTCACCCTCGCGGCGAGCACACTCTTCAGCGCGGGCCCGGCGACGGCCGTGTCGCCCCTACCGGAGTTCGGCAACGACTGGCACGACCCCGTCACGGCCGCCCCGCCCGTCCCGAAGCCGCACACCAGGTCCTGCGAAGTGACCGTGGCCAAGGCCCAGTTCAAGGACTTCACGCCCTACGTAGGCACCTACAGCCCGCCGGGGAAGTGCGGCGCGGGTGACTGGAGCAAGGTGGTGCTCCGCCTCGACGGCAAGGTCAAGGGGCGTCAGTACGACCGCCTCGGGTATCTCCGCATAGGAGGCGTCGAGGTCTTCCGCACGTCGACGCCGGAGCCGTCCGCCGACGGCATCACCTGGTCCGTGGAGAAGGACGTCACGCGCTACCGCGAGACCCTGGAGCGCGACCAGCAGGTCGAGTTGCTCATCGGGAACGTCGTCAACGAGACGTACACGGGCATCATCGACGTCAAGGCGACCCTCACCTTCTACGCGGCGCAGAAGGGTGGCGCGAAGGGCGGGCAGACGCCCCCGGACCGCGTCCTGCCGCTGGGCGACGGCACCACCCTCACCACCCCGCGCAACAGCGAGCGCATCGTCGCCGAGGTCTACGCGACCGGCTCCGGCGGCGGCTGCGAGGAGTACTGGTACCTGACGGTTCCCGACGCGGCGCCCTACTCCTGCAAGGCCGAGGACGGCCCCTACCGCGAGGTGCAGGTCACCGTGGACGGTCGACTCGCCGGAATCGCCACGCCGTTCCCGACCGTGTGGACGGGCGGCTGGTCCAACCCCTTCCTGTGGAAGGGGTTGGGGATGGGCTTTCCCGCAGGTGAAAGGCCTGCAGCACGCGCAGTCGGGCATCGATCGGGCACATGGGCGCACCGGGTACCCGCCGAAGTGACATTTGCCGGGCCGAAGCCGCTCAGCTCAGTCGTCATGGCCCGATAGCCTGGCACAATCGAAGCCATCACCACACCTGCCGCGGTCAGTTGAGACATGATCAGGCCGCCGTCATGAAGTTGCCCATGGCCTCGACTCCCCGGCCGCCGGTGTCGGGGATGAAGTGCGCATAGGTCTCCAGCACGGTCTCCACGGTGTCGCCCATGTACTCCGCCACCGTCACCGGCGTCTCGCCTGCGCCGAGCTGCACCGAGGCGTAGGTGTGCCGCAAAGCGTGGAATGTGAACGGCGCCGTGCCATTCCAGGCATCCCGAGGCGTCCCGTCCGCCCGGTATAGCCGCTCCACCAGCCCGGCTTCCTCCAGAGCCGGATTCCAGTTGTCGGTCCGGAAGGTGTTGCTGGTGATCGGGTTGCCGTACGCCGTAGCGGTGAGCAACCGGACCGTCACCTTTGGCCTCTGCTCCCATGCCATGGTGGGTTCGCTCGCGTCGACCCAGGGCAGCGTCACCTCTACGGGTGGGAATGCCTCAATGTGGGCGAGCAGGGCCTCCTCCAACTCCGTCGGCACGGGCAGACGGCGGGTCTTGTTCCTCTTTGGCAGCTTGAACCAGTGCCGCGCCCCGATGCTCTGGAGCTGCCGGTCGACATAAAGCCAGCCGTCCCGCAGATCGTCGGGGCTCCACGCGAGCGCCTCGCCGGGGCGCAGGCCGGCGGCGACGCCGAGTTCGGCGAGGGCGCGGTACCGCGGGTGGAGGGCAACACGCACATCCCGGAACACCGACGGACCCCACGCCTCCTTGTTCGTCGGCGGCCTTATCGGCGGCCGAGCAGAATCCAGCCCCCGGCAGGGATTGCGGGGAATGCGGTTTGCCTCGCACGCGGCCTGGAGGATCTTCGACAGGTTCTGCCACGCTGTGCGGACTGTCCCCGACGCGACCTGCTTGCGCAGAGCGAGCTTCCAGGCGTTCAGTTCTTCCGTGCCGATGTCGAGCAGCCGCTTCTCCCCGAGGTAGGGCAAGATGCAGGACTTCACACGCTGGTCGGTGCGCTCCCGGGTACCGGGCAGGATCTCCGCATTCGGCCACCACACGGTCTCGTAGTATGCCGTCAGGGTGATTTGACCTCGTTGTTGCTGCCGGAGCCTGCCTGAGATGACATCCGTAGTCAGATCCCGAGCTCGGTTCTCCGCCTCGTCGTACGACTCCCAGTTCTCCTTGGGCAGTGCGTCGCCCTGGTCGTTGTAGCCGCGAACCTGCCATTGCGCGCCGACTCCGTGGGCCGCACTGCGGTAGCGCTTGGCCCCTTTGTGCCGGCGGCAGTACTCGGTCGGCTTGCCGTTCCTCTTGTGCCAGAGGTCTTCAACCCAGGCCTTGGCCATGCTCGTCCTTATGATCGTGGACGTTTCAAACGTCGGGTGGACGGACTCTCATCTCTCCCACTGCCCGCGCTCACAACGGTCACCTGCGTTTCCTCCTGGAAGGCGGAGACATCGGCTGGGGCGTAGCGGACACGTCCACCGACGGCGCCAAGGCGGTGGAAACGCGGTCCCTTCCGGGCGGTGCGCCACTTCTGGAGCGTCTTCTGGGAGACCCCGAGAAGCCCGGCGACATCCTTGGCTGTCAGCCACGTGTCAGGGGCGATCGGGATGCTCAGTCGATCACCTGCGCGGACGGGATACAGATGTTTTCGGCCACGGTCGGGTTCCGGGGTGGCTATGACCTGGCGCTCGCCGCCGGTGCGGTTTGCCTCCGGGCTAGTCATGGCACCTCTCTTCCGTCTCGAGCTGTTGGGGCGCTACGTCAGCTGGGAGTCACCCGGGCATGAAGCGAGCGCAGGAACTTGTATGAACCCGTAGACGGCTGGTCCTTACATGTCGGCGCGGAGTGCACCTTGAAGCTGCGGCACTGCCGCCACTGTGATGCAGCGATGATGTCGAGTCGGTTCCTGGTGTGTGTCAAGTCCTCATGAGTGGTGCTCCGGTTCACCTATCAAGGCTCACTCTGAAAGCCTAACGACTGGCGTATTGACTCGTCAATCAGAACTTCCACGCTTCGATGTGAGTCGCTAGTCGCTCGCTCGGTCGATCGCTATCGACCTCTTGTCGAATCCCTTAGCTCCTGAATGTCTGTAACCCGTCATGCAGGTGAGCCTCGGTCGCATGCTGGTCGGCTCGGCGCGCCGTGGAATAGACCGTTGGGCCCTGTGTGATCGCATCCTGTGCGCGCGTTGGCCAGGAACGGGGGCCGACTAGCGGCCCAGGCTCAAGTCGCAGGGGCCGGGACGCTCGAGGCTCTGACCAAGAAGCGAGTCACTCGATTCTGGCGTCGCGGATCCCGACCCCATCACACCGGAGCGCCACCTATTCGCGGTGGCGCCGACTCCGGCTGCGCCCAGCACGGCGCCGCCACCTCACCAGCGGCCAGCTCAACTTCTGCCGAACGATCTCGGGCAGATCGCCAACAGCGATGCCGGGGGCGCGAAGAATGCCCGATCGACGACGTCCGAATCCGGGACATCACTGAGGACCCTGCCCTCATAGCGGGCCGAGGAATTCGCGTCACCACTGGTCATCTCCCCCTCATCCGCGGACACGATCAGAGCGTCGGCAGTAGGTCACAGGCATCGCAGCACGGCGACGACCCGCCCCAGGAGGGCGGCTTCATGGCACCAGACCGGCCGGCCTGCGCCGTTACCGGTCAGCAGCCACGTGTTCGCGCCGTCCCTCTTCAGCCGCCGCACCGTGGCCTCGCCGTCCAGCAGCAGGGCCACCAGCACGCCGCTTTCCACCGGTCCTGAACGCCGGACCACCGCTATGTCTTGATCCAGCACGCCCGCGGACTCCATGCCACGGCCGATGACCACAGCAGAGAACAGCTCCCCGTCCCCAACCAGCTGACGGGGGAGATCAAGCATCTCCAGGACCGGCTCCCTTCCGGCACTGCCCCCGACGGTGGCAACGTCGATGAGGGGGACGCGGACCACGCTCGTCTCGTGCGCGGCGACATCGGGCTCGTGCACCAGCTCAGCCGGCACGTAGGAGCGCGCCTGATTAGGGACGTGGCGTAGCCATCCCTTTTGGCACAGCACGTCAAGGTGGTGGCTGACTGAGGAGGTACTGGTGAGACCGGCTGCCGCGCCGATCTCTTGCAGGGAAGGCGGGTATCCGCGTGCACGGATCCCGTCTCGGATCGCCCGAAGCACCTGGTCCTGCCGGACGGTCAGGCCTTTCGTCCGACCGGTCGGGGGCGGATTCAGCTCGGATCCCTCAGACATCCATGCATTGGATCATCCCTGCCCGGCTGCGGGTAGACCCCCGGGCCTGACCGCGCCAAGCTCGCATCGATGCTGGTGGCAGCGTCATCTTGCCCCGCGTCTCACCATGCGGGGCGGGGCTGCGGCTTCTAGGCTGGTCGTCTCGGAGCTGTCACGGAGGTGCCGCATGCCCGCCCGCCCTGTCTGGTCCGGTGCGATCAGCTTTGGCCTGGTCACCATTCCGATCAAGGTGCTGCCCGCCACAGAGAATCACTCGATCTCTTTCCACCAGTACCACTTGGAGGACATGGGCCGGGTCCGCACCCGCAAGGTGTGCGAGATCGACGGCAAGCAGCTCACTACCGCCGAAATCGGCAAAGGGTACGAGGTCAGCAAGGACCAGCTCGTCGCCGTCACGGATGCCGAGCTGGACGACATGCCGCTCCCCACCGCCAAAGCCATCGAGATCGCCGCGTTCGTGCCCTACGAGTCGATCGACCCGATACGCATCGGCGAGGGCTACTACCTGCAAGGCGACGGGCAGGTAGCCGCCAAGCCCTACGTGCTGTTGCGCAAAGCCTTGGAGCGCTCCTCGAAAGCCGCCGTTGCCAAATTTGCGTGGCACGGCCGCGAGCGTCTGGGCCTGCTGCGCGTCCAGGGCGACGCGATCCTCCTGCACGCGATGAAGTGGGACGACGAAGTCCGCAGCCCCAGCAGCCTCGCCCCCAAGCCCGTCGAGCTGACCGACCGCGAGATCGACGAGGCGGTCCTGCTCATCGACTCCATGGCCGTCGGCCAGATCACTGGCCAGGACTGGGCCACCGACCGCTACACCGAAGCCCTTGAGCAGGTCATCCACGCGAAGGCCGACGGGAAAAGGCCACCCAAGGCCAACACGGAAGAGAAGCCGACGGGGAAGGTCGTCGACCTGATGGCAGCCCTTGAGGAGTCTGTATCCAAGGCTCAGGCCGCCCGCGGTGAGAGCGGCGAGGAGGCCACCATCCACGAGATGCCGAAGAAGCGGACGACGAAGAAGACGGCTGCCAAGAAGACAGCAACAAAGAAGACAGCAACAAAGAAGACGGCCCCCGCCACAAAGACGGTGAGGAAGCGCGGCGTCTGAACCAGCACCACTCTCACCGAAGCCGCTGACGCGCCGTCGACCCAGGTCAGGTCACCACTGCCATCTTCTGGCTGGCCAAGCTGTCCGGTCAGCCCGAGCCGACGGCACTCCGCCGGGCGCTCCGGGCGCTCGGCGGGACCACCGGCCTTTACTCAGGTTGAATTCGTGATGTCCGGGGCTGCGATCAGGTCGTGAAGGTCGAGGCCGGTGGTCGGCAGGCAGCCGGTGATGAGGTCGGGCCGGTATTGGATGCTCTTCAGCTTCCGCTTGATGACCCGGGTCAGGTGCGCGAGATCGGCTGCGGCGAAGTCGGTCAAGGACCGCTTGAGCAGGCTCCAGATCCCTTCCTGCGGATTGATCTCCGGTGCGTACGGCGGCAGATGGAAGATGACCAGCCAGTCCTTGTGCTCCTCCGCGAAGTCGAAGATCTCCTGTTGCAGGTGCACGGACAGGTTGTCCCAGACCCACACCACCGGGGTGTCGAGCTGGGCATGCACCAGGCGCATGAAGTCCCGGTGGTCCCGCCAGGTGAATGTCTTCGGCTCGCCCCGCCGCCGGTGGTAGACGTGCAGCTTGTAGAACATCCGCGGTCGCGCACCCGGTTTGAAGCACACGACACCGGCGATGTTGACCCGGCCGCCGCGACGTCCGGCCACCCGCACCACGGGTCTGGCCCCGCGCGGTGCCCAGGTCCGCCCCCTGGGCGGGATCAACGACTGCCCAGCCTCGTCCGCGAAGCAGATGTGGGCGCCCAGGTCGTGCGCGGTACTTTTACCCGTGGCCACACCTCGGCTTTCCACACCTCGATCGCGGCCTCGTCGCGCTCCAGCGCACGCCGCACGGGCACCTGGCAAGACCAGCCATGCCGCCTCAGCAGCCGCCACACCCCCTGCAGGGTGTAGCCGACGTGGAACAGCCGGCCGATCAGCAGCTTCACCCGCTTCAGCGTCCAGCCCTGATGCTCGTCATCGAACCCGTGGACCAAGGGACCGCGCTTCAACTCGGCTTCCAGACGCTGCCATTGGGCTGCCGAAAGCCGTTCCACCGCCATCGGACCTGCCGAAACCAGCGCCGCCACACCCCCTTGCCGCCAGGCCGCCCGCCAGCGGCGCACCGACCGGTCCGTCACCCGCAGTTCGGCCGCGATCCGCGCGGTGCCCGCCCCGGCCTCGAACCCCTTGGCAGCCTCCAGCCGCACAACCTCACGCCTCTCCTGCTCGGCAGGCGTCAGCCCGCCCCCTTGCGCATACCGCATCACCTGGACATACCGCAGGGATCACCAACCGTCACGAAGGCCCGGAAATCGCCGATTCAACCTGAGTAGTCCGCTGTCGCAGCTCCGCCTACCGCGCGGCAGTCGGGGCTTCGGAGGCCAACTCCTGATCCGTTGGCGAGTTCGTAGGGCTTGCCTGCGGCGTTCATGGGATGGAGGCAGCCGCGGGCTGCCTCCATCCCATGCGCTAGGCAGTGGTCTGTGCCTTTGGGGTCAGACGGTCAGTTGGTCGAGGATGCCGGCCACTTCCGCCGGCTTGAGCAGGAACCCGACGTGGCTGGTGGCCAGGGTGTGCACGTCGAACGGATTGCCGGGCGTCAGTGCGTTGGCTTCGGCGATCAGGCGGTCCTGCATGGCCACGGGAAGCGATCGGTCTTCGGTAAGACGGATGTAGGAGCGGGCGATGGTGCCCCAGGTGTCCGCGTGGCCGCGAGCGTCGGACATCATCACCGCCAGGGACTCGTCCGGCTGCAAGATGTTGAGGAAGGCGCGGAACTGTTCATCGGTGCTGTCCGCCATCATCGCCGCTTTGAGCCCGGCCAGCATGACCGGGTCGGCGGTGCGGTAGTTCGCCCGGCCGACGCCGAGTTCGGCGGGATTGCCGACGTTCAGCGCGGCCAGCGGGGCCATCAGGTTGTCGGCGAACTCGGGCTCCTGCATGTATGCGATGGGGTTGGAGCGTTCTACGCACGACCAGCCGGAGACGTAGACGAGCCGGCCCACCAGGTCAGGAATCGTGTTGCCTACGCCGGTGATGGTGGTTCCACCGAGGCTGGCGCCCACCAGGACCACCGGACCGTGCTCGGCCACCCGCCGGACGACGTCGACGACCATGTCGACGTTGTCCTGAAGGGTGACCCCGGCCAGTTCGGACGGTTCGGCCGCCCACGCGTCAAGGTCCTGCGGGGTCTGGTAGGCGGCAGAGTACTGCGCGTCAAAGCCGTGCCCCGGCAGGTCCACGGCGAAGCTGCGGTGCCCGAGCAGCGCCAGCTCGCGCTGGATGGGAGCCCACATGAACGAGCTGGTGCACACGCCGTGGACGAGCACGAACGTCGCATTGGCCTCGCGGGCCTGGCGTGGACGGGGAGAGTTACTGGAGACAGATGTCATTCGGGTCAGTCCTATGTCCGGTGGGTGGCGCAGCAGGCATGCCTGAAAGGCTGATGCCGACGCGGTGCGCCGCCTGAAGTCGAAGAGAGAAACGGGCACGCCTGTCGCCAGGCGCAGCACGGTTCAGTGGCCGGGCGCACACAGGCCGACGGCAGCGATCAACCAGCGTCAGCCGCCTGATCAGGGGCAGCACACGACGTGGATGGGCTCACCGGCAAGAGTGCGCGTCGACGGTCAGGGCCGAGCGGCACCCGCAGGGCAGTGCCGTGAGACACGATGGTCTTCTGCGGGTTCCTCGGCTGGCGCCGGTCGCTGAGCGACTGCGGCGGCAGACGTCTTAGGCGCTACGGAGGCGAACGAACATGTAGGACATGCCGAGGACCCTACCAAAAGCACGGACACTCCACGACGCGTCAGGTCTCGTCGGTCTACAGCCTGATCTGTTGGAGGCACCCTACGGAAGCCGACTCATGATCTTGTTACGAGCTCTTATCGCCTCGCGCGTGCCGTGTCGGCTGCATTGAACTGCCAGGGTCGGGGATCTACTAGGGGCGCCAGGTTGAGTTGTTTGTCCGTGTCAAGCCGCCGTACGCCTCGGCCTGCTCGACCTGATCGCAGCCCCGGACATCACGAATTCAACCTGAGTACTCCTCGCGGCCACGTCCTACGCGGCCATGTCCGGGCAGTAGACCTTGACCGCGGCTTGTTGCACGGTCTCGGCTTCCGCCTGAGTCAGCGAGTGATCCTCCGACACGAGCTCAGCGGCCGCCAGACCTGGATCGGCCTTCAGCATGCCCAGGTTGTCCCGGCAGACGAGGTGGCCAAGCTTCACCAGATCCGCATCGGGCTTCGTGGAGAGGACTCCCTGCTGTTCGACGATCACGAGGATCCGGGCGTCCTTCTCATCCTTCGCGCTGAGCGTGGACGATTGCGACGGTGCAGTATTGCCGTCGTCCATGCCGCAACCGCTCAAGCCCCCAGCTGTAAGCAGGACCAGCGCAGTCGCGGCCAACGCAAGTGATCGGCGCACCATGACGATCTACCTTTGGGACGCAGGTGCTACGCCTGCATCGTCTCGCCGACATGACGTCGGCGCGAGCGCACTTCCTGGAACGCGGCCGTAGGCACATCGTCGTCATCGTGATCAGTGAAGCAGGGCTGCGCGTGCGTGATCCTCACCCCGGCCGGTGAGTGGTGCAAACCGAAGGTCAGGGACGCGGTGATGCGGTGGCTGGCCCTGTGGCCCGAGAGGTCACAGGGGTGCGTGGGCGAGAGCCGACGACGTCCAGCAGCAGATCTTCCTATCGCCGCGCTCAGCTGGCCCGTCACTTTGCCCTGTGCGCCTTCGAACCGGTCGAAGCGTTGGATCAGGGCGGCTATGTCGTAATCAGTCATGCGCTGTAGGGAATTGCTCCAGACTGGCGTGACGACCTGCGGCTTTCCCGTAGTTCAGCAGACACGTCAGGGTCTCTGTCACGCCTAGTTCAGCAGTTCGTACTGGTCACTACGCTGCAAGGATGACCGCACATTCGCCCCTGCCGCTGACCCTGGAAGCGGCCAGGGACCTTCAGAACATGCTCCGAGCCGAGATCAGGCCCGGCCTCAGTGAGCGGGAACTCAACGCAGTCGAAGCACGGTTCGGCTTCACCTTCTCGGCGGACCACAGGGTCTTCCTCGCCGCCGGGCTCCCGCACGGGTCGCGAAGCTGGCCCGACTGGCGGAACGGCGACCCCGAGGACCTGGCCGAGCGGCTCTCCCAACCGGTCGAGGGTGTGCTCTTCGACGTGGAGCACAACGGCTTCTGGCACCCCGCCTGGAGTCCGAGGCCGGCAGGGACGTCCGACGCACTGCAGATCGCACGGTCCGAGTTGGCGGCCGTCCCGCAGCTGGTCCCCGTCTACAGCCACCGCTACCTGCCCGGCACAGCCGGTGAACGCGGCCACCCCGTGTTGTCCGTCCACCAGACCGACATCATCATCTACGGAAACGACCTCGCCGACTACATACGAAACGAGTTCACCGGCCGGGCGAGCCGCCTTCCCGCCCACTCGACCGTCGGCTTCTGGTCGTACTTCGTCCACGGCGGGCCCGGCGCCGACGTCGCCAGGCCCACCCCGCACACCCCCTACGCCGTCAGCGCGCAGGAGTCTGCCGAGTACCTGCGGATGCTGGCACTGGAGCGCCTGATCGGCCGACACCACTACCCGCACCAGCTGATCGAGGCAGGGCTCACGGCACTGGTCCTCGACCTTGCGACGGAGACGCTTCCGCTGCTCGCCGGCCTGTCGCGCACTGAACATGAGAACGCCGATGTGCTCTTCGACCAGGTACTGGCTGAGCTGGGTCTGACCGAGGGCCTTCCCGCCGATGACACCGATATTCCCTGGGAGAAGGCACGCTGGGAACTCGTGCGCTGGTGGCTCCGACTGATCGTGAACGGGAATCTGGCCCCCGGGGCAGGCGGTGACCTGATCACGTACGAGGGCTGGGGCGCACTGGCCCGGCCTCAGTCGCTTCGGCCGCTGGTCGTCAAGGTCGACGCGTACAACGATTGGGAGGCGATCCGGCACAGCACACGCGAGCAGCTGGCCAAAGTGATCGTCGCGGAGGCCGATCGCCTGCTCGCCGGTCCCTGGCCACCGCTGGACTAATCTCCCAAGGATCGGGATTCCGGACTGCTGAACTACCCGACCCTGCTGATGTATTGCGGAGATACAGGCCCGATTGCTGAACTAAATCGACCCCCTACAGCGCGACAGCCTGCCGGATTCCCGGTCAGTGGGCCGGGCGCCGGGTGGCGAGCGTGGCGGGTTTGACCGCGTGCGGGCCAAAGCGTGCCCGGGCCTGGTCGGCGATGGATTCGATCCGCCGGGCTTTGTCGTCGCTGGCGTCCAGGCTGAGTTGGTGGTGCGCGGCCGCGGCCGGTGCGAGATCGGCCCGAACGCTCAGGGACCGCACGCGGGCGCGCTGCAGGCCGAGGCCCTCGTAGATGTCGTAGGCGGTGCGGGCGAGGGCGGGGGAGTGGCTGGTGGCTTCGGCCAGGGTGCGGCTGCGGGTGGTGCGGCTACCGTCTGCCTAGCGGACGCTCAACGTCAGGACGCGGCAGACCTCGCCGCTCACGCGCAGGCGCAGGCCGAGTTCGTCGGTCAGGGCGAGCAGCGCGCGACGATGGAGGGCAGGGTCCAGGACGTCGCGGTCGAAGGTGTGGCCGGCGCTGGTGGAGCGGACCAGGGCGGTGCGCTGGACGGTCCGGTCATCCAGCCCGTGTGCCCGGGCGTGCAGTTCACGGGCGGCGTGCGCACCCAGCAGGCGTGCCAGCGGACCGGCGGGGGTGGCGGCGAGCTGCCCGATCGTCGTGATGCCGTAGCGGCCCAGTGTCCGGGCGGTGGCCGGTCCGATGCCCGGCAACGCGGTCAGCGGCTGCGGATTGAGGAAGGCGGCCACCGAGGCGTCGTCCGCGGCGATGACGGTCACATGGCCGTGGGAGGTGGCAGCGGCCATGGCGGCGATGAGCGGGGAGCGGCCGCCGCCGACCGCAGCGGTGCGCACCCCGTACCAGGCGACGGCCCGCAGTTGCAGCAGCTGTCCGAGCTCCCGGGCGCTGCGGTCGAACACCCGCAGGGCGCCGGTGACATCCAGGTCGACGCTGTAGTCCTGCGGGTTGGGCTGGTAGACGGGGGTGAGGTCCTCCACCAGCGTGAGCAGCTGCTCGAACACGGCATCCGGATCTGTGTGTTCGGCAAGGTCGAAACGCACGCGCAGCACCCACTGCGGCCGCCGGCCTGCCGCAGGCTGGAGTTGGGAGGCGGGCATGGCGCTCACCCGGCCGAACCGGTGGAGCGGTGGCCCAGTCGGCGCAGGTCGGCCGAGCGGCTGCCCGCGGGCTCGAGGTCAGCCCACGGATGCAGCTTCGCCTGGCCGTCCTGCAGCACCCGGCCCGGCCTGGGTTCGGCCGCCCCCGCCGTCGGGGGCTGGGCGGGGGTGGGGGAGAGGGCGCTGTGGCCGAGCAGGTCCAGGGCCGCCTGCGGGCCGTGGTCACGGCGGGCGGCGGTCACGGCTTCCAGGTCCCAGGCCATGTCGCCGACCACGGTGCGCCGCGGGCCGCGGGCCTCCACGGTGCCCTCGACCAGCAGCAGCCCGGAATGGAAGATGGTGTGGGCGCAGGCGTCGTGGGAGTCCTCGAAGAACGCCAGGTCGACCAGGCCGGCGCCGTCTTCCAGGGTGACGAAGATGACGCGCTTGCCCGAGGGGATGGGCGGTGTCTGGGTGGAGGCCCGCACCCCGGCGACCAGGACCCGCTGGCCGGGGTGCAGGCGCTGCAGGTGCATCGCGTCGGTGGCGCCGAGCTCGCGCAGCAGCCGGTGGTGGTGCTCCATCAGATGCTGGGAGACGTCGATGGACAGGACCTCGAGCTCGGCGCTCATCCGCTCGCGGCCGGTGAGCTCCTTCAGTCCGCTGGGCTCGGCCGTCACCAGGTCGCCGCCCAGGGCCAACTGCCCGCTCGCGGTGCTTCGGTTGCGGGTGTGCCGGTGCAGTTCGGTGGCCTGCAGCAGCAGATATGAGCGGGAGATGTCGACGGGCAGCACCGCCACCCTGTGGCGGCGGGCGTCGGCCACGATCACCCGCATCGGCCACATCCCCGGGTCGTGTTCCAGCAGCCCCGCATACAAGGCGGCGGGATGGTGGGCCTTGAGCCAGGCCGACTGCACCGCGGGGACGGCGAAGGCGACCGCGTGCGCGCGGCAGAAGCCTTCTCCGAACTAGCGGCGCCGCATCTCGGTGTCGCCGAGGGTGACTGACGCGAGGCCCAACGGCAGCTCGCGCACGGCCGCTGCCACCGCATCTGCTGGTGCGCTGAACTGCGCCCCTTCGTCGCCCGTCAACGTCCTGGAGACCGTGTAGTGGTCGATGCTGCGGGCGGACAGCATCGGTCCCACGACAGTGAGGCTTGGGCGGGTGGTGGTGGAGAAACGCAAGGCCCAATGGCTGGTGAAGGGGTAGAGCCGACGCAGCGCCGGCTCGGCATGAGCCGCTTCGACCAGCGCCTGATAGGCGGGACCCCACGGGTACTCCAGCTCGCTGGCCTCCGTGCGTAGGTGCTGCCATTCGCTTGCTGTCAGGCGAGCGGGGTCAAGATCGGGCACTTCGAAGCGGCCACTGAGGTGCACAAACGGGGCGGCCTGTTGAATGGCGTCGAGGGGTTCACCGTTGTGCCATGCCAGGGCGGCCGCAGCGACCTCCATCAAATCTTCCGTTTTGCCGCCGACGAGCGCCAATTCCTGGAATGAGTCGGTCCCTCGGATCGACCACCTTCGCTCATGGACCCAGGCGCTGATCAACAGCGAGTTGCGATAGGGCAGGGAGCAGTCGACCGCCACATGGTCCAGCGGCTCGGACTCCGAGAACCGCATTGAGGTGGATGACAGGCGACCTTCTGACGCGGCGTGCAGCGCGGCGCGGAGGCTGCCATATACCGCGATGTCGGGATACAGGTCTGCTGGATCGGGAGGTATAGGCACGACGCCAGATTGTGCCTGACGGTTCGCGTGGGCGTGCGGCCGGATCCCGCTGCACCGGTCCACCGAACTTGTCGGTGGCGAGCTGCCACGTGGTGCCCATGGCGGAACTCCTGGGCTGAAACCCGCCTTATGACTGGAAGAGCGAGGGAACACCGAGGAAGACGGGCGAATCTCGCCGTGACTCTTGTGCGTCCAGGCGCTCAATCTTCTCCTCTGCTGCGGCAAGGCTGACCGAAAGTCCTTCGGCTTCCCCAAGCCAGCCTTCTCGTTCGGCCTCGGCAATGCGGTCCGTGAGGTTCTGTCGAATTTCGAGCAGACGAGATCGTTCCTTCGGACTCACGATGTGTTCAGCAAGCACCGGCCAGGGCGCCACCGGCACCCCGTCCACCGGCGCGGCATGCGCGGCCGACACGATCCGGCACAGCCGCGCCCAGCCGCCCGCATCCTGCGCCAGCAGCGTCACCCGCCACCTCGCCTGGATGACATGCGCGCCTCCGCGCACCGGTACCCGGCGCCGCGCCCCCGCATCCTCCTGGGCCGTGGCGGGAGCAACCGCGAGATCGACACCGAAGATCGGGCGCACCCCGGCGGCCGAAGCCGCCTTCGCGAAGCGCACCGTTCCGGCCACCGTGTCCCGGTCGGTCAGCGCCAGCGCGCTGATACCGCGCTCGGCGGCGCGGCGGACGAGGTCGTGGGGGAGCGAGGCGCCGTAGCGGGCCGAGTAGCCGGAGGCGACATGAAGATGCGCGAAGCCGCCCATCACGCACCTCCTGCCACTCGTCACACCCCCTGCCCGACGGTCCCGTCCCAGTTGGCCACGATCATCACTACTCGCACAATAGTTCGAATGAGTGAAAGCGGCGAATCGATCACGTCTGAATCCTGTCGGTACAGCAGCACCAGACGACGGGCCAGGATATGCCTCACCTGCAGGAATGCCCATCGCATCGGGCAGCCGCAGAGCGGCCGCTCCGCCGGAACCTCTGAAATCGGCCAGTCGTGCGAAGCTACGGGCATGGCGAAGCCCGGCACTTACATCCTTCGGCTCCGGTTCCGCGAGGACGGCCCGGCGGTGACTGGCTGGTGGACCGTGAAGGAGGTCGCCGAGGCGAAGTACATGGGCGAGATCGGTGTCTACGGATCCATTCCTGGTGTGGTCATCACGCTCTCGGTACAGGCAGAAGATCCCGAGGAAGAAGTCCTGTTGAAGACCTGGACAGCCGGGCGCGGTGAGTCGATCAGTGCAGGAGCAGCACGGACGGTACGGGCGATCTGAGTCCGCCGACTTCAGCCGTTGTCCGCGCCGCGCTGCCCCGCTCTGCCACGCTCTGGTCATGAGGCTCAACTTGGGGACGACCCTGGTCCACGCAGAAGACGTGCTCCTCCGAGCGGAGAACAAGTGGTCCAACGCGCGTGGCGCCCAAGACCTCTACGCCGCCTACACCGACGCGGTGCACGACACGTACCCCGCGCTCAAGCAGGCCTTCGCTGCCCCGGATCTGGCTGCAGGACTCCACTCTGCGGCCTACTGGAACCTCCTGCCGATCGGCAGCGCCGACCGAAGCGGGTGGGTCAGCGCTACCGAGCTCCCCCGGCACGCAGCGAGCGTGGCGTGCGCAGAACCAGGCGCTCACCACCGAGATCGACCACCAGGTGAAGGCCATGCAGCAGGCCCGCACCGAACTGAATGCGCTGAAGGATCTGGCCGCCCGGCCGGGTCTGCCCGTCGTGTACGACACCAACATGCTCAACCACTGGCGACAGCCCAGTGACGTGCTCTGGCGCGAGGTGCTCAGAGGCCAGGGAGAGAACACGCCGCAGACCCGGCTCGTCGTACCGCTGTGCGTGGTGGACGAACTCGACCGCCAGAAGTACGGGCAGGGGGAGCTGGCCAAGAGAGCTGCCACCGCCATCCGCTTTCTCGAGAGCACCGTGCAGAACAGCCGGCCCGGGCAGCCTGTGTCGCTGCGGCAGGGCGTCACGCTGGAAATCTGGGTCGACACGGACGACCGGCGCGGCGACACCGATCTGTCGATCCTGCGGTGCGCCGCCGACCTGGCCAATCTGCATCCGGACACCGGTGCGCGCGTTCTGACAGATGACATCGGTATGCGCCTACGCGCCCAACAGATGGACCTCAGGGCGGTGCGTCTGCCCGGGGACCACCGAAAGTAGGGCACAGCCCTGGATGGCCAGCCACCGCAAGCCCGATAGACAGCGCGTGGACCCGAGGACGGAGCTCTGGATATCACTGCGCATTCTCTGCCTGCCGGGTCGACGGTGCGGCTACCGTAGGGGCATGGCCAAGGAGATCCGTCTGCAGATGGACGAAGAGACGTACGCGGAGCTGGTGCGCCAGGCCGCCGGCGGTCAGGTCGAGCCCGACCGCTATGCCGCGCAACTGCTGACCGCCGACCTTGCTCGGCCCCGCTTCACCGCGGCGGCCAAGGCTTTCGCCGACGAGCACGGCAGCGCCTTCGCCGAGGAATTCGGTGCGGGCACCACCAGTCACGCCGCCTGACGTGGCCTTCGTCCTCATCGTCGATGAGCGCTGGCTCCTGGAGGCCGCGCAGAGCCTGGTCCCCGGGGATCCGGATGTCACTGATCACGGAGCGATAGGAGCTGCCGTCGCCCGCCACCGGCATACCGTGATGGGCACCCTGATCTATGAGCTCCCCCACCACCGAGCTGCGGCACTCCTGCACTCGCTGGCCAGGGTCCCGGCCCTGGAGCACTCCAACGAGCTGTTCGCCGCCCAGGTCGCCTACGCCTATCTGCACGCCAGCGGCATCAAAGCCGAGGTCAGCAGCAAGGATGCCGTCGCCCTGGTCGCCGCGGTGGTCGAAGGCCGCCTCGGCGTGCGCGACGTAGCCGCAGCGCTGAGAACCTGGATGTGAACCCACCGCAGCGTTCGGCGGGCTGGGACATGAGGCGCCAAGCCTGCAGGGTGACGGACTGCCCGCGCATTGACACGCTCATCAGAGGCCCGCACGCGCTCTCTCCACCCGCCAGGCGGCGCCGAGCTCGGCGAACTCCCGCCGCAGAAAAGAGCGTTGCTCCTCCAGGAGGAGTGAGGCCGGGGACAACAGCAGCACGTTGTCCCGGTAGGGCTGGAAGCCGACCCGTTGCCACCCCCGGGTGATCCGCGTCATCACGCGGTCCCACTCGGCCTGATCGATCTGATGGCTCCGGCTGTGATCGGCGAGTCCAGAGGAGCAGGCCACGGCCTATTGACTGAACTAACCGATGAGTATTCGCAGATCAGAAGGTGTCTCTGCTAGCTTCCGGTCATGCCGGACCGAGAGGTCTCCATGAGGGACTTGGCACGTTTCGTTCTGCCGGATCTGGGTCGCCTTGATGAGACAGGCGAGCAATGGGATCCCTATCGGCTCATCGACCCTGCCGGGGCCGTTGTCGTTCCTGTACAGCTCTACTTTGCCGACCTTCAGGCAGCGTCCAAGCCGGACGCCACCTTGCGGTCGTACGGGATGGACCTGTTGCGATGGTTCCGATTTCTGTGGGCGGTTGAGGTTCCATGGAGCCAGGCCACGCGCGCTGAGGGCCGGGACTTCTCTCGCTGGATGGCGATTGCCGACAAGCCTGTTCGGGTGCACTGGCGGCACAAGCGCACCGGTGCTGCTGCCGAGGCAATTCCGACACCACGGGCGGCCCAGACACCAAACCCTGTGACGGGCAAAGCGCCTCCCGGACCGAAGTACGCCGCTTCGACCCGAGTGCACTCCGAGACCGTTCTGCGGGCCTTCTACGACTTCCACCTTGACGAGGGCACCGGACCGCTCCTGAACCCGTTCCCGCTCGACCGATCTCGTCGCACACGTCGCGCCAACGCCCGTCACAACCCGATGGATCCATTCCAGAACGAGCGTCAAGGCCGATACCGCCCCAAGGTGCCCAAGCGGGTGCCGCGGCGGATCCCCGACGAGCTGTTCAACGCCCTCTTTGCCGCCCTGAAGTACAACCGCGACCGAGCCCTACTCGCATCCTGGGTCTCCACCGCCGCCAGAGCGGAAGAACTCCTCACCAGCACCGAGGCCGACGCCGATCCAGGCCAGCAGCTGATCACCGTAATCCGCAAGGGCACCCGGAACAGTCAGTCGCTCCCTGCCTCACCGGACACCTTCGTCTGGATTCGCCTCTACCAGGAAGATCTCCGCCGGATGGACGTCCCTCGCGGCTGCGAGCAGCCGCTGTGGTGGACCCTCCGGCGCCCTTGGCGCCCACTGAACTACCACGCTGCGAGGGCGATGCTGAACCGCGCAAACTCTCTGCTCGGATCGAACTGGACCCTGCACGATCTACGACACACCGCAGGGTTCCGCATGGCCGAGGACCCCAACATGCCTTTGACACACGTGCAATGGGTCCTCGGCCATGCTCACCTGTCCACGACAGAGATCTATGTGGCGGCCGGCCTCGATGACGTGATCAAGCAGATCCGAGCACATCATGCCCGACGAGCCAGTCAACCCGAGCAGATCCAGCTCGCGGAGGGCTACAACCCAGCAAGCTTGGACGTCCTATTCGGGAGGAACCTGTGACCATGCCCTCCGATGCGGCTGCAGCACCTCTAGTGCTGCAGCCGGCTCTCAAATACCGCGGAGCCACGCAGAAATCGTTGCGCGCCGCCTATCTGCCTCGTGAGGTCCCGGACTACTGGTCGACCACTGCGCTGGACGCTGCGCAGATTCTCGACCACATCGCGTCAGCGTTACCGTCACAGGTCAAGAGCACCCGCTACGCGCGCCATACCGGTGCCGAAATGATCCTGCACTGGCTCAGTCAGTTCCCCGGCAACACCTGGCAGCAGCGGTGGAGAAGCAGCCCGGCTGACAGCGCACCGGCCGAGTGGTTCGAAAGTCTCAGGTCCTGGCTTGCGACCCGCGACCCCAGATCGGCAACACCGACCATTCTGAAGACCGGGGCACTCGCCTTGGTCGGCTGCGATGTGATCCGCCCGGGCCTCCCGTGGCTGTTGACCCGCAGGTCGAAGCACTTGAGATCCACTATCGGCACCTTCCGCGATCCGGAAGGCTTCGAGGCCCTTGCTGACATCGCAGGGACGGACATGTGGCACACCCGCCTGGGAATGCAGTCCCGCAACCAGATCGCGATCATGACTGTTGCCAAAGGGGGGACCATCCGCGAGATCACCGTCGGAGATTGCCTTGAACTCAAGGAAGTAGAGACCCAGATCTACAGCAAGGGCGGCTCGGGGCGGTCGCTGTTCTACACGTGGTTGAGAGAACTGGGGAACTTTCCCTCCGACGCGCCAAGCACCTTGAGGAGCCTTGCCAACCGCGTGGGCCAGGTCAGCGTCGAAGCACTCATCGACCGCTACCAACTCCGGTGTCGGCCTATCCGTGACCTCCTCGTCGACTACGTCTCCGAACGTCAACCCGCCCTCGACTACAACTCGTTGGAAGGGCTCGCGCGGGCCTTGGCCATACACTTCTGGGGCGATCTGGAAAGACACCACCCGGGGATCGACTCCCTTCACTTGTCGCCAGAGGTCGCCTCCGCCTGGAAAACCCGCATCCGCAGCAAGACGATCCGGCAACGGCAGCCAGACGGCACGATCATCGACGTCACTCTCCCTCGCATGAACGCCTTCGCTACCTTGACCACCGTCAAAGCCTTCTACCTCGACCTCGCGTTCTGGGCCGCGGAGGAACCAGGCCGCTGGGGGCCATGGGTCGCGCCCTGCCCGATCAAGGAATCGGAGATCGCCTACAAGAAACACGAGAACCGACGGAAAGCCCGAGCCGACCAGCGCACACGCGAACGACTGCCAGTCCTTCCCACGCTCGTCAGAGCCGCCGACGAGCGACTCAAACAGGCTCAAGCCCGGCTGCAGGCGCTGCGAACCACAGCATCCGGCTCAACATTCACCGTCTGCGGCGAGACCTACACCAAGGCCAGATCCCGGACTCAAACGCCCACGGCGGGCGTCGCGTTCAACTCCCGAGGCCGCCGCGTCGCGCTCGACCTGGACGAGAACCGAGCCTTCTGGGCGTGGGCATCGATCGAGTTCCTGCGACTGACCGGAGCCCGGATCGAGGAAATGCTCGAAGTCAGCCACCACAGCCTCATCCAATACAGGCTGCCGTCCACAGGGGAAATCATCCCGCTGCTTCAGATCGCCCCGTCCAAGACGGACGAGGAACGTTTGATGCTCGTCTCGCCCGAACTCGCCGACGTACTCAGCGCGATCATCTGCCGGGTCCGGGAGGCTTCCAACGTCATCCCCTGCATCCCATGCTGGGACGAAGGAGAGAGGCTCTGGAACCCACCGATGCCCCTCCTCTTCCAATGGCACAGGAGCGGGCAAAACAGGCACGTCCCGGCTACTGCGATCCGCAAGACACTCAACGAAACCCTGGAAGCCTCCGGGCTGACTGACAGCTCAGGAAAGCCCCTGCGATATCAACCGCACGACTTCCGCCGCATCTTCATCACAGATGCGATCCTGAACGGGCTGCCGCCGCACATCGCTCAAGTCATCGCCGGGCATAAACAGTTGTCCACGACCATGGGCTACAAGGCGACCTACCCTAACGAGGCGATCGAGGCCCACCGAGCGTTTATTGCACGTCGTCGAGCCCTGCGCCCGAGCGAGGAGTACCGCAGGCCAACCGAAAAAGAATGGGAAGCCTTCCTCGGACACTTCGAACGACGGAAGCTTTCCGTCGGCACCTGCGGACGCGCCTACGGCACAGAATGCATCCACGAACACGCCTGCTTATCCGAACTAGCCGTCTGACGGCCGGGTAAGTAGGACCGCAGTCGGGTTGCTGAAAGTAGTGGGCAGACAGATTGGCGCCTGGGAACATCCGGGCGTGTCACGCCGCCGGGTCCTGCTGGGGCTCCCATGAACGGGGCATCCGGGAGCAAGGAACAATGCACGGCATGGATGATGCGTTCACACTCCTTCGGCAGGCCGTCGATCTGCTGCCCGAGGACGCGATGGCAGAGAACGGCCAGACGGTCGGGGATGTTCGCGAGGACATCAGGCGCCAAGAGTGGGAGATGGTGCTCGGCCTTCTCGAAGAGTTCGGGGATGTCCACCCCGTCTCCGTGGACTTCTGGGAGCTTCTCGCCGAAGCCGCTCGGCAGATGATGCTCGACCGCAGCCACCGTTGGTGTCAGTGGCGGGGCTGGGAAGTCCAGCACGGCACTCTCCGGGTGACGCTGAGTCTGATGGACCCGAAGGAGGGCGGACGCCGAACCGCCTTTTCCGGGGACGGTCGGCTCAGGCCCATGTGGGACATCGGCAATCGCACCACCGACGGGAAACCAGCACTCAGCATCGCAAGGCTATGGGTGGAGTTCGAGCCACAGCTCGGCCCTGGAGAGACCGCAGACGTTCGCCTGGCCCCCCTTCAGCCCGAGCAATGGCGGCATCTGAAGCCCGGTGACGTGATCCTCATGTACGAAGCGCAACCGGTCGCCGGCATCGCCGAGATCATCGAGGTCCTGCCGCCTCGCATCTGAGGCCACTGGGCCAGTCAGGTGCGAGATGCCGGCGGGGACGGCCGTCAGCCGCGGTCAGAGCTCAGGGGTGACTCGGCCGGCGCTCGCGCGGAAGTCGGGCATGCCGAGGTGGACTGTGGACGGCTCGGCTGCACGTACGCGCATCGCCTCCAGCTTCTGCGCGGCGGCAGCCATGGTGGTCTCAATGGCGGCCACCTCGCCGAGCCAGCCTTGCTCCCTGGCCTCCTCGAGACGGTCGACGAGGTTGGCGTGGATCTCCTGCAGGCGTGGCAACTGGGCTGGATCCACGAGCAATAGGGGGCACCGGACGCAAGCGTTTTCATGTTGGCACGGCGTCGAGTAGTCGCGACCGCAGGTCCCCAGGGCAACCTTGCGGAGTTCGAAGTGGGAGAGGAATTCGTCCCACTCGGTGGTAGTGAGCTCGCGGTACTCCTCGCTGGGCCGCTCGGTTCGGCGGCGGGCGATGAAGGCCCGATGATGAGAGATCACGTCCTCCGGGTAGATCGCGGCATAGCCCATGGTGGTGTCCAGAGCAGCGTGTCCGCAGATCTTCGCGGCGATGTGCGGGGGCAGCCCGGAGCGGATGGCGTCAGTCACGAAGATCCTTCTGAAGTCGTGGGGACGCCATTCGAGCGGGTCGCCTGCCGCGGTGATCTGGGCGGACTGTGAGGTCGCGACCAGGCACTCGCGGATGTAGCTGCGGGTCAGCGGGCGGTCCTCGGTGCCGTACCGGCGTTGGAACAGGAACGGCATGGGCGGGCTCCAGGTCTGCTCGAACACGTCGTAGGCCGACACCAGCGGCAGGGCGGCGTTCCCGGCCCGGACCCGGAAGATCACCGCGGTCAGCACCTCCGCCAGCTCCGGGGAGACCAGCAGCAGCCGCTCCGAATCGGTCTTGGACGGGGCGACCTGCAGCATCGGCACCACCTCGCCGGTGGTGGGCAGGGCGTAGGCGATGAAGCTGTGGTGGGTGAGCTCCAGCATCTCCTCGATCCGGATTCCGGTGTGCCGCAGCACCTCCACCGTCGCCCAGGACCAGAACGCCGCCTCCTCCTCGTGGGTCAGGTTCCGCCGCCTGCCGGCGGCCACCTCGGTGACGTAGACGCGGCGGGCCTGCCCGGACCCGCAGCGCTCGAACTCCTCCCCGGCAACGAGGAACCGTCCACCGACCGACGTCGCACGAGCTGCGGTGATACGGGCCATGGTGTCCTTGCGGTGCCGGTCGACGGCGCGGAGCAGGGCGGGCAGCAGCGGCAGCTGGGTCCGGGTCCGCTGGTCCATCCGGGACTTCACCCCGGACCGGGACTTCTTCGTCGCGCACTCGTTGGCCTTGATCGGACACGGCGCCACCCAGGGCGCCCACCGCGCCGGGTCGTCGGCGGCCCAGCGGGCGATGTCCTGGTAGAACGCCCGGACGAACACCAGCTCGCTGCGGAAGTTCACCCGCGGCCGCACCGGGTGGCCCTGGGCGTCACGGATGTAGGCCAGGCGTTCCTTCCACGCCTGCGCGACCTCCGCTGTCAGTCGTAGCGAGTCGATGCCGGGATGGTGGATCTCCAGGTCGCGCCAGAACAACCGGCACAGGTTGCGGGCGATCGAACGCAGCGAGACGTGGTCGAGCTCGGAAGACCGCTCGGTGAAGTACTCGACCAGCAGGTCACGGACGGCCCGGCACTCGATGGCGTACGCGTCGACGATCTGCTCGACGCTGCGGCGGCCTTCGATGCGAAGCGCCCGCAGCCGCAGCGGTGCGCTGGCCGGGAGCACGCCGGTCTCCTTGAGCAGGGCATAGAACAGTGGCCGGCCCGCGCTGCCCCGGAAGTGGTGTTCCTCAAGTGCGGCGGTCAGCTCGATGCAGTCGCCGACGGTGATGTCGCTGACCAACCCGCCCTTGCGGATCACGATCCAGGTGAGCTTGTTCAGGGCGTCGGACCTCGCTGTCGGGGTCGCGTGCTGAGCCAGTTGTTCGAGCCGCTGGAAGGCATCGGGGTCACTGGCGGCCCGAGTCTCGGTGAGCATCACCGTCACCCGCTGCCGCAGCAGCCACGGGTAGCTGGGTCGGATCGCCTGCCCGGCGACCAGAAGCACCAGTCCCGTGGCCAGTTCATCGCGCCAGTGGCTTTTGGGTGTGCCGCGTCCCTGCAGGGGCAGATCGGTCCAGTCGAAGCCGGCGTCGTCCGCCCCGCTGGCCATCCAGCGATCCTGCCAGGTCTCTCCGGGCTGGCCTTCGAGCCAGTCCAGCAGCTTGCCCAGGCCCCGTCGCCGGGTCTTGTCGCGGGTCAGGCCCGCAGCGGGGTCGGTGAACATTCCCAGCAGCCGCTCGACCAGGCTCTCCCGGCTCTGACGGGTCTGCCACCAGCTCGCCTCGCCGACTCGCGGTTGCCACTCGAGTGCTTGGTCCACCGCAGGTTGCTCGACGGGCCTGGCGATGTCGACGTTCGCGGACGAGTTCACCGGCTCTCCCCGTTGGCGGTCGAGGTGCCGAAAAGCGCTGCCAGCACTTCAGGGCGGTATCCCGGCGCTGGCGGTGCTGGGGGTTTTCCGTGCTCGGTGCGCTGTCGTTCATGGTGGGCCAGGACGTGGGCGACGACCTCGTCGGGCGTGGGAGCGATGTAAGTTTCCGTGGTGGTGATGTGGGCATGTCCCATGACCCACTGCACGTCGGCGAGGGTCAGGTTCGGATCGCGGACCATCCTCTTGGCCGCGCTGTGTCGCAGGTCGTGCAGGGTCCAGTTCGCGCCGAGCAGCTGGTTGGCACGAGTGAAGACCATCCGGGCTGCGTCGTACTCCAGCGGGCGGAAGGGCCGTCGCAGCGTCCACCACAGCGGCTCCGACGGGTGCTTGGGGACCATGCCGCACAGTTCTTGCTGGTAGAGCCGCAGCCAAACGAATGCGTCGGCGGAGGCGGGAAGGTGCTGCAGGACCTGGCTGCCCTTGCGGACCACGCCGATTGTCTGGTCCCCGGGTGAGACCAGGCCCTGCGGGACACCCAGCAGCTCGGAGGCGCGGGCGCCAGTGGAGATGTAGAACGCGATCAGAGCCCTGTCCCGGTTGTACTTCAACCTAGCGAACAGGTCGTTGAATGCCTGGTCAGGAATGATCCGCGGGGTCGGCTTGGGCTCCTTGGGCTGATAGGTGCCCCGGCGCGAGGGCCGCCGGAACGGCTGCATCGGGTTGTGATGCGCATTCGGACTCCCCTCGTCGGCAGCCCCGCCCTGCGGGAACGGGTTGATCAGCGGCCGGCCGTGGGTCTCGCGGTGGTACTCGTAGAACGAGCGGATCACCGCGCGAGCGTGCCGCCTGGTCCGAGCGGCATAGTTCTCGCCGGGTGCGGCCTTCCCCGTGACCGGGTTCACCGAGCCCGGGGCGGGCGCTTCGGGACGGCGCCGCCGCGGTGGCTTCTTCGTCGTCTTCAGCCACAGCGCGAAGTCGCGAGCCTCGACCCGGCTCGCCAGATCCCAGGGAACGTCCACGGCGCGTAAGAACCGGACCCACGCCAACAACTCGTAGGCGTAGGACCGCAGCGACGTCGGACTCGCATCGTCGGCGAGCATGTGGTGCAGGAACTCACTGACCGCCGTCACCTCGATGCCATCGACATCTACGAGCCGAAACGGCCGCAGCGGGTCATCGCTCTTCTCCACGCGGCCGACCCTCGCCACCTTCAACGCCGCCACGTCCCGGACCGTCGCGCTCTGCTCTGGCACCCATACCTCCACGGGCCGACGTACTCGACGACACGCGATGAAACCAGATCCACCACCACACGCGCAGTCACCACAACCCGCCAGCAGGAGCCACAAATCCCTTGTCGTCACTATGAGTTGACCTCGAAGGGAGCCCAAGCTAGTTCGGTCAACGGGACGTCCGATGTTCCATGCTTCGACCCGAGCCCGCCCAACGTCCACGCCTCGTTGAGATCCGTGACAACCTGATCGCCCGGATTCTGGAAGCCGAACGAGAAGGGTGGCCCGGAGAAATCGAAGGCTTACAGGTCAGCCTCTCCGGTTCCGAGGACAAGCTGGCTCAACTTGATGCTGCCGTTGATCGCAAGCAACAGGCTGTCCACCTGGGCATGCCGACCTTCCCGGACCTCGCCATCCGCACCTCATCCAGTTCTGTCGTCCGGGCATAGCGCCGGCACGGACTCGTACGCTGCGGCTCCTTGTCTCTGAATGGTGACTGTGGAGGTTTGAGCGGGAGTCGTTTCTCATCGGCCCTTGATGTGAAGTTCCGCGATCCGGGCCTTGCCCGATCTCGCTTAGGTGCGGGCCGTTGGCGGGAGAGCTCGACAGTAGCGAGAACGCTTGCTGTGTGATGTCTATCGGGAGGTGGGGTGGTAGGTGAGGCGTTTGACTTCGCGGAGGATCGGGGCGGTCTCGATGGATTCCACTCCGGGCAGGGCGCCGATGCGGTGGTCGAGGTACTGGTAGAGCTCCTGGGTGTTGTGGAACATGCCGGTGGCGACCATGTGGGAGGCGCCGGTGGTGGCGGCCACGAAGGGGATCTCCGGGTGGTCGGCGAGGGCGGTGCCGACCGTTCCGAGCTGGCCGGGGGCGATGCGCAGCCAGAACCGGACCAGGACGTGGAAGCCGAGGTATTCGGGGGCGTAGTCGACGGCCAGGTGCAGGGCCCGGGTCGCTCTCAGGCGTTCCAGACGCCGGGTGATGCCGGCCGGTGAGCGGCCGGTGGCGTGGGCGAGTTCGGTGAGCGGGGTGCGGCCGTCCTTGGCGAGTTCGGCCATGAGCTGCAGGTTCACGGCGTCGGGGGCGGGATCGGCGGCGGCTGCCTCGTCGCGGGTCTCCTGCGGGGTGTCGGGTCCGGGCAGGGGTGCGTACCAGATGTCGGAGGTGCCGGCGAAGGTCTGCAGGATCAGGTGGGCCTGGACGGACACGACGCGGGGGGTGTGGGGGAGTTTGTCCAGGAGGAGGGCGTCGCGTTCGCGGGTGCTGTAGGTGTCGACGGCGCAGTGGAGTTCGGTGCCGCCGGAGGCGATGACGACCCAGCTGGTGTCGTCGCGGCGGGCGAGGGCGTCGGCGATCTTGGTGGCGGCGTCGGGGGCGCAGTGCACGCGCAGCATCCACCGGGTCGGTCCGCTGTGCTGGGTTCCTGGGACGCCGATGACGCGCAGGCCCATGTGGTGCAGGCGGCGGTAGCGGCGGGCGACGGTGTGCTCGGAGACACCGATCGCTTCGGCGATGCGGGCGAAGGGTGCGCGGGCGTCCCGCAGGAGTTCCTGCACCAGGCGCTGATCGGTCTCGTCGGGGATGGCGCCGGAAACCATCGGTTCGTCCTGCCTGTGTGACGGATTTCTTCGGATTTCAGCGTACGGCTTCAGGATCTCTCCTTCCTGTTGTGACCGTGGAGCACGCCCCCACCTGCACTGTTCTCCGATGCGACAGGAAAACCGCCATGCCTACCCCCACGCCCGCGCCGGCAGATCCCAGACGCTGGAAGGCGCTGTTCTTCATCTGTCTCGCCCAGCTGATGGTCGTCCTGGACGTGACCGTCATGAACATCGCGCTGCCCTCCGTCCAGTCCGATCTCGGCTTCTCCGACGGCTCCCGCCAGTGGGTGATCACCGCCTACTCCCTCACCTTCGGCGGGCTGCTCCTCCTCGGAGGGCGCCTCGCGGACCTGTGGGGGCACAAGCGGACCCTGCTGACGGGCATCATCGGCTTCGCCGCCGCCTCCGCGCTCGGCGGCGCAGCCCTGAACACCGGCATGCTGATCGGCGCTCGCGCCCTGCAGGGCATCTTCGGCGCGATGCTCGTGCCCGCCGTGCTCTCCCTGATGTCGGTGATGTTCACCGACACCAAGGAGCGCGCCAAGGCATTCGGAGTCTTCGGCGCCCTGTCCGGCGGCGGCGCGGCCATCGGCCTCATGCTCGGCGGCATCCTCACCCAGGCCCTGAACTGGCGCTGGACCCTGCTGATCAACATCTTCTTCGGCATCGCCGCCGCCCTCGGCGCCCTACGTACCCTGCCCGCCCCGGCCGCCGACCGACCTCGGCCCCGCCTCGATGTGCCCGGCGTCCTGCTCGCTTCCCTCGGGGTGACCGGTTTCGTCTACGGCCTGTCCCACGCCTCCGAGGACGGCTGGACCTCTGCTGCCACCCTGGGCCCCATCGGTGCCGGACTGATTCTGCTGGCCGCCTTCGCCGGATGGCAGACTCGGGCGAAGTCCCCGCTGCTGCCCCTGCGCGTCCTGGCCGACCGTAACCGCGGGGGCGCCTACCTCGCGGTGGGCCTGGCCGTCATCGGCAATTTCGGCATGTACCTCTTCCTGACCTACTACCTGCAGACCGTCCTTCGACTCAGTCCCGTGCAGACCGGAGCGGGCTTCCTGCCGATCGCCGCCGCCTCGGTGTTCGCCTCCACCCAGATCGGCCCCCGCCTCGCCCCCCGCCTGCCCGCCCGCGCACTGATGGGCCCCGGCTTCCTCATCGCCGCCGCAGGGCTGCTGATCCTCACCCAGATCACCCCGCACAGCTCGTACTGGGCGATCGTGCTGCCCGGCATGCTCGTCACCGGCCTGGGCCTGGGCACCGCGCTGATGCCCGCCTTCAGCCTGGGCACCCTCGGCGCCCGCCCCGAGGACGCAGGCATCGCCTCCGCCATGGTCAACACCTCCCAGCAGGTCGGCGGCGCGATCGGCACCGCCCTCCTCAACACCCTCGCCGCCACCTCCACCGCCACCTACCTCGGCGCCCATGCCGGGCAGAAGACCGACGCCCTCGTCCACGGCTACAGCACCGCCCTGTGGTGGGCCGCCGGCATCCTCACCCTCGCCGCGCTCGCCGCCACCCTCCTCATCACCCACGATCCCCGGCCCCGCCCGGGCACCGCACAGCCGCACACCCCGGACAAGACCCCCGCCACCCACCGCTGACGTCACCCGCCCACGCACCACACACAAGGAGAGAGACATGACCGTCTTCGACACCGAGATCGACGCCCTCACCGGCGGCCCCGCCCACCTCGACCAGTACCAAGGCAAGGCCGTCCTCATCGTCAACGTTGCCTCCCAGTGCGGCCTCACCCCCCAGTACGCCGCCCTGGAAAAGCTCCAGCAGACCTACGTGGACCGCGGCTTCACCGTCCTGGGCGTGCCCTGCAACCAGTTCATGGGCCAGGAACCCGGCACCCCCGAGGAAATCGCCACGTTCTGCTCCGCCACGTACGGCACCACCTTCCCCATGACGCAGAAGACCGACGTTCACGGCCCGACCCGCCACCCCCTCTACGACAAGCTGATCGACACCCCCGACGCCGAGGGATACACCGGCGACGTGCGCTGGAACTTCGAGAAATTCCTCATCGCCCCCAACGGCACCGTCACCGCGCGCTTCGCGCCACAGACCGAACCCGACACCGACCAGGTCACCACCGCAATCGAGGCGGTCCTACCCGCCTAACGGTCGTGTACCACTCACGCATGTTGGCCCAGGGTTCGTCTGCGCCCTGGGCCAATCCCCCTTCATCAGGACCTCGAATGACGATGCCTCAACTACGCGTCTAAGAGTCCTAGTTCAGAGAAGGCGCGGCAGCCCGGCATCAGCCGGTGGATGACTGGTAAAGACGCAGTATTCCAACCCTGTGCTATTCCATTCCTCCAGCGGACGTTAGCGGCTCTAACTTCTCGGGAGGTGCCCCGGGGCCACGGCATGCCCGAAGAGCCCTGACACCACTCCCCGCTCACGCCCAGCCCGGAAGCTGAGCCCCCTAGGGCAGCCTGGCCAGCAGATGAGCGTCGGGGCAGGGCTCGCTCGGAGACTGGTTCGTGGAGGAGCCGGCCCGACGTGACGAGCCCGGCTGTGGCCGGCAACTCGGCCGCCGGGGGCGCCGATTACGTGTTGCGCTTGTTGCCGTTGTCGTCGCAGGGCAGGTCGGCGGGTTGGTGGTTGGCGAGGAAGTCGCGGGTGGCTTGGCGTTCGACTTCGGTGATGGCGGTGGGGTGGACGTTGATGACGCCGTCGAAAGGCCGGTCGACGTCGCGGATGATGCACAGCGCTGTGGTCAGGAGCGCGGTGATCACGGTGAGCGCGATGATCTGGCCGCGGTTGTTTCTGCGGGGCAGGCAGATGCCCAGTGCCACGACGGTGATGGTGAGAGTGGCCAGCAGGAACCAGAAGATGGCGGAGGGGATGCTGGCGGTGGCCTGGGTGAGGCGTTCCTCGCGCTCGTCGGAGCGTTTACTGTCGGCGCTGATCAGCATGCCGAAGACGGGCTTGCCTTCCAGGTCGCGGAAGGAGCGGCGGACGTCGGTGGACCAGACGCTGGGCGCGGCCGACCCGTGGCCGTTGGCCATGGCGTGCCACTCCTGGGTGCGTACGGCACGTGCGTAGCAGACGGTGTCCGCCTGGACCCGTTCCCGCTCGGCCGGCGGGGTGTATTCGGCGATCTCGGTGAGCTGGTCCAGCGCGCGGGCCTCACCGCGTGCGGCGACCTCAGCCTTGCCGTAGGAACCGGAGGCGGTGACCAGCACGAAAGCCAGCAGAAGGACCGTCAGTGTCAGCAGCGGGCCGACCAGGTCCTTGACGGCCATACCCGCGTCGTCGTCATCGCCCGCCAGCAGCCGGGGCCGCAGGAACCGGTTCGCCGCCAGCCCCGCACACAGAGCCAGTACAGCGACAACGATGACCAGGACCACGGCAACCTCCTGCGCAGACGACATCCCCCGCCACCGGGGAATCCGACGTGATCATGACCAGCTTCGCACCGCCCGAAAGCCTCAATCCGTCTCCTCGACCTCGAACGAGGGAAACCCTTGCGCCACAAAGCCTCCCCGCACGTCGGCCAGCGTCGGTGAGAGATCGTGACGCGTCGGCAGCCCAGGATCCGAATGCGTGGCAGACATCCACAACAACGTCATCGCCTCGGGCCACATGCGCACATCGGCGGTGACCTGCCTGCATGGGCTGAGGCCGCCGTGACTCCGCTTGGGAATCGTCGTTGACGGATCATGAAGAAGATCACCGCGCTTGCCGGCCTCGCTCTCGGCAGCCTCGCTCTGACCGCCCCCGCCCAGGCCGCCGACGACGGCCCCGGCGCCGCGAACAACTGGGACTTCACCTCATCGGCCGTGTGTCATCAGGAATTGGCCGTCGTACCGGTCCTGGGCGATTGGGTGGGTGACGGCGCCGACAACTGCACCACCGGCAACGTCATCGACCACGCACGAGGAACCTTGCCGCTGGGTGACTGACCGCCCGGTTCCTGTGCCCCGCACCTGACCAGGTTCTGAATACGTGACGGGTACCAGCTGTCTGCGGCGACACGACAGTCGCGGACCTGCCGTTGACCCCGTACCCGCAGACAGGATTCACCAGAAAGCCGTTCGGCCGTGTGGGAGACTCGCCGTCCAGTACGCGAGTCTCGTTGCGACGGACGTATGGCCCCCGCAGCCCGGGTGGCTGCGGGGGCCGGTGGCCGGTGTCAGGTCAGATGGTGACGGTGGCCCTGGACTTGGTGAGTTCGATGCGGGTCCAGTAGTCGCTGTCGGTGCGGTCGTTGAAGAGGTGTTCGTCCCACCAGTAGCCGCCCAGCTTGACGCTGTTGCTGGAGCTGAGGGTGACCTCGTAGGTGCCCGGTTCCAGGTCGGGGACCAGGACGTCGATGTGGAACCGGCCGGACGAGTCGAACCTGCCGCCGGAGAAGTCGGCCGAGCGCTGGAAGTTCTTCTCTCCGGGCTTCTTCACCCACAGCGTTCCCCCGTCGATCCGTGCCGGGGTCGTGCCGCCGCTCTCGCGGTAGTACCAAAAGCCCCAGTAGTACTCGGCTGTCGCGTCCAGCGTCGCGATCAGTGCCTTCTTGCCGTTCTTCAGGGTGGCGGGGGTGGCGGACACGCGGTGGTCGACGCGGGACCAGGCCCCGGTCCCGTAGTCAGAGACGCGGTCGCCGGTCACCGTGCTGCCGCGGCTCTTGACGTCCGCGAGGCTGGGCGGAACCGGAGGAGTCGGCGGAACGGGCGGCACGTACCGGTCGACACCGCGGTGGACCAGGAGGAGCGCTTCACGTTCCTGTCCGGCCGGTCCCTCCTTGAACACCAGCAGGGCCGGGGTGTTGTTGGAATCGTGGCCCTTGAGGATGGCGTTGATCCGTTCGTCATCCCAGACGCGCCGTCGAACACGTGCAAAAGCTCTCCCGGGAATCCCATGGTCGGTGGCGCGTTGGTGCTGTTGGCCGAGACCCAGTCGACGGCGAGTCCCCGGTCGATGGTGGTGCTGATGCCCAGTTCTTCGCTGATTTCGCGCGCGGCGGCCTGTGCCGGTGACTCGCCCTTGTCGACGGCGCCGCCCGGGAGCAGGCAGGTGCTGAGGTAGTCGACGTGCTGGACGAGGACCTGACCGGCCAGGTTCGTGATGAGTACAGAGGTGCCGACCCACAACGCGCCCGACGCCCGCAGTGCGCCGTATGCGTCGTCGCTCATGCGGCTTCCGGACATGTCGCCGGGAACAGAGGTTGCTGTCATAGCTCTCCGATCAGAAGACGAGGCCGGTCGCACGGCCCGAGACAGGGAGGGTGGTGGCGGTCAGGCGGTGAGCCGGTCGTAGATCTCCGGAGCGGGGCCGGCCGCGTAGCGGGTGAAGTACTCGGTCGCGAGGATGCGCCGCCGAATCTCTGCGGGCTGACGGTCGAGGATGCCGGGCAGCGATCGTGCTCGGGCGACCTCTCCGCGATGCGCGACGATGGCCGCCCACTTCGCTTCCACCCAGCGCTCGACGTCAACCGTCGTGGTCACGTACGCATCCGGCACGGCGAGCACGGCCTTGCCGACCGCTTCCAGGAGCGGTCCGAGGTCCCGGACACCGGACTCGGGGTGCGTGGCGCAGTACACGGCGCGCGGTTGCCAGGGCTCACCGGCCTGCGGGTGGAGATGAGCGTGCCCCGCGCCCTGGACGGCCAGAAGGACGGCCTGATGGGTGCGACGGTGATCCGGGTGACCAGTCAGCTGGCCCAGGGCGTCGTGGGTGACCACGATGTCGGGGCGGAAAGTGCGCATCTGCTGGACCACGTCGGCGATCACCTGGTCGAGTGGTGCGTCGACGAGCCGTGCGCGGCTGGGCGCGGACCGTTCGTCGCGGGCGTCGCCATATCCGAGCATGCGCGGGGCTCCCGCGCCGAGCGCCTGCAAGGCGTCGGCGAGTTCGGCCGCACGCGGTGTATCGGGCGCCCAGGTCATGGTGACGACGGTGGTGCGCGCCTGCGCGGCGGCGTGTTGGGCGAGGATGCCGCCGGCGAGGAGGCTCTCGTCGTCGGGATGAGCGAACACGCCCATCAAGGACGGGGTTAGGGACGCATTCTCTGGCATCACTTCGACGTCAGCCCCTTCGTTTTCTGCTGGTCGACAGGATGGGTGCGCAGTGCGAGACCTCCAGATGCCTCATGCCGTGCCGCACGCAGATGTGGCTCAGGACGGGGGGGTACGTCGGTCGGGGAGAGCATGAGTTCACAGGAGAGCGTCACGCAGGGTCTCCTCCATGACGGGCAGTCGGTTCAGCAGCCTCAGAGCGGCCTCGTGCCGGACTCGCCCGTAGGCCTCCATCGCGGGATCGACGATGTGCGGGCGTTCGATGGGGACCGACAGCGGGAAAGCGGAGCAGAGCATGGCCGTGCAGCCGACACGAAGCGAGGACAAGAGGTCGGTGGTGAACGCCTTCGGGTTGGCGTCCCGGTAGGCCAGGGTGAGATCGGTGTATCCGGTGATCCAGCTCTCCGCGCTGTTGTCCAGCACACTCTTGGGGTCGCAGCCCAGACGTGCGATCTCCCAGGCGAGGTAGCCGGTAGCGGGCGGCCGGAAGTCCACGAACGCCGCGACGTCGTCGTGCTGGAACAGGACGTTGGGACCGGCCGTGTCGCCGTGCACGACCTGGACGGTCAGCGGTGGGAGTGAAGCGAGCGTGCGCTGGACATCTCCGAGGATGGCAAGGCGATCACGAGCCGCCTGCAGCGCCCACGTCTCGAACTCCCCAAGTGTGGGCTTGCCCTGGTAGGCGCGAATCAGGCGTTCGAAGCGGTCTCGTGATGCGGCGACGTCGCATACCGCGGCTCCGGGTTGCAGGGTGGGCGCGGCGACGGGGTGAGAGGCGAGCCGGCTGTGGAGGCGGCCCATCGCTTCGCCGGCGGCGGCCCACCGTGCTCCCTTCAGGCCGCCCTCGGCTGTTGCGGTGTGCGGCACGTACGACCACAGGGACATCGGCAGGCGACCGCTCGTCTCGAGGAGTTCATGCTCGCGCGTGCGGGCTGCGCGGGCGGTGGCGACTCCTGCGTCGGCGGCGTATTCGGAGAGCTCGACCGCTGCCCGTTCCAGGTCCAAGTGCTCTCGGGTGCGGTAGACCTTGGCGAAGTGCCGCCTTCCCTGATGGTCCACGACGGAGTAGTTGTCCGTCGCGGTGCCTTCCGGGATTCTCGATATCTCGGCCGGGGTCAGCCCGTACGCGAGCAGCAGGGTGCTGGCGAGCGTCGTGAGCCTTTCCTCGGTATCGGTGAAGATCACGGCGTTGCCTCCGCGGGCTCGGAAGCCAGTTGAACGGTCATCCACGGCACCGCTTCATCGCGGAAGGAGAATCCGACAGGGGTCGTGCCGGTCGGGTCGTCGAGGCTGAAGGCGGTCACCATGACCATGGCGGAGTCGTAGGCGTCCGAGACGAGCTGGCTTCCACAGCGTGGGCAGAACCCGCGGTGCAGGGTCGGCCAACTCGCATACCACGTAGGCTCTCCGCCCGGCCCGACCCACCGCAGGCTCTTCCGGGGAAAGCCGACCCACAGGACTGCTGGTGCCCCGGAGATCCGGGTCTCGTGGCGGCATGCACACAGGTGCGGATCGTCCGGATCACCGGTCACCTCGTACTGGATGTGGCCGCACAGACAGCCCCCGGTCCTCACCCTGGGCTCCGAGCCAGAGGTGACGGGGGCAGGTCCCTTTTCGGTGTGGGCGGAAGCGGCGGCAGGCTGAGTGGGGCGGCCGGGGCCGGGCTGGTCGGGTGCGGTGGACATGGTCTCCTCGTCGGGTTCGCCGCAGAGCGGCATCGGTCTGTTGGCGGTCAGATGATGGGCGGGCGTCCGGCCACGGTCAGGCGCCACACGGTGCGCCAGCTCATCGGCCGGCGTTCATGGCTGTGCCGTCCCGTCCAGCCCTCGCGCATTCCGCGCAGTGTTTGTCGCAGTCCGCTGCCGCGTACGGCCCGGGCCAGGGTGATCACGGTCCAGGCGCTCAGGTAGAGGGGGAGGAGCAGGGCGGGGAGGTGGCGGTGGGCGATCCAGATCCTGTTGCGGGCGGCGAGCCGGTGGTAGAGCGCGTGGCAGGCAGGCAGGCAGGCAGGCAGGCAGGCAGGCAGGCAGGCAGGCAGGCAGGCGGGCGGGTTTGGTGAGGGGGTGGTGCATGCGGATCGAGGCCGCGTACCAGCCACTCCAGCCCGCGTCATACAGCCGCCAGGCCAGGTCGAACCCCTCGTGATACAGGAAGAGTTGATCGTCCCACCCGCCGACCTTATCGAAGGCGTCGCGCCGGATCAGGACGACGCCTTCGGTCATCGAGGCGACCTTCCCCGGCCGTCCCGGGTTCGAGGCGCGCAGCCGGGGGACCCAGCGGCGTGGCGTGGTCACATCGTCCGGGCCGGTCAGCCGGGGCTGCACCCAGCCGGCCTCTGGATGCCCCTCGGCCTCGGCGACGAGCCGGGCAAGGACGTCCGGCCGGGGGAAGCTGGCGTCGTTGTCGAGGAAGTACAGCCACTCGGCCGGATCGTCCGTCTCGTGCAGCGCGTCGGCTCCGGCGTTGCGCCCACCGGGGATGCCGGCGTTCTCGGGCAGGTGCAAGGTGAGCGCGCCGGGTGGCACGACCTCGGGCTTGCAGCCATTACCGACCACCACGACCCGCACGTCCACACCGCTCTGGGCACGAAGTGTCGCCTGCGCGGCTGCTTCCTCGGCAGGGCGATCGTTCATAGTCAGCACGACGTCGACGCGCGGTCGCGACATGTATTCCTCCAGGCCGTGAAGGCCGTATTGGGGTCAGGGCATGGGCACCGGGATGCCGGTCAGGTGCTCGGCCTGGCGGGCGATGAGCGGGGCGAGGTGAGGGTGGACGCCGCGGGAGCATGCCTGGAGGAGTTGCCCGAGGGCGATGAGCTCCCCGGTCCGGCCAGCGTCCGTGTCGAGGATGGGGCCGAATTCGCGCCGGATCCGGGCGGCGGTCGTCGGCGCGGCCAGCGCGTACGCGTGAAACAGCCCAAGGTCGTAGCCCACGGGCAGGCGGCCCCAGTTCTCCCAGTCCAACAAGATCAGGGGCGCTCCGGTGAGGTTCGCCCAGTGCAGATCGGCATGCCCGGTCGACATCTCACGGATCCGGACGGGGTCGATGCCCAGGAAGCGGCGAAAGTTCCGGTCGACCCAGTTCTGCCGTACCGATTCCCGGTTGGTGGACACCGTCGCGAGCGTTCCGAGCGCCGTCCTCAGCTCGGCCCACCACGCATGGGGCAGAGCGATGTCCTGATCGAGCGCGGGCGTGCCGCTGGTGATCGGCGGAACGGACACGTATTCGGTGAGCTCCGCCCGGTAGGCGACCTCCCGGGAGGTCCAGTCGAGAACGCCGCGAAGCCGTGGCCGCGGCACCGACCGGGGGACGTAGGTGTCAGCGGTCGCCGTCCCCTCCCACAGCCGTCCGCCCGCCTTCTCAACTGCGGCGGAGACGATGCGGAGCCAGCAGTCCCCGGCCCGTCGCCCCAGCGTGCGACCCTGCCACCCCCACACCTCCGGACCCGACGCGGACACCTTGAACTGCTGCGCGGCGGACGCGTGCGCGCGGCGCATCCGGTCGAGCTCGTCGCGCTCCGCCGGGGCAGCGAACACCGCCTCCCGCACGGCTCGTTCCACCGTCACACCCCCTTCGCCACAGCGTCGGCCACAGGACGCTCAACGGGCCCGGGCAGAACCGCGTCACGCCCCGGCCACCGGAACACGAGGCGGCTGTGGTGCTTGTCCAGGACATCGCCGGCGGGCAGGGCGTCGTCGGGCGTGCCGGCCGAGTGAACTGTCAGGACGGGATCGGCGTGCTCGTCGTTGGCCTCGGCGCGGATGTGCCGGTCCCAGGCCACAACTGTGGCAACCAACTGCTCGGCGAGTTCGGGCCCCTGCTCGCCGAAGGCGTAGGCGAACCACTCCCACTCCTTGTCTTCCCGGCGGTCACTGTCCCTGGTCTGGACGTGGATCAGGTAGGCCAGCGAGGCCTCGCCGAGGATCGCGGGGGCGTCGCGGTCCTTCTCGATGCCGGTCACCGCTTCGGCGGACTCGTGGTGGGCGGCCAGTCGGCAAAAGCCCGGCAAGGTGGTGGCCGCGAACAGCTGGAGGGAGCCGAAGTAGGAGTTCGCAGCCCTCATGGTCACGCCGATCGCGATCTGGTGCCGCCTCCCGCGCAGCGCCTCCTCCAGGCCCTGGGTGTCGGCGGTGGGGCCGTCGTCGAAGCGCACGGCCAGTGCTCCGTCGAGCAGGGGGACGACCGGGGCCGGGCGGGCCTGCTGCCCCTGGTCGCGGACGAAGCCGCAGTAGGTGAAGCGGCGGGCGTGCAGCACCTCGCCGCGCCGTTCGAACTCGATCGACCGACTGTAGCCGCCCATCTCCAGCGGCATGACCAGGCGCCCGCCCTCGGCCAGCTGATCCCGCCAAGCCGGCGGAATATCCCAGCAGTTGTAGGTGATCACGCTGCCGTCGAAGCCGCCGCGAGGCACGAGGTGGGCGGGCGCGCCGAGGGCGGCGTCGGCTTCGACGGCAGTGACGCGGCCGGTGCCGACCTCCGCGAGGAAGGCACGGGTGCGGCGGATGACCCACGGGTCGATGTCGACGCTCACCACGCGACCGTCGGCCCCGGCGGCGTGGGCGATCAGCTCCGCGTTGTAGCCACCGGACCCCGCCTCGAACGCGATCGCGCCCGGACGGAGGCGCAGGCTCTCCATCATGTCGGCCTGGAGCCAGGCCGCGGACACCGAGCTGATGGCCCTCCCGGTCTCCTCGCGCCGGGTGATGACGGCCCGGTCGCCGCCGTCGTACGCGTCCGCCAGGCTCGCTTCCGGGGCGAACCGGTGGCGGGGGACGGTCCGCAGCGCGTCGCGGACGGGATCGGACGGCGCCCAGCCACCGTCGATGACGGTCTGCGCCATCACCTCGCGCAGTCGGCCGGCCTCGGCGGGCTCTCCGGGAACGGCCGGACCATCGGCGGCGACGCGATACGAGATGGCCGACGGCGCATCCGGCAGGACGCCGGGCCATACCGAGTTGAGCGCCTGAGCCGTGGGAGCGAACACGTCGCCGATGGCGCGGAGGGTATGCAGGCGGTGCCACTCCCAGCGCAGGAACTGCTCCTCAGGTCGCCCGACCGTGCCTGTGTGCGCGCTGATCCGCACGACGGCTGTCACGCGGGTGACGTCTTCGCGTGCGTCGTGCAGAACGGCAAGGACGTGGGCGTCGTCGGCGCATGCGGACAGTCCGCTCTCCTCGCCGAGCTCTCGCACCGCGGCCGCGGCCGCCGATTCGCCGGGCTCGATCCGCCCGGCCGGCAGCTCCCATGCTGGAGTACGCCCCAGACGGCGGCCGAGCAGCACACGTCCCTGGCTGTCGGTCACCACCGCAGCCGCGCCGAACACCGCGCGTGGCTCGGGCGGGTGGGTGCGCTCGACGGCCCGGCCGGGGCGTGCCTTCTTGCTCAGCACTACGACGGCCAGCTGGTCTGCGGTGTAGCGCGCGGTCTCGACGAACGGATCCGTGAGGACAGCGAGTTGTTCCTCGTCGAGTGCGATGTGGTGCCGCTCAGCGGGCGTGTGCTCCGCGGTCGGCGTGATCACGACGATCCGACCCTGCTTGGTCAGCAGCTCGGCCAGCCGCGCCAGGGTAGCGGTGGGATTGCTGAGGAAGGCGACAGCCAGGCGCAAGGTGATCAGGTCGTAGCCGCCGCCGGACAGCGGCTCGAGGTCGTCGTTCTCCACGTCCAGGCACAGCCATTGCACCCCGGGCGTCTGCACGTGCTCGGCGCGAGCTCGCCCGAGCGCACCTTCGGCGAAGTCGACACCGTCGACGGAGTAGCCGAGGGACGTGAGGTAGACGGCCAACTCGCCCGTTCCACAGCCGATGTCGAGCGCCTCCCCGCCGTCCGCCGGTGGGGCGGCGTGCTCCGCCAGTAGACGCTTCTCCTCGTCTCCGAGCCGCCGGAATCCCTTGCCGTTGTTGTAGTGCTCGGACCATTCAGTGCGGGTAGATCCCACAGATCGCTCCTGTTTCGTGAAAGGCGGTGTCAGGGAAGTTCGACGGGGCCGTATAGGGCGGCCGGCTGCTGGCTCTGCAGGGCCCAGTACCTACAACCGAACGACCAGTGCCAGAACTCGGGTCCGGCAGGTGGCGTACCGCATCGGTGAGCAGCTGCACCGCGGATGCCGGGTCGCCGGGCCGGCAGCGGTCGTAGTCGGTGGCCGTCGGGCCGAACAGGTCCTCCTGCTCCGGGGCGGGTCCGGGCGGGGATGAGGAGGCGGCGATCATGAGGCAGCTCCTTCGGTACAGGGTCGGTAGGCGGGCAGCGACCAGGACAGGCGCCCGCACGCGGACGCGGCCCGCTGTGCACCGTTGGCGTCGACGGTGAGGCGGTAGCGGTCCGGGGAGCCTGCGGCGCGCCACGTGACGGCAAGGTCCTGGAGTTCGGCCCAGATGTCCCTCGGTCCGTGGACGGTGACGGACCAGCGCCGGCGGCCGTCCGGCTCGGCGCGCATCCACGAGCCGCAGCCGGGCGCCCCGATCACCAGATGCTCCGCGCCGAAATCGCGCACCAGACCTCCGCCGAGGAGATGGTCGGCCGCCAGCCAAAACCCGCGGTCACTATCCGCGGGGGGCGCCAGCATGCTCCGCTGGGTCCACGTGTCCGTGTCGATGGCAATGCGCTCCTTGAACTCCTTGGTGAGCCAGATCCGCTGCATGCCGTGCCCGGCACGGTGGGCGAACTCCACCGCCTTCAGGTACGCGGTGAGCTGCCGCCCGGCCTCGCGCTCCACGACCGCGAGGCCGGGCCACGACGGAGAGGCACTCGTCACGTGGGCCAGCAATCTGCCGCCCGACGCGAGCTGCTCGACCAACGCCGTCGGTACGCACTCGACCGTGTACGACACGAAGATCCGGTCGAACGCCGCGCCGGGCACGCCGTGTTCGCCCGCACCAGCCACGGCTTGTGGATGCAGGCCCAGGTCGGACAGACGGGCCCGGGCTGCGGCGACGAGGTGCTCGTCCCGGTCGAGGGTGACCACCTGCTCATCACCGCAGATCTGACAGGCCACCGCGGCGCTCACCCCCGCGCCGGTCCCCACGTCCAGCACACGCAGCCCCGGACGCAGATCCAGCTCTTGGAGCAGCTGGGTGGTCAGGCCCAGCAGCGTCGACATCGACGTGATCGACGCCCCCGTGCGGATCCCGCGCGCCCGGCCCAGCAGCACCTCACCATCGTGCTGGACGGGGACACTGGCCCCGCTGTACAGCACGCCGACCAGCTCCGGCCGGTCCTCTGGTTCCGCCCAGTCCAGCAGTTCCCATCGCGGCGGTTTCTCGTCCTGGGCGGTGCGCCGTACGTAGGCCTGCGGCATCAGCCGTTCCATCGGCAGCGTGAGGAGCGCGTCGCGGATCACCCCCGGCTGAAGGGAGCCTTCTTCTTCGAGTCGGGTGACCATCGCCGCCCGCGCAGCGGCCGGATCCGTATACGCCGGCCTGCGCGCGCTGGCCGGACCGGCACTGGGGCCGGTGTCCAGAGGGCTCATCGCTCGTTCCAGCCCTGCTCGGAGTACGGGCGTCCCAGACGGATGCCGTCGATCGCCACGCGCGCGTACGGCACGACCGCGTCCGGCAGTTCCTCTGGCGAGAACCACCGCCACTCCACCGTCCGGTCGGGCTCCAGGACCTGCGGCGTGCCGGTCCAGGCGCAGGCCTGGAAGATGAGCGCGATCCGCGGCCGCGCGTCAGGGGAGTCGACGTGGTGCACCGTGTGGACCAGCTCGACATCCTCGGGCGCGATGATCAAGCCTGCCTCTTCCTTGGCCTCACGCAGCAGGCCAGCAACGGCGGCCTCCCGCTCGCAATGTCCGGCCAGGAAATGCCAACTGCCGCCTCCGAAAGCCGAGGTTGGGTGGCGACGGCCCAGGAGGATCCGGTTCTTCTCGTCCTGGAGATGGAGGTGAAGACCGACGATGTGAAGCTCGGTTCCCGCCGGTGCCTCGGCGGCCGGAGCAAGGGGGGCGGCCGAAGGGATTTGCGCTGCGGGCTGCTTGGCGGCGTGCTGCCGGATCAGCTCATCGAGTCCGGGGCTTAGGCGTACCCGGTCGAGCATGTCCAGGGTGCACCAGGTGAGCAGGACGCCTTCGCGGAGCTCCAGAGCCGCGGCGTCCCCCCTCCAGCGGCCGGAGAAGACCTGAATGGGTACCGCCAGGCCGTCGACGCTCGTGGCCTCCTCCACCGCGAAGGGAACCAGGTCCGCGGGCTCCAGGCCCAGTACCTCCTCGGCGAGCTCGCGCCGCACGGTCGCCTCTAAGTCCGCGTCGTCGCGAGTGCGGCCGCCCCCCAGGAGGGAAAGCACCCAGGGCTCCCAGATGTCGTCGCGGTCATCGCGCAGGTGAAGGAGATACCGGCCGGCCCCGTCGAAGACCATGGCGCTGGCGTTCACGGGCTGCGGGCGTCCGTCCAGGCAGCGTGCCTCGGCGGCCAGGAGTTTGGCCCGGAGTGTGGGGGAGCGCACGTCGGCGTACGACAGCCACTCGGCCCCGGTAACCTTCTCGTCCTGCAGAGCAAGCACGGGCGGCTGCTCGGCGGTGAGGTAGAACGCGAACCGGACATCCACGTGCTGATGAGCTGGTTCACCTTTGGCAGGGTTCGCGTCGATATCGTGCACGTCGACCTCGATCGGCTCGTCGAGGAACTGCGAGGTCAGGCACAGGTCACCGGGCCGCAGCCCTGCCGCCTCACAGGCCTCGCGGACGGCTGCGGCCAGGAGGGTACGGTCCCCGTCCTCAACATGGCCCCCAGGGCAGAATCGAAGCCCGGTGCCCCGATTGCCGATGTGGAGGACCCGTCGGTCACGGTCGATGATCACCGCGCTGCACGTGACGTGGGCGGGCAGCGTGGAGCGGCTGGACGGCTCCTCGGCCTGGTCCAGGACCGCCAACAAGCTCTCCAGGGAGCCCCGTTCCTCGGCGTGCCGTTGGAGATAGGTCTCGATGGTCGCGTGGATGTGAGAGCGGGACGGCGGCACGAGATCACCTTGGGACGTGGGGGACGGAAGAGGAGCAGACCGGGCGGGCTGCTGGGCCGGCGAGGGCAGCGATTGTCCACCGCCGGGTGCATGCGGGCGGTTGGTCACGGTCACGGTCCGCCTTCCGTCGAGCGGTCATGCCGCCCGTCCACGGTGGACACGGGGCCGGAGGCGGGCGGCGCAGACGGCCCGGGCAGCGTGCCGGCCTGTGCTCGGGAGCCGGTGCCGGGGGAGTTGGGCATGTCCATCAGGCCGCGCACCGGCGACCGGTAGAGCACCACCAGCGGCACGAGCAGCAGCACGGAGCCTGCCACCAGGGTCGGGCGCACGCCGATCCAGGTGCCCAGGCCGCCGGCGAGCAGCGCGGCCGCGGGCCGGGCACTCGCGGTGAGCCAGGTACTTACCGCCTGCATCCGGGCCTGCATGCCGTGCGAGGTGATGCTCTGCCGGATCGTGCGTTGCGTCGTTCCGGCTGCCGCCGCGCAGGCCAGCTGGATGAACAGGGCGCAGGCGATGGCGATCTGCCAGGCGAGGCCCGGGGAGGCGAGGAGCAGCGGGATCTGGGTGAGCGGGGTGAGGGCGAGCGCGGTGAGCATCATCGGCCCGGGCCCGTACCGCGTGGTCAGCGACGGAGCGGCCAGGGCCCCGGCCGCTGCGCCGAGCGCACCGAGGCCGAGCACCACACCGAAGACGGTGGCGCCCATGGCGAGGGAGCGCAGCAGGTAGAGCGCCCACAAGGTGTTCAGGAGCGCGAGGGCGCCCGACGTGGTCGCGTTGACGAGGGTCAGGGTCCGCAGCCGGTGATCGCGTTGCACGTAGCGCAGGCCTTGACCGATCTCGGTGTGCAGATGGCCGCGCTCCGCCGTAACTCTGGGCTGTGCTGTCACCTGGATCCGGGCGGTGCACCAGGCGCTGACGAGGTGGGACAGGACGTCGCCGAGCAGGGCCCGGGCGGGGCCGAGGAGCGCGGTCAGGGCGGCGCCGAGGTTGCTGCCTGCGGTCGCGGAGATGGCGAAGAGGATGCCGATGCGGCTGTTGCTGCGCTGGAGGAGCGAGCGGTCGACGAGGCTGGGCAGGAGGCTGATTGCGGCGGCGTCGTGCAGGACGCCCGCGGCGCCCTGCACGGCTGCGACCACCATCAGCTGGGTCAGTGAGAGCCGGTCGAGCGCGGCCGTCACCGGCACCGTGGCCAGCGCCACGGCGCTGACCAGGTCACCGATGATCATCAGGTGTCGCTTCGCGTGCCGGTCGGCGAGCGCGCCCGCATGCAACGCCAGCAAGGCCGGCGGCAGTTGCCCGAGGAAGGTCAGCCAGGCGACCTCGGCGGTGGAGGCGTCCAGTTCGAGGACCGCCAGCACGGGGATCACCATGCTGCTGATCGCGCTGCCGGTCACGCTCGCCGCCTGCCCGGACAGGTAGCGGCGGAAGGTGCGGTGCCGCCACAGCGACACGGGGACCGTCATACGCTCTCCCCCAGCTCGGAGCGGTACCCGGCGGCCTGGAGGGTGAACATGGCGGCGTACTCACCACCGCCGTGCATCAGCTCTTGGTGGGTGCCGCTCTCGATGATGCGGCCGGCGTCGAACACGTAGATGTGGTCGCAGGCGACGACGCTGGCCAGGCGGTGGGAGATGAGTACGGTGATCTGGTCGGGGCGCTGATCGTCGCGCAGCACGGCCTCGTACACCGCGTGCTCGGCACGGGGGTCCATGCTGGCCGTCGGCTCATCCAGCAGCAGGACGGGAGCCCCCTTGTACAGGCCGCGCGCGACGGCGATCTTCGCCCATTGGCCGGCGGACAACTCCTGGCCGCCGCGGAACCTTTTGGACAGCAGGGCCTCCCACTGGCCGGGCAGGCCGGCGATGACCGGTTCGGCGCCGGAGGCCCGCGCGGAGTCCAGCGCGCGCTGTGGGTCAGCTTCGGTGAGGGTGCCTCGGGAGATGGTCAGGTTGGCCAGCGTGCTGAAAGGGAATCGGACGGGGTCCTGGAGCACGCAGGCGACCCGGGCCTGCAACGACTCGGTGTCCATGTCCATCACGTTCACGCCGTCCCAGGCGAGTCTCCCGCCGTCCGACGGGTCGTACAGACCGGCGAGCAGGCGGGCGCAGGTCGACTTGCCGCTGCCGTTGACGCCGACGAACGCGACGGTCTGCCCGGCGTGGAGCGTCATGGAGATGCCGTCGAGGGCCGGGGCGTCCTTGCCCGGGTAGGTGAACGACACGTTCTCCAGGCTGATCGTCTTCACCGACTCGGGGGCGGGCCGGCCGCTTCGGCGCGGCTGCAAAGCGCGGCACTTCTGTTCGAAGGCGAGGAGATCGTCCACCCACATGGCGTGTTCGTAGAGCAGGTGGGAGACGTCGACGAGCTGGGTGAGCGAGGCCTGGGCGGTCTGGATGGCGAGGACTGCGCCCGCGCCAGCGGCCAGGGGCAGCCAGCCCGCGATCAGCATGGCGGCGAGCGCCGTGTAGGTGATGCCCGTGCCGAGTCCGCCGACGGCCCGGCCTGCCAGGGCCAGCCTGGCCGAGCTGACGCCCAGGCGGGTGTCTTCCTCGGCGATGCGAGTCGTCAGACGGGAGTGCTCGTCCAGCAGCGCGCCCTGGGCGGTGTCCGAGCGCAGCTCGGCGGCGGCGTCCCGCTCCAGCAGCAGCCAGGAGAAGACCCGCACCCTGCGCTGCAAGGTGTTGTAGCGCTTGAAGGAGTGGAAACGGGCCCGGGCACTGCGCACGGCGGCCGCGCCGACCGGCACAACGGACAGCAGGAGCAGAGGCAACAAAGCGCGGTGGAGCACGCCCAGAACGCCCGCGGTGCCCACGAGCCTGAGGAGAGCCGCGGCCAGGGAGACGACCTGGCCGACGATCTGCCGGGCGTAGAACAGCCCGCGGTCGTTGGCGCGGTACGCCTGATCGTGCCAGTCCGCGTCGTCCACGATCTCCAGCCGCACGTGGGCGGTCAGGGTGAGGAACTCCTTCTCCAGCGCCGCGCGGATCTTCGGCGTCACGCGGGCCTGGGCGACGGCGACCCCCGCTTCCAGGAGCGCGCGGGCGGACAGGAAGCCGACGACGAGCAGGAGTTGAGGGATGGCCGCGCGGACCCGGTCCGGTGTCGGCCCCTCCGCGAACAGCTCCCGGAGCACCGCCACGGAGGCCATGAGGCCGAAGGCGGTCATCGCGGCCGACGTCAGCTGCAGGACCACGACCGCGATCGTCGCGCTGCGGTCCGTGTTCCAGGCCAACTGTCCGATCTGTCGCATGATCCGCGGCAGCCGCACGAGGATCTCCCGCACCGTGGCCTTGGACGCGGCACCGTCGTAGATGGACCAGTACGCCTCCTCCAGCCCGTCAGTGATGTCCCGGTCGTCCGGGCCGCCGGAGACGGCGGCGGGCGGCAAGGGCAGCTCCCCGGCGCGCGGACCGGGCACCGCGCCGGGTCGGATGTCCTCGGTGGTCCCATCGGCGCTCATGCCCCCCACCTCGTATCCAGTCGTGCTGAGCGGCGGGCGCGAGCGGACGTCTGCTCAAGGTCGCCGGTCCGGGAAGAAGGCACGGTCCGCCGCTGCTGTTCGAATCCAGGGCAAGGGGTGGGGGCGGGCTCAGTGTTCATGGTGTCCTCCATCTGGGGCGGCTGGTTGGTACTGGTGCTCTAAGAACGCGCCGCTTCCGGGGCCGTAACGGCCCCGGACGGGTGAAAAAGTCGAACAGGAATGCGGATGCGCGTCTGCGCCAAGCACCGCCTGCCGCACCGCTGTTGAACTCACACGTTCGAGTGGTCGTCGAGGTCCGGCACCCGATCAGGGGCTTGCGTATCCGATCGGCCAAGCCCGTCTCCTCGACGACCCACGCAGCGATCGCCATCGCAGACGCGGGACGCCGATCGCGCAGAGGGCGAGGACCGCAGAGGAGCGCTATCGGGTGGCGGAGCGTCCTCGCTGCCACCCGGCGGCCCGTCAACACGAAGGTCCGATCGCGCGTCCCTCGTTCGGCGATGTCTGTGAGGCGGCTCGAGTCCGCGCAGTCTGGCCGAGCCGAGGTGCCCCTGCTGGCCGGCACCCGCTGTTCACGCCACAGGCGATCAGTTCGGCGCGACCCGGCCCCGGCCGGGAGTCGACGGGCGGGCGCGGGGCCGTGCTGCTCGTCGCCTAGAGTTCCGTCGCGAGAGCGCCCTTGCCGATCACTGCTGGGTGCTCTTGGACCTCGTCTCCGCAGGCTCCCCTCGGGCCGCACGATCAGGAGGAACCTGTGGCATCCGCGCAGTTGGGCACCCCGGAGGCGGCACTCGCCGACGCGAAGAAGCAGCTGGACATCCCGCGGATCGTCGTGATCTGCGGCTCCACCCGCTTCATGGCCGAGATGGCTGAGGCCGAGCTGCTGGAGACCATCGCTCGTCCTGCGAAGATCGTCGTCAAGCCGGGCTGTGACATGAAGTCGTCGCATGACCTTTGGTCCGACCCCGTCGAGGCTCAGGCGTTGAAGATCCGGCTCGACGCACTGCACCGGTCCAAGATCGTTCTCGCTGATGAGGTGCTCGTCGTGGGTGACTACATCGGGGACAGCACCCGCGCCGAGATCGTCTACGCCCGGTCGCTGGGCAAGCCAGTGAGGTTCACGCATCCCGAGGTCGACCCCGGCGCCTGACAGCCCGGTTCTACGCCCCTGACCCGGGCGCCCCACGGGCTGATTGTCGGCGGAGGGGCGGAGCGGTGAAGATGCGCTCATGAGGCGGCGACCCGCATCGCGGCCGTCACGGCGGCCGCGAGTGGCTGTTGGTGGGCTACCAGATAGAAGTGGTCGCCCTCGTACGTTTCGAGTCCGCCGAAGTGCGTCGTGAACGCTCGCCAGGCGAGCAGCTGCTCAGCGCCGATGACCTTGTCGTGGCGGCCCCCGAACACCGTCAGCGGAACGGGCAGCGGCCCACGCTCACGGGGAGGAGCCCAGGTGTCCACGAGCTTGAAGTCGCTGCGGAACACGGGGGCGAACGTACGCCACACGTCCTCGTTGTCGAGGAGCTGTGGGGGGCTGGCGCCGGCGTTGCGCAGCCAGCCGCGCAACGCGTCATCGTCCAGCAGATGAGGCTGAGTTGCGCCGGGGCAGGCCTGCGGGGCGCCGTAGGCGGACACGCCCAGCCAGGTGGGTAGCGGGCCCCGTTCGTGGAGAAGCCGGCGCGTGAGCTGGTAGGCGATCAGGGCGCCCATGCTGTGGCCGAAGATCCCGAAGGGCCGGTCGAGCAGCGGTGCGATGGCGGAGTGGAAGTAGTCGACCAGCTCGTCGCAGTTGTCGATCAGGGGCAGCTGGGGAGACTGGCCTCGGCCGGGCGCCTCCAGGAGACAAAGCTCCCAGTCCTCGGGGAAGTGCTCCGTCCAGCCTCGGTAGAGCAGGTGGGAGCCGCCGGCGTGGTGCAACAGGAACAGGCGCACGGCCGGTTCGGTCAGCGGCCGGGGGCGGATGACGGGGCCGGCCGACGGTGCGCCCGCGCCCTTCGGCGTGAGGAAGGCGTGCAGTGCGGCGAGGGTGGTGGCACCGCTGATGACCACGGTGTTCTCCGGGATGTCGTAGGTGTTCTCGACGCGCGTGGAGATCTCCAGCATCAGCAGCGAGTCGATGCCGAGCTCGTCGGCGAAGTGCGCCTGGTCGGTCACCTCCTGTGGATCGGTCTCCAGCGCGTCGGCTATCAGGGTGCGGAGCTCCTCAATGGTCACGGGCTGGGTGGTCATGGGTGTTCCCCTCGCTCCTCGCGGATGAGCCTGTGGTCAGTCAGGGAGTCAGCAGGACAGCGGCTGCTGCGTCATGGCGAGGCCCTCCCGCCGTCGCCAGCACGTGCCGGGTGGCATCCATCTCCAACCGGGCGACCGCGGCTGCGCATTGAAGGACCCCGAGCGCCCCGGACAGCGGGCCCAGCTGGGCTTCCAGGTCGATCCGAGGCGTGGCGGCGAGCAGCTGGTACGCCTCGGTGTCCGCCTGGCTGACGAGCCACAGTCCGATGGGCTTCTCGTCTCGCACGCCGGCGGATGACACCGCCGTGGCGTAGTCGCGGGTCCGTGCGTATCCGGCGATGGTGGCGCGCGGCCGCGCGCCACGGGAAGCGGCTGCGTGCGCCGGTTCGAGAATGATGGCGATCGCCGCGTCCGTGGACCGCTCGCCGAGCAGCTTCCTCGTCACGTCATTGACTGGTTCGACGCCGACGACGACGGCGGTCTCGGCGCGCCCGGCCATGATGAGGTTCCTTGCCCAGGCGACGGCGTCCAGACCGCTCGTGGCGCCGTTGCAGACGGTCACGTTGGGGCCACGCAGCCCGTAGCGGATGGCCACCCAACCGGCGATGACGTTGCTCGAGGTCTGGGGCAGGCCCAAGGGGCTGAGTCCCCTGACGCCTTCTCTGGCGATCGTGTCGGTGGCGTCGCAGACGTAGTCCGCGTTGCCCAGGTTGGTGCTGACCACGACGGCGGTCGCATCAGCCGCGCCCATGAAGACGCCGTCGGCGTCGGTCAGACCAGCGTCGTGGAGGGCGAACTCGGCGGCCCGCAGCGAGAGCCGGGACGCGCGGTCCTTGTTGCGCAGCTCGCGCCCGATAAGTCCGGTGCCCAGGTCGAAGCAGCCCACCCCGGGCAGGGGACCGAGGAGGTCGCGGGGCGCCGCGACTCCGGGCAGCGCCAGTCCGATACCCGTGACGACGACTTCCCGGCTGTTCGTGTTCCGCCTATCCGTGGTGCTCTTCGTGCTCATCGGGCTGCCTCCACGATCGCGACGGCGTTGATGCCTCCGAAGCCGAACGCGTCGATCTGCGCCAGGGCCAGGTCGCCGGAGGCAGCCGATCCCTGAACCAGGCGCAGTCCTGCGGCCTCGGGGATCGGATCGGCGAGTCCGAAGATCGGGGGGACCGTTCCCTCTTTCATGGCGAGCACCGCCATCAGCAGGCTGAGCAGTCCCGATCCGCCCAGGGTGTGGCCGGTCATTGCCTTGATGGCGGTCATCAGCGGCCGGCGCTCGGAGCCGTCGAAGGCGCGGCGCAGGACGCTCGACTCCGTCGCGTCGTTGAGGGGGGTGCCACTGCCGTGCAGCATCACCAGGTCGATGTCCCGGGCCCGCACCCCGGCCCTGCGGTAGGCGTCGAGCACCGCTCGGGTGATGCCGTCAGGGTCGGGTGCGGTGGCGTGGCGGGCGTCGCAGTTCGCGGACACACCGCGCAGCCGGGCGTGCACGGGCCCGGTCCCGGTCCCGGCGCGTTGTACGACGAGGGCGGCCGCGCCTTCGCCCATGAGCATGCCCTTGTGGGTGGTGTCGAAGGGGCGCAGCGCGTCGGGGAGGTCGTTCTGTACCCGGTCGAGCGTGCCGAAGCCGCTCTCGGTGGCGGCGTCGGTGCCCGCGACGACCACCGTGTCGGCCACGCCCAGCTCAATTAGGTCGGTGGCCATGGCGAGCGCGTACAGCGTGGCCGAGCAGGCGTTGGCGAAGGTGTACGTGGTGGACGCCCCGAAGGCCTTGCTCAGGGCGGTGCCGAAGTGCAGGTCTTCGAGGGCGACGTCCGCCTGGTCGCGCCACCACAACTCGAGGCTGCGCTGCTCCCGCATCGTCGTCCCGACCAGCACGGGCACCTGGGACAGGTCCTGGCCCAGGCCTGCGTCGGCGGCGGCCTGGCGCACGACGGTGGTGAGCCAGCGGGTGGCGCGCCGCGCGATATCGCCGCCGCCTGCGGGCCGGTCGTCGATCTCGTAGGCGTAGGCCGCGCGGTACTGGTCCGGGTTGAACGCTCTGAGGCGTGTGCGGCTCTCCTGGCCCGCGCACAGCGCAGCGAAGATCTGCTGAGGGCTGACGCCGATGTTGGCGATGGCGGCCATGCCCGTGAGGTCCCAGGTCACGGTTGCGTGGCCGCCTTCCTCAGTTCCCCGACGGCCAGCTTGCCGGTCGACGTGGTCGGCAGCTTGTCGAGGAACTCCAGACGGGCGGGGCGCCTGAACGCGGCCAGGCGGCCACGGATCGCGGCGAGCACCGCGCGCCGCACCACGGCCGCGTCAACTCCCGGCCGGGCCACCAGGAACGCCACCGCCTGCTCCAGACCGTCGGCGTCGCGACCGCCGGCCACCACGCATTCCTCAACCCCGTCCACGGCACGCAGGACCGTCTCGATCTCGCCCGGGACGACTTTGTAGCCGCCCAGGTTGAGCAGGTCGTCGGTGCGGCACAGATGAGTGAACGTGCCGTCCTCGGCGCGGCACACCAGGTCGCCGGTGTAGGCGCCGCCGTCGGCGAACGTGACTGCTGCGGCCTCTGGACATCCGATGTAGCCGAGGGCAACCGTCGGTCCGGCGATGTGCAGTCGGCCCTCCTGGCCGTCGGAGACGGGCGTTCCGTCCGCGCCGCGGACGGTCGCGGTGATCCCGGGCACCGGCACCCCGAACGTGCCCGGTTGCTCGTTCCCCAGTGGCGTACCGACGACGGTATAGAGGACTTCGGTGGCGCCGAGGCCGTTGTACAGCTGGGCCTGGAAAGCGGTACGGATCCTCTTGCTGAGCGGGCCCGGCAGGTTCTCGCCCGCCGATACGCACAGCCGCACAGAGTCGGGGATGAGCGTTCCGGGGGTGTTCACCAGCGCGGCATACAGCCGGGGGACGGAGAACAGCACGGTGGGCCGGTGGCGCTGCATCGCGGCGGCGACGGAGTGCACGTCGACGGTGCCGCTGATGAGCGCGACGCGGGAGCCGGCCGCCAGCGGGCACAGGACGGAGCTGCCGAAGCCGTAGCCAAAGCTCATCCGTGCGCTGGACAGCACGGTGTCCTCCGGGGTCAGCGCCAGGACGGTTCCGATGCCGTCAGACACGGCCGCGATCGCGCCCGCCGAGTGCCGAACTCCCTTGGGTCTGCCGGTGCTGCCCGAGGTGTATTGCACCAGCGCCTCACCCTCCGCACTCCACCTCGCTGGGGGCAGGATCACCTCCGCGCCGTGTGTGAGGCCTGGCACGCCCCTGGCTAACGCGGTGCGGATGTCGGCGCCGGTGAGCTGAGTGGTCGTCGCGAACAGCTTCTCCAGGGCATGCTGGCGCGCGGGGGCCGCATCCAGGTGCACCATCGCGGCGGCGCAGTCCACAGCGATGTAACGGACTTCGTCGTCCCTGAGCATCGGGCTGATCACCACGGGGACGCAGCCGTGCCACCACAGGCCGAGGACGGCGACGACGGTTGCCACGGAGTCATCGGCGACCAGCAGGCCGCGGGTGCCCCTGGGGACGCCTGCGGCCCGCACCGTGCCCGCATAGCCGCGGGCTGCGTCCCAGAGATCGGCGTAAGTGACCTCTCCGACCTGAGGGTCGAGGTAGCTGGTCCGGTCACCCCGCCCGGCACCGACGTGGCACCCCACCAGGTGGTCGAGCAGGGTGACGCCCTGAGGGTCTGCCGCCCGCGCGGCGAGCACAGCCGCCGCGGTGTCCAGGCTGGTGAACGCTGCCGCCTCCTGCGCGGACAGGGCCCCGATTTCGCGCTCAACCGCGACCACGACCGCGACCTTCTCCAACGAGCTCATGCCTAGCTCCTCATAGAACAGGGCACCAGGCGCGACGGCTTCCTCGTCCACCTCCAGGACAGACGCAACGATCTCTCGCAGCCTGGCGCGCGCTATGTCGATGTCTTTCACCGGCGGGAGTCCTTTCCGAATCTTCGTAGCCGAAGAGTGGGGTTCGGGGTGAACAGGGAGTACGAGCAGGCGGCTCACGTGCTGGAACGGCGCCAACTCCAGCCTCGATCCGGGCGAAGGTGCGGGAACGAGATGGGGTGCGCAGCCCTCCGCGGGCTACTCAGGCGCCCAGGCCCACCTCGCAGGGGAAGGAGACAGACACGCCCCGCGGCTCCTGCGTGAAGATGACCCTCTTGCCGAGCGCGGCCAGGAAGCCGAGCTCGAAGACGGTGCCGCTTCCGACGCGACCGCCCGGGTTGCACACGACGACAGCATCGGCACGCCGGAACGCTTCCATGTGCACGTACTTGTGCCGCCACGTGTCGCGCGCGTTCTTCAGCTCGTCCTGGTAGTCGAAGAGGATGAAGTCGGTGCCCTCGGTCTCCGGCTTGATCCTGGTACTGCGCGGACTGAGGACCTCGGCGCCGGTTTCGCGCAGCTGGGCGATGGTGCCCTCGATGTCCCCCAGGCACTGCTGGAAGCTCCCGCAGACGACGGCCGTCCGCAACTCCTGCCGGATCAGGCCCTCCACCATGTCGTCCGAACCGCCGGCGGACGCGGCCACGTCCAGGTAGAACCGTTCCAGCTCCGGACCGACGATGTTGAAGTAGAGGCCCGTGTCGACGAAGAAGCTGTTGACCAGCGTGGCTGCTTCCGGCTGCGGGAGCCGCTGGAAGACCCCGGTGGCGTGCACCCGGGTGCTCTTGGTGTCGACGACCTCGGTGAACTCCTTTAGCCCGGCGCAGAACCCGCTGACGCTGTCGGCCAGCGCCTCGCCGGTGAGGCCGGCTCTGAAGGGAAGCCGCTTCCTCGTGAGCAGCTGCAGCTCGCCGCTGTGACGGCGGTGGAGGCTGACGCGTTCCGTGCCGAAGTGGACCAGGATCTGTGTCGTCACCGTGCCGTTCTCCTTCTTCTCGGTTCGTTGCGTGGGAAGCCGATCCTGTGAGGAGTCAGCCGTGGGAGGCGCTGCGGAGGGCGGCGCAGTCAGTCACCTTCTCCGCGAAAAGCACTGAGGTACTTCTCCATGAACTCTTCTTTTCGTCCACCGTTGTATTGCGTGATGAAGCGGGGGTGCTCCAAGGGCACGATCCTCTTGAAGAAGCGCTGGTGCTCGTTCACCTCCGAGAGGAACTCGAAGTTCCCGCTGACCCCGATGCAATAGCACACCGACGTGTCGGTTCCAAGTGCGAGCTGGCGTTCCAGGGTGCCCACAAGGAAATCACGTAGAATCCCCAAGAGCTTCTTGTTGTCGTAGAAGTTGCAGTTGACCTCTCGGCCCTGGCGATTCGGTTTGACCAGTCCGAGGGGGCACACAAAGCTCATGACGAAGTCGGCGTAGAACTTGGTCCGCCCCCCGTAGCCGCTGATGACGTCGTCCAGGAACCCTGCGGAGGGTCGACTGACCGCATAGCCGCCGACCTCGACTCCGGTTTCGCTTGCGAGGAGCTTGGCGTCTTCGAACGGGACCCCGGTCACGGCTGATCCCCGCCGGGCGGGTGAGCTCCCCAGCACGAGACGGCGTGGCCTGTTGTCGTTGAAGTACTTGCGATAAAAAGCGGTCGTCACTTCGAGGACACGCTCTTTCTGGGGGCCGCTGAACGGGTTGAGGACCGCGTATCCGGGCGGAAGTTGAAGCGTCGTCTCCGCGAGTTCCTCGTTGAACTGCAGGATCTGATCGGCGACGGTCGTGTGCCCGCTCATTGCAGTAGTTCCTTCCTTCACGCCTTCACGCCAGCTGCGCTGCACAGCGCGGTCGTTGCCGGCCGTGCCGCCCGCCAAGGTCAGCCGGCGGTAGCCGACAGGTAAATCTCGGTGCTGGTTGGGCGTATTTGGATGTTCTTGAAACCGGCGCTTTCCAGCTCCGCGCCGATCAGTCTGGCCGTGTCCATTCCGCGGTAGAGGTCGACGAACTCAGTGCCGGGGATAATCAACCCTGGCACGACGCAGCCCCGCTGAGCGTATAAGAATCCATTGGCCACGGAGACGATAATCACCGCACCGGACTTCAGGATTCTGTGGGCCTCTGACGCCGCCGCGGGCGTGTCGAAGAAAGACGAGTTGTATGTCCTTAAGGAGACATAGAGATCGAAACTCCCTTCCGGGAGTTCGGACAGATTTTCGGCGCTGGAGACGACCGTCCGCGATGCCGGAATGCGTTGCCTTATGTTCACAAGGCCGCTTTCCGCGATGTCGACAAACGTTATCTCCGGGCAGTCGGTGAACAGGGCAGACGCTTCGTGGCCGGCGCCGACTCCGACGTTGAGGATGTTGACGGCAGACAGTGGGCGTGGGGACGACTGGCTGTAGACCGCCATGAAGTCGTCCATCCACCTCGCGTTTGCGGAGCGAGCGTCGAACGCATCGTCATAGGCGCCGTATTTCGCATCGAACGCCTCGGATAGTGCGGCCCCCACGACGCGAACAGCCTCCTCGTGCTCGATCCCGTACCGCTGACGAATGAAGGAAGCGAGCGCAAACCTCCCCCGGTTCGCGCTGACATCGCTCCTGGTGAGGGCCAACCCCATCGACGTCAGCGTCCTGGAGACGGCCTTACTGATGCGGTGTGTGGAGTAGTGGGGGTTGCACTCGATGCTCTGCTCGCTCGTGGCGTAGAGGTCCGGATTCTGCTTGAGAATCTGACACTGCAAGTCATCGGGGAATCGGTGGACCTGGCCGTGTGTGGTGACGGGATCGTCGTCTCGGTACGTCGTCAGCGCAGGATCTGGCAGACCGACGTAGACCCTGTCAACGCGCACCTCCCTCAAGAGATCGCCGAGCTCGAACGAGCCGTCTGCTGACAGGGTGTTTATCGTCAGATATGCGCCATGAACGCTGGGTGTTCCGAGTTCTTGCATCCTGCGCCGCAGAATTCGATACCAGGATGCGCCGCGTACTTCGCCCTCGAAGGCGAAACAAATCAACTCGTCGTGTTCAGAAACGAGCGCAACGCCGACCCGCCGACCTGGGCATGGCGCCGTTTGCGCGACCCTAATGGCGTGGTTCATCCAGTAGGTACTGTTCGGACTCATCTGGACCTCTGCCCCTCGGCGGCACTGCGCTTCCTGTTGTTTTGCAGAACCAAGCGGGTGATCACCTTCACGAGACATCCTTCGGGGTGACACGGAGCGTGAACTTCGGATGAGGTCGCCGTAGCAACTGTTGGAGGACGACGAGTACGCCGTCCTGGAGGTTCGCCGGGGCCGTTGCCTAGCACCATTGGGCTGCAACCGGGCAGGATGAGGCGACCATGAGGAGCGCTCACTCACGATCATCAGCAACTCCCGGAGAGGACAGCCACCTTGGATAGAGAGGAAGGGGCGTCGTTCGCTGCGGAACTCAAGCACTGGCGCAACGTGCGGGGCCTGTCGATGGCAGGTCTCGCCCAGCGCCTCAACATCGACCCCTCGTACGTGAGCCACCTTGAGTCCGGACGCGAACACGGCAGCTCCCAGCTCGCGCGCCGCGCCGACGTAGAACTCGACGCAGGTGGAGCCCTGTGGCAGGCGTGGCAACGCACCGATGCGTCTTCGCAGGCTCCCGAGTTGAGCGAGCCGCCATCCGGCTCCGGACTGCTGGTCCTGGAGGACGACGCAGCGCTCCGCTACGACGGCCGCTTCCACCTGAGCATGCGACGACTCCTGCGCAACACCGGCACCGATCCCGTGACCCGCTACCTCGTGCGCATTGCCGTCGATCGATATCCTTCCGAGCCTGAACGGTCCAACGCCCTCTACCGCCGCAACCCGCTGACCTGGGAGGAGCTCCAGCTGACGGCGCACTGCGGAGACGAGCCGATGGGCTGGACCGTCAAGCACGACCGGGACGCGTTCAAGGAAGTCTGGCTGCAGTTCCAAAACCCGAGAAGCCGCTTCCCTCTCTACCCTGGACAGGAGGCGGAGATCGCCTACTCGTACTCCGTCGGCGCGGAGAAATGGGGCCCATGGTTCCAGCGAGCGGTGAGGCTCCCCACCCGACGTCTGGCAGTGGAACTTACCTTCCCCCGTGACCTCGAACCGTCCGTCTGGGGAACCGAAACGTCCATGAGCGCCGACTTCGCGCCGCTGCGCACGCCGCCGCGGCGCACCGAGCGAGGCGAGCAGAGTGTCTTCTCCTGGACAACGCTCGACCCGCCCCTGCACGCCCGCTTCCGCCTTGAGTGGCGTCTGAAGAACGCAGTCGACGAGAAAGAGAACGGCCCCGTGAGCACCCTGTCCGCGAGCCAAGCCATGGCCAACGCCGGGATCGTCCAGGACGGTGATCCCATCCTGGCCCGCCCCGCCCGCCCCTTCGACCTTCCCGGTGAGGCCGATGAGGCCAAGCAGGTTGTCAGCGCATTGATGGACGCGGTCGCCCGCGTGCGCCAACTTCACACGTTCGGGAAGGGCATGGGTATCGCCGCTCCCCAGCTTGGCATCGACCGATCCGCCGCCGTAGTGATCCCGCCGGATGCGGGCGCGGACCCGATCGTGCTGCTGAACGCTGCCGTTGCCGAGTCCGCCGAAGACGAGGACGAGCAGTACGAGGGCTGCCTGAGCTACTTCGACGTGCGAGGCCTCGTGCCCCGCCCGCTGAGCATCGTCGTCGAACACAAGGATGCGGACGGCTCCACGCACTTGACCCGGTTCACCCACGGTCTGTCTCGGCTCGTTCACCATGAGGTCGATCACCTGGCTGGAGTGCTGTATCGCGAGCGCATGCGAGCGGGCATGGAGCCGATCCCGGTGGAGGAGTACCGCGGAACCGGTCAGCGATGGACGTACGGCTGAGAGACGGCCGAATGCGGGCTGCGCGGCGTGCACGATCGGCATAGGGCCTCCACATGAGTTAGGGCTCCGGGCAGGGCGGCCGGACGCGGACGTACGACTGCCGTACTCCCGCTGCGCGGGGCCGACTTCACCGTGCGGCCGCGGCGCACCGCCCCGAGGGAAACCATCGACCGACGCCTACGGGGTCTCGGTGACAGGCGACGTGTCCGGGAGGGGGAGCGGCCAGGACATCTCCGTGTTGCCGGAACCGCCGCTGACCCACTGCTCGTGCCCGTCGACGTGCACCCGGTAGACAGATGGTTGGCCAGCCGCCCGCCATCGGGCAGCCACACGCTGGATCTCCATCCAGACGTCGCGGGGGCCGGAGGTGGTAACGGCCCACCGGTGATAGCCCTCGGGCCGCACGCGCATCCACGATCCACAAGCGGGGGCGCCGACCAGCAGCTGCTCATCGTCGAAGTCCCGCACCAGCCCGCCCAGATGATGGTCGACTGCCAGCCACAAACCATGTGCCGTCTCCCCAGGCGGGGCCAACCGGCTCCACTGCGTCCAGTCACCCGACTCCGTAGCTATCCGCGCGCGGAACTCCGACGTGAGGACACTCAGCTTCGTGCTGTCCCCGCCATGGTGGGCGCCGTCCGAGGCTCGTAGCTCCGCCCTGACCTTGCCGTTCGCAGTCCGCGTAACTACGGCAAGCCCCGGCCGCAACGGCGACGTCGTGATGACGTGCACCAGCAACCGGCCTCCCGGAGCCAGCTGTTCAACCAGCGCGTCCGGTACACGCGGCCCAGCGCACGCCAAGATCCGGTCGTAGGGCGCAGCGGCAGGACAGCCCTGATCGCCAGGGCCGTTCACCACGGTGGGCCAGTAGCCGAGTTCGGCTAGGCGGGCCCCGGCGGCATCCGTCACGTGGGCGTCCCGGGCGACCGTGACCACACCCGAGTGGCCACAGACGTGACTGGCCACCGCGGCGATCACCCCCGCGCCCGTCCCGATGTCCAGCACCCTTTGTCCGGGCAGAAGATCCAGCTCCCGGAGCAGGAAGGCGGTCAGGCCCATCCCGGGGAAAGCTGAGGTGATCGACCCGGTCAAACTGGTGCCGCGGGCCCGGCCCAGGATCGGCTCCTCGTCGCGCTGGATCCCTACGCTGGCCCCGCCGTACAGCACGGAAAGCAGTTCTCCGCGGTCCTCCCGTTCCGTCCAGTCCAGCAGATCCCACCGCCCCGGCCTCTCGCCGGGAGCGCTGCGCCGCACGTAAGCCTGCGGTATCAGCACCTCGCACGACAGCGCCAGAAGAGCGTCTCGCACGCGGCCCCTCCCGAGCGTCCCGTCCCCCTCCAGCCGCGCCACCATGGCCGTCCGTGCGGTGACCGGATCCGCCACGGTGCCGAGCACCTCATTGGTGCGGGCCGGGCCGGGGGGAGGCTGTGAGGACGGTCCCGGGCGGTGTTCGATGTGCGTGTGCGGGGTGCCCGATCGTCCCGGACCAGCCGCCTCGTTCGACGCCGTCATGACGTCTCATCCCGGTGCAGAGTGGGAACACCGTGGGGATGCTTGGGGCCGTCCGGGCTGCCCTGGTTGCCGGTGGCCGAGGTGCTGTTGAGCAATTCAGCCAAGATGTGCCGGTGCAGGGTCAGGACTCCGGGCAGGTGGTCCGACATCCGCCGGGTGCGTTCAGTGTCCGCGATGCGGAACGTCTCAATGGCCGGGCCGAGGGCCTCACTCAGGTAGGCCCGGTCGATGCGGCTGGCACCGCCCTGGCGCGCCTTCTCCTTTCCGTAGCCGGCGGTTGGCTTGAGGGCGTCGGACAGGCCGAGATGCTCGGCCGCCCACCGTGCGGCGTCGACAAAGCCAGCCGCCGTCAGGATCCGATCGCCACGGTCGTCGGTGCGGCGGCTACCGTCCTCGGTCGGACCCTCGTTCTGGGCGTATCCGTTCCAGTCGCCCGCGGCGATCGCCAGCCACCCGTCCTTGGCCAAGGTGGTGTACCAATTCGCCTCGTCCATACGCCTGTCGGCCGACCAGTAGCAGGAATGCTCGGAGGTCAGGCTCAGTGAGCGGGGACTGAGCTGTCCGTCGGTGTTGCGCATCCTGACCGATACATTCGCCGGTGCGTGCCACCCAGCCCACGGGTGCCGGTGTTTCTGGGTAACTGCGAACGGGCCGTCGTCGCGCAGGAAGATGACATTGTCGTTTCCGGATGCCGAGGTTCTCGCCGCCGGGTATCCGTGCATCTCGAGGCGGGCCTGGACATGGAGCAGGTCGCGGGCCTGCGTCTCTTGCCAGAGCACGACATGCGGCGTCTGTTCGCGAATCCATTCGCAGGCCGCTTCGACATGCTCGCCCTTCCTGATATTGCAGAACACGAGGGTGATCTGGCCTTGAGTGGAGGGGGTCATCACGTGCTCGCTCTCTTCGTAGTCTTGGTCGAGGGCCGCTCGTCCCGGTCTGCGCGATGGGAGGAGCTGGACCGGCAGGGATATTGCGAGGGAGGCCCAGCGCGAGGGCGCTGGACTCTCTGTCCGGTGTGCCTGACAAATGCGCCTGCACAATGGCATGTTGACTGCCCAGCCCTCTTCTACGCCTTCGCCATGTTTCTGCTCGGACTGTCGCGCAGGTGACGGGCGGGAGAGCGAACCAGTGCGAAGGCACTCACCGCTGTGACGGCAGCGAAGGCCATGGCGGGGCGCAGGCCAACCAGCTCGACGAGCTGCCCGGCGGCCAGCACGGCTACTGCGCACGGGGTGAGCGTGATCCAGGTGCTGACCGACTGAAGTCGTCCTTGGTACTCCGGGCTGCACCGGCCCTGGCAGACGAATCTCTGTTTGGACCCGTATGCGACGGCTGCTGCGGTCCACACCGCGACAGCCGCTCCGATCACATACGGCACCGCAGGCCCTGTCCCCACGAGCAGCACGAGCAGCACGAGCAGCATGGCGAGCGGCAGAATCGCGAGCGCGCACTGCATGAGCGGACCGTCCCCCCACCGAGGCGCAGACTTCGCGCCCACGAGGCCGCCGATTCCACCGCACCCCACCACCAGGCCGACGGTGACCGCCGAGTAGTGCAGATGCTGGACAAGGAGCACCAGCAGCAGCGTGTCCCAGGCCGTGAGGGACACCCTCATCACGGTCGTGCAGAGCAGCAGCCTCCACATGATCGGATCAGCCCGGGTGTATCGCAGGCCCGATTTCGTCTCGCCCCACACGGTGCTGCCGCGCTCACGCGGCTGCGGCTGAGGCTCCGCCGTCTGAATCCGGGTGATGCACACGGCACTGACCAGATAGGCGACGACATCGACCGCGACCGCCCAACAGGGGCCGGCAATGGCGATCAACCCCACCGCGAGAGGCTTGCCCGCGGTTTGGGCACACGCCCATAGCTCCCACACGCGGGCATTGACCTGCGCCAACTGCTCTTGCCTTACCAGCATTGGCGGATAGCTGACCGACGCCGTGCCGACAACGTCATTGACTGCTGCGAGCAGGAGGGCCACACCGTAGAGGATCGGCATGGACAGTGCCCCTGTCATCGCCGCGAGCGGCACAACGGCAAGGATGGCAGCGCCTGCTGCTCTGCCCCAGACGAGCAGCGGCAGCCGCCGATACCGGTCGACCAGGGCCCCCGCCACCAGGGCAGTCACCACTGACGGCGCCGTACCTGCCGCCACCAGAAGGCTCATCTCCACCACGGTGGCCCTGAGGTGGATCAGCGCGAATAGGGGGAGGGCCACTGACGTGAAGGCCATTCCAAGTGTCCGGACCACGACAGAGGCGAGGTAGTAACCCAAGTCCCTGCGCGCAACCTCGTTGGCTCCCGGTGCGGCGTCGTGAGCGAATTGAGGAGGCCTACACGAGTCTCTACTCCACTTTGTCACGCTCATCCGCTGTGGCGTATCCGATACTGCTGTGGCTGTTGATTCGGATTTCGTGGGTGCCCGCACGCCGAGTGAGGTCTCGGATGGCGAGCCAGTGCGCATTTTGATCCAGGTCCCGTATGGATGTGGCGAAGCGTCTACAGAGAGACGCATCCCTTCGATTCGTTCTGATCCGCTGCGGATCCCCGTCTGGCGCTGGTCCATCACTCCGCATTCCGATGGGCAGTGTGCGGAGCAGGCGCGGCGGCAGCTGCTGACGCGAAACTGCGCTGCGCTGCATGGACGCGAGCCAAGCTGTTCTCCGGGGACAGCGACACCTGGAATGCGTGTTCCAGGATGCTGTTTCTTAAGGGGCTCTCGTCGGGCCCGGTGGAGTAGACCACCCCATGTGCCTCTTCCACGTACAGGCGTTGCCGGGTCAATGAGAGCTCGCTCAGGGTGCCAGGGGGCACGACGAGGGGCGCGGACATCGGAACGATCCGAACCCGAACGTCGCCGCTGTCGACCGTCTCGAGGACGTGGGCGAGCTGGTCGGCCATCACCGTGGGACCTCCGATGGCCCGAAGCAGCACGGACTCGTCCAGCAACACGGTGATGTGCTTGCCGGGAGCGGCGGGGAGGACACGGGCCGAGGTCTCAGAAGCGGTGGGTGTGTGGGCCCCGAACTGGACGCTGCGCCAGAGTGCTGCATATGCCGGTGTGTGGAGAATGCCGGGGATGAACCAGGCGCTGTAGGCCACGATTGTGCTTGCCGATCCTTCACACGCCCGGAGACGTGAGAGCCACCCGGGGCCGCCGTCGTGGCAGGCGAATCGGCCCTTGGTGGCATCCCGGATCAACGACATGAGCGCTTGGGCGTGATGCTCGCCGACGACGCCGTATGCGCGTAGCAGGTCCTCCACCATGGCTTCGTCCGGGATGAGGTAGCCCGTTTCGATCTCGCGGGCCATCGCGTAGCCACCACCGATGATCTCGGCCGCGTAGCTGAGGGGCAGTTGGCGGTCATGGCGCAGGGACCGCAGGTATGTTCCGGCGACCACCCCGCCAGCCGAGGGGGCCGTGGGGTGTGGGGTCATGCCGCTCACCTTGCAGCCATCTCTGACGCGAAAGCGACGAAGCGCTGGTGCTGGTGGAAGTAGTGGAGGATGCGCTGGTACTCGTAGTTGTCCAGCGGCATCGCGGACCGTCCCATGACGAGGAGACCGTGGGCAGGGCCGATCACTGCGTAGCGGCAGGCTGCCGCCAGGCCATGCCGCTGCTCACTGGAGCGCCATACGGCGTCGTTGTCGTCGAAGTAGGAGTGCTCCGTCACATGCCAGCCAGGCTTCTGGCTGGCGCACCGGCGCAGCTGCTCCAGCGCTTGGCGCCGCTTTTCACCGGGGGTTGCAACCACGTAGGGAATGAGAGTGACGGTGGGTTCCTGCGTGAGGTCTTTGAGTAGGTCGCCCATGTAGTGGGTGCGCAGGGTGTCGAGGTGGGCGGAGACACGCGTTGGGTCCTGACTCGGACGCAGCGGGTACTCACCCGCCAGTAGAGCGGTGAGGCTATCGGCCTTCGCGTCACTGTCCGGTGGGTTGGGCGAGTGATCTGCGGGGATGCGCGCGGCGCGATCGTGGTCCATGTGGAGTGTCCTTGGAAGGGGTCAGGCCACGCTGGTGGCCTGCGTGGTGGAGGGAGCGGTGAAAAGCTGTGACCACTGGTCGCGTTCACTGCTAAGGGTGGCTTCGCCCAGGTGGTGGAGCTGGATGTCATCGGGTCCTGCGGGCGCGGCGATATGGCGGATGTCGCGGTCAAGACGGGCGAAGGGGTAGTCGGTGCGGGTCGCGTAGCCGCCGAAGAGGTCGGCGGCCTGCTGCGCTGCGGCTACTGCGGCTCGCTTGGCCGTGAGTTTGGCGTTGAGCAGCGCGGGATCGCATGGCACCGCCCGGTCGAGCAGAGCCGAGGCGTGGTAGGTGGCCAACTCGGAGGCCATGAGCCCATGGCGGATCTCGGCGACGTGGTTGCGGACGACGGGATTGTCGGAGAGGCGACCGCCGCGGCGTGGGCGGGTGGTGACGAAGGTGACGGTGTCATCGAGTAGTCGCTGGTGCAGGCCGAGCGCGACCGCGGCCAGGTTGAGACGCCCGCACACCACCGAGGCGCCGTACGCGGCGGCCATGCCGTCACCTTCGTCGCCCAGCAGGTTGGCGGCCGGTACACGGACGTTGTCCAGGAGGAGAGTGCCGGCGCTGAAGCCATGCAGACCGACGTAGGAGGGCAGCTCCAGGGTGACACCGTCGCGGTCGGCTTCGACGAGGAACGCCGACAGCGCGCGAGTGTCCCGGCTGCCGGGTTTGCCGGTGCGGGCGACGATCAGGTGCAGCCCGGCGATGTGGCTGTTACCGATGAAACACTTGTGGCCGTTCAGCACCCAGGAACCGTCGCTTTGGGGATCGGCGGTGCTGGTCATGCCGAGGATGTCACTGCCTGCGTCAGGTTCGGTGACGGCGATGGTCATCCAGAGTCCGGCGGCGATCTGCGGCAGCCACTGTGCCCGCTGTTCGGGGTTGGCCAGCACCTGCAGGGCGTAGGCGGGGATGAGGGAGGCCTGGTAGGTGGCGCCGGCCGCGCCGCACCAGTAGGACAGCTCCTGGATCAGGAGCATCTTGGCGACGTGCCCGGCGCCCATCCCGCGGTATGGCTCTTCGGGTATGAGCACACCGGTCCAGCCCTGCTTCGCCAGAAGGGCGGGGATGATGCGGTCGACGTGCGTGCCGGCCTCCTCCATCCGCGCGGTGAGCGGCGCGATCTCTTCCCGGGCGAAATCGCGGACCAGTGCCCGCAGACACTTCTGCTCCTCGCTCAGGTATGGCTCGACCTCGGATATCATCTGGTTCCCCTCCCTGTCAGTGGCAGTGGTCGCAGGTCAGATCAGCGCTGTGCGGGATGTGTGAGGTGCGAGCAGTGCGACCGCTTCCTCCGCGAAGCGCTTGCTGAGGTCGACCGCCTCGCGGTCCCACTGGGTCTCCTGCCTGCCGATGACGCAGGCCGTGCCGAGGCTGATCCCCGTGGGCTGGTGGATCATCGGGGCACCCAGGTAGGTCTTGACGCCGAGTTTGTGCATGGCGCCGTTGCCGGCGCTGCGGGGGTAGTCGAGAACGTTGTTCAGCGGAAAGGCTTTACGGCGGTCGAGGGTGTACACGCACCAGCCTTCCGTGCGGCTCATGGTGCGCGCGGTGTGGGGCGCGCAGGCTTGTCCGGTGCTGTGGCCGCCTGCCGCGCGTGGTGTGGACAGTCCGGCGAAGAACTGGTCGTGGGTGATGATGTTGACGATGCCGTCCAGCTCCCGACCGCCGGTGAGCGCGCTGGCGGCCTCGGCGAAGCGGCTGGCGAGTGCGTCCAGTTCCTGCATCGGGCGGCGGTCGTTCAGCCCCAGTTCCTCCAGCAGGGCCAGGCGCTTGGGGAGTTCCCGGTCGATGGGTGCATCGTGGCGACCGGTCGCGATGTTGTAGGTGGGCATCAAAACTTCCTCGGAGGTGGCAGCCGCAAGGGGCTGGTCGGGAGTTGTGTCAGCTTCATGTGCTGGCGCGGTGGTGTGCGTGCGTGACGAGTTCGATCAGTACGTCATGTGCCGAGCTTCTGTTTCGCGCGTCGCAGGTCAGCAGGGGGACGGCCGGGGCGAGGCCCAGTGCGTGCCGCACTTCGGACACGGGATAGGGCTCGGCGCCCTCGAAGTGGTTGACGGCGACCAGGAAGGGGATGTCCTCCACCTCGAAGTACTCCACGGCGGCGAAGCAGTCCTTCAGCCGTCGGGTGTCGGCCAGGACAATCGCTCCGAGCGCGCCGCGGGTCAGGTCGTCCCACATGAACCAAAAGCGGTCCTGTCCAGGCGTGCCGAACAGCATCACCTGCACCTCGTAGTCGAACTCTGTCCTCCTCACGGGCAGCGTGATGCGTCCGACGTCCATGGCCACGGTGGTGGTGGTTTTCGGTTCGGTCCCGGTCAGGTGGTCAACATCCTCACTAGCCACGGACATGACCTCCTCGGTCCGCAACACCTCGATCTCGCTGAGCGCGCCGACCAGGGTCGTCTTCCCGACGCCGAAACCACCGGCGATGACGACCTTGACTGCCACCGCCATGGGCGTTGCGGTGTCAGGGCAGGTTGCGTAGGCCATTGAGGACGTCCTCCAGGATGCGTGGGTCTTTGCCTGCCTCGGAGGGATCGCGCAGGCCGGCTGGCATGGGAGTGGCGAGGTAGCCGTCGTCCATCAGGTCACAGACCATGATCTTGACGACTTGGAGTGGCTGGCCGATCGTTCCGGCGATCTGTGCGAGGGAGCAGGCGCCCAACCGGCAGGTTTCGAGGATCGGCAGGTAGTAGGGCTGCGGGGCCGCATGAGGAGCACCGACGGTGGCGATGACCACCAGGGTGGTGCGGTCAAGGTCTCGGGACGGCTCGGAGCGGCCCCGCACCAGGAGGTAGGGACGGAGCGGTCCCAGACCGTCCCCAGCCCCCTGTGCGGCCGTATGCCCGCTCATGTCAGATGCGCTGCCGCGCGGGCACGGACAGACTCTGCGGCACCTGCTTGGCCAGCAGCGCCATCTCGTAGTGGATCTGGCCGATATCGGCTCCGGGCTCGCTGACCACCGTCAAGAGTGCCCCGGAACCGGCCTCCATGACCAGCAGGTTGGTGTCTTTCATCTGAATGAGGGCCTGATCCACTACGCCGTCGCTTCCGAGCCTTTTGCTGGCACCTTTGGCCAGGGAGTGCACACCGCTCGCAAGGGCGCTGAGGACGTCGGCGAGTCCGGAGGCGTGATCGCCGAGATTCACCTGGCTGACCAGCATCCCGTCATTGGAGGTGACCAGCGTGGAGCGCACACCACGGGTCTTGTTCACGAAGTTCTGCAAGAGCCAGTCCATAGGCGGAGCGGTGGGGGTGGTCATGCTCGTCCTCCGTGCTGGTGAGGGTTGGTCGGGTCGGCTTCGGCTTCGGCGTCAGGGGCTGTGGCAAAGGGCTCGGGCGCGGACCGGTCGACTCCCTGGGCGAAGGCACGCACTACGCCTGGATCGGGCGCGCTCTCTCGGGAGGCGGCCGGGCGCTGCTGCTGGTCCTGCAGTTCGGGATGGCGGTAGGACTTTGAGGGGTCGCGTGCCGGTAGCGGTGTCCGGGCTGCTGGCTCCGCCGCGGCGGGGTGGCCGTGCTCCGGCGGCCGGGGAACGTGCCGTTGCGGCAGCGGTGCTTTCGGGCTTGCTTGGGCTGAACCGGCGGTGGGATCCGTCGGGTGGACGACCGAGAGCGCGAGGGTGGTTTCCGCGGGCATCTGCCCTGCGGAGCTGTCACCGGCACCGGGGGGCGAGGACGTCGCAGACGGTGCCTTCGCAGGCGCGGATGCGGACGTCCGGTGGGGTCGCGGTGATGCGTCGCTCTCGTGCAGCTGAGGGGCCGGGATCACGACGACGGCGGTGATCGCCCCGTACACGTTGGTTTCCAGGTGCACGCGCAGGCCATAGCGCTGGGCGAGGTCGGACACAGCCCAGATCCCCAGGCGTCCGTCGCGGACGTACTCGTTGGTGTGGTGCGCGGTGCCTGCCAGCAGCTGGTTGAGGTGCTCCAGGGTGGCGGTCGGCATCGAGGTACCGCGGTCCTCGATCTCGACGCAGGCTCCCGCGGGAGCCTGCGTCAGGCGCACCCTCACCGGATGCTCGGGCGGGGAGAAGTTGAGGCCGTTGTCGATGAGTTCGGCCAGCAGGTGCGCCAGTGCGCCCGTGACGCGGCCCCGGACGGTGGTGTCGATCGGCGCGATCACCTCGACACGGCGGTAGTCCTCGACCTCCTGGATCGCATGCTGCAGGACAAGCGACAGCGCGGCCGGCTCCCGGGGCTCCTGGGGTGCGCCGCCTCCCAGGATGATCAGGCTGTCGGCGAAACGCCGCATGCGGGTCGTCTTGTGGTCAAGGACGAACAGCCCGCGCAACACCTCGGGATCCTCGGTGTTGCGCTCCAGGTCATCAAATCCGCTGATGGCCTGGTTGGAAAGCCCCAGCATGCGACGCCCGAGCACCAGCAGTGCAGCCCGGTCCCTGTCCGCCGAGCTGTTGGCCACCAAGACCTGGATATCGTGCACGAAAGCGTCCCAGGCGCGGGCCAGTTGTGCCAGCGGATGATGGCCGGGACTCGCGTCCGGCAGGGCACGGATCTGCGGCTGCTCCCCGCGGTGCACTTGATCCATACAGGCATGGATGTCCTTGAACGTCTGCGGCAGCCCTTCGCGTAACTGGCTGGCCCACTGCGCGTCGAGCTTGGCTTGGTGCTGGAGCGTGTTCGCCACGGACGTGCTCATCGACCAGGCCACTGCCGAGGCGAGAGCGCACGCGCTCGTCACAGCGGCCCAGATCAGCCAGCCGTGTGAGATCTGGCGGGCAGGATCACGCGTCAGATAGATGGCGATGAGTAGCATCGGCACCGTCACCAGAGCCGGTAGGACCGCGATGCGACGCAATCTCCGGCTCAACGTGCTCGGTGCTGCCGCACGACGGCCCGTGAGGTGTTGACGGGCATGCGCGGGCGCTGTGGTGTCAGGCATGTCTCGCCTCGCCCTCGACCGCCGTCACCGAAGGGCCGGGTACCGGAATCTCGCAGCGGATCATCGGCGCCAGACCACGCCGGTCCAGGGCTCTGGCCTGCAGATGAACCACACGCTCGCCGCTGGGCAGGAAGTACAAGTTCGTCTGCTCCCAGCCGCATTCACTGCGGAGGAAGGCACTCAGGCGCCCGGGCACGGCAACGCTGCTCGGCTTCGGCTCACGGACCTCGCACCGCGCCCAGGTGCAGCCGTTGCGCGCGGCGAAGTCGGTGGCCCACAGCGTCATGAGCCGGCCGATGCTGTCGTCCCGGCCCGGGACACCGTACGCATCGCAGAGCAGCACGCTTGGCTCACTGCCCCCGCGTCCCCAGTGCTGCAGGACCGGTTCGCGGTGCAGGTGCAGGTGCAGGTAACCGATGAGGACGTCGTCCTCGTAGAGGCCCACCTCGTCGGTGTCCGCATCCGGGCAGTGCTGGCGGGCATCGGTGTAGCCGCGCTTGGCCTGCCACTGTCGGCGGTCCTCCATCAGCGCTTCCACCTCGGCGCGGGCGGCCGCGGTGCGTACGGGACGCATCACGTAGGCGGAGGGGAGAGTCGTGGGCCAAGACGGTGCCGGCGCTGGTGCCGCTTTTGCTGCATCGTGCTGCGGCGACCGGTGGATGCCGCTCACTGCGTCGCTCCGCTGCTGGGCTCGGCGGTCATCGGAGCGGGCGCCAGGACCTGCCAGGAATGTCCCAGGGCCACCAGGTGGGCGGGATCAGCGGCACCGGACTTGGTACACAGCTCATCGATGCGGTTCCGCAAGCCCCTCAGGGGCAGACCGCACACCTCGGCAATCGTTCTTGCCCGGGAGTGGTGGGCGAGTGCGCGCATGAGCAGCTGGTCGGCATCGGTGAAGTCGGGGGCAGGCCTGTCGGGGGCAGGCGGCGGCACCTGACCGGTGAACAGCAGCACGTGCGCCAGAGCCGCGCGCGAGGAGCCGGGCGCTGCCACGCGGATTCGCACACGGGACAGATGACCCCGGATCGTGACGGGGGAGCGGTTCCTGTGCGCGGCGAGCTTGTCGAAGGTGCCGTCGACAAGCCGGAGAGCGATCTCCTTCTGCGCCGAGGTAAGGGCAACAGCGGGCGTAGTGGTCATCTCAGGTTCCTGGTCGGGTCGAATATCAGAAAGGTCCCAGGGCGAGAGGGCCCTGAATGTGGCGGTAGGAGGGCGCCAATGGTGTGATCCGCTCACCGCGCGGGTCAGGCGCGTGTGGGCGCCAGGTGGTTTCGGCGGGCAGCCTGCGTGAACGGCGGGCGGGTGACTGCAGGCGGCCACACAGCCTGGGCGAGGTGTGGCGCCGTGGTGACGCCGTACGCCCCGCTGGCCGTCAGCCGCAGTGCCGTGTCGATGAGGGCGACGTGGCTGAACGCCTGCGGGAAGTTGCCGACCTGGCGCTGCAGCCGGGGATCCCACTCCTCGGCGAGCAGCCCCAGGTCGTTGCGGAGCGCGAGCAGCTTCTCGAAGAGCCTGCGGGCCTCGTCGACGCGGCCGATCATCGCCAGGTCGTCCGCCATCCAGAACGAACAGGCCAGGAAGGCGCCTTCGTCGCCTTCGAGCCCGTCCACGCCCGCGTCGTCGCCCGTGGTGGGGTAGCGCAGGATGAAGCCGTCCGGCGTCGAGAGCTCCCGCTGGATCGCCTCGATCGTGCCGATGACGCGCTTGTCGTCGGGCGGCAGGAAACCCATCTGCGGGATGAGCAGCAGCGAGGCGTCCAGCTCCTTGGAGCCGTACGACTGCGTGAACGTGTTCCGCTCCTTGTCGTAGCCCTTCTCGCAGACGTCCCGGTGGATGTCGTCGCGCAGCTCGCGCCACTTCTCCAGGGGGCCGTCCGCGTCACCGGACTCGATGAGCTTGATGGTGCGGTCCACGGCGACCCACACCATCACCTTGGAGTGCACGAAGTGGCGGCGCGGGCCGCGCACCTCCCAGATGCCCTCGTCGGGCTGCCTCCACGCGGTCTCCAAGTGGCGGATAAGGCGGAGCTGCAACTGCGCGGCATAGTCGTTGGGATCCAGCCCAGCCCCGTGCGCCAGGTGCAGGGCCTCGGTGACCTCGCCGTACACGTCGAGCTGGAGCTGGTGCGCGGCGCCGTTGCCCGCGCGGACCGGCGTGGAGTCCTCGAAGCCCGGCAGCCAGTCCAGTTCGGTCTCGCCGAGCTCGCGCTCGCCGGCGATGCCGTACATGATTTGGAGGTTCTCCGGGTCGCCCGCCACCGCGCGCAGCAGCCACTCGCGCCAGGCGCGGGCCTCCTCGCGATATCCGGTGCGCAGCAGCGACGACAGGGTGATGGCGGCGTCGCGCAGCCACGTGTAGCGGTAGTCCCAGTTGCGGGAGCCGCCGATGTCCTCCGGCAGTGAGGTCGTCGGCGCCGCGACGATGCCGCC
>NZ_JBHUZJ010000009.1:0-172138 GCF_042667685.1 Streptomyces sp. NPDC057302 | reverse complement strand
GGCCTTGAGCTCGCCCTTGGTGCCTTCGGCGATCACCTTGCCGTCGTCGATCACGGCGATGCGGGAGGCCAGTTGATCGGCCTCGTCGAGGTACTGGGTGGTGAGCAGGACCGTCGTGCCCTGCGTGACGACCGCCCGCACGATGTCCCAGACCTGGTTGCGGCTGCGCGGATCGAGCCCGGTGGTCGGCTCGTCCAGGAACAGCAGATCCGGTGTGTTGAGGATGGACGCCGCGATGTCGATGCGGCGCCGCATGCCGCCCGAGTAGTTCTTCACCTGCCGCGCCGCCGCCTCGGTGAGACCGAAGGCCTCCAGGAGCTGCGCGGCGCGCGTGCGGCTCGCGGACTTGCCGTAGCCGAGCAGTCGGCCAAGGAGCATCAGGTTCTCGGTGCCGGTCAAGTCCTCGTCCACCGAGGCGTACTGACCGGTGAGCGAGACACGGGCGCGCACCTCGTCCGCCTCCCGGACCACGTCACGGCCGAAGATCCGCGCCTGGCCGCCGTCGGGCCGCAGCAGGGTCGCGAGGGTCTTCACGAAGGTGGTCTTGCCGGCGCCGTTGGGGCCGAGCAGTCCGTAGACCGTTCCCGGCGGGACGGTGAGATCGATGCCGTCGACGGCCCGCTTCTCCCCGAAGGTCTTCACCAGGCCGCTGACCTCGATGGCTGCTTCCGTACCGGTACCGCTCATGACCGGCTCCTGTCCTCGCTCGACGGCCGTACCTCTTGCGCCGGAACGGGCGTGCCCGGACCGGTGGCGCCCTCGGGGACGCCGCCGAGCTTCCGCAGGGCGAGCATGGCCCCGATTCCGGGGATCAGGGCGAGCCACCGGGCGCCCGTCCCGGCGGCCGCGGGGATCGCCCACGTCATCGCGATGGCGACGAGATAGGCCGTGCCGTGGGTCGGCCCGCCCAGCGAGGTGATCGGCTTGGCATGGATGGTGAAGACATTGAGCAGCAGGACGACGAGGGAGAGGGCCTCGACCGCCGCCGCGATTCGCAACGTACGCATCGAGATCACGCACCCGTCGTAGAGCCGGGGCGGACGATCATGAGGACCACGACGACCGTCCACAGCAGGTTGAAGACACCCGTGAGCATGGAGAGCCGGCTCGCCGGGACGGCGGAGGCACCGGGCTCGGCGGTGCCTCCGGCCACCGCGAGCACCCGCTGCTGGCTGGGCAGGATGGCCATCGCGAGGACGGCCGCCGCGACGGCGGTCAGGACGATCGAGATGATGAGCCAGACATCGGTGAGCACGCCGAGCTGGGCGGCGGTGGCGAACCCGAAGACCGGGACGCCGATGCCGAAGAGCGCGTACCCGCGGCAGATCTTGTGCAGGATCCCGGCGACTCCGGCCGCCTTGCCCCCCGGGTCGTCCGTTTCGGTCGCCAACTGCTGTGCGTAGCGCGGGAACATCGAAGCGGCCACGGCGATCGGTCCGACCGCCAGGATCGCCACGATGACGTGCACCGATAACAAGAACTTGGTCACTGCGGACCCCTCCACCGACCTTGGATATGTTGGCTGCCAATAGATAGCACACCAACGCCCCGGTTGTGTAGGCTGCCTACTCATGAGACAGGACGCGGTCAGAGGACATCTGGACGGGCTGCTGCTCGCGGTGCTCGAGCCAGGCCCCCTCCACGGGTACGCGATCATCACGGCGGTGCAGGAACGCAGCGGCGGCGCGCTCGAGCTGCGCACGGGCACGATCTATCCCGCCCTCAACCGCCTGGAGCGAGTGGGCCTGCTGTGCAGCAGCTGGCAGTCCGTCGGCGAGCGGCGCAAGCGTTGCTACGAACTGACCGACGCCGGCCAGCGCACGTTGGCCAACGAGCGGTCGGCATGGACCGAATTCACGACGGCGATCGGCTCGGTCCTGAATCCCGCGGCCCCGCCGGGGCTCCTCACGTGAGCGCCGTGGAGCAGTGCGACGACCCCGTCGAGGACTATCTCTCGGCCCTGGAGGCCGCACTGCACGGGCCGGTCCGCGCCAAGGCGAGGCTCCTCGAAGAGGTGCGCGACGGCCTCACCGATTCCGTGGCGGAGCACACGCGACAGGGGATTCCCTACGACCGCGCAGCGGGCCAGGCGTTACGCGAGTTCGGGACCATGGACGACCTGGTGGCGAGCTGCCAGCGGGAACTGACCATCGCCCAGGCCCGGCACACGGCCCGGTCCATCGCCGTCACCATGCCCTTCCTGATCGCCTGCTGGTTCCTCGTCCGCAACGCGGGCGACGACCAGGACTGGGCCCTGCCGTGGACCGCACAGCTGATGGCCGTCTATCTGGCCGGAATCGCGGTCGTGGCGGCCCTGCTCGCGGCGGGCGCGCTCGCGGCCACCGGCACCCTCGCCCGCTGGCTGCCCACCCCGGACGAGCTGCCGCGGATGGTCGGCTGGACGGGCACGACCGCCAGCCTGTCCATCGCCGTCGCCACGCTCGCCCTCGCCACGGCCTCCGTTCTTGCGACCAACTGGCCGCTGATCGCTCTCGCCTGCACGCTCGCCGCCACGTCGCACGGCGTGATGGCCAGCTCGGTCCGCGCCTGCCGCCAGGTCGCGCGCCTGCCGATCATGGAACCCACCGGACCGCGGTGAACCCGCGGTCGGTCGCGACGTACACGGCAAGCCGCACGGAGCCACGCCGCCGCGGCGGCGTGGCCGGCAGGCTGACGCGCTCCACGGTCTTCGCCGCCGTGTGCGTATCGGTGACGGCCCCGGGGCACGCCCTGATGTCCGGCCACACGCTGCCCGCCTGGGCCGTGTGGTGCGCGTTCGCCGCCGTGGCCGCGACCGCCTGGTGCCTGACCGGCCGGCCTCGCGGAGCCCTGGCGGTGTGCGGCGCGAGCGTACTGACCCAACTCGCCCTGCACTCGGCCTTCACGCTCTCCCAGACGGCGGCCGGGCCGGGCCCCGCCCCCTCCACCGCGCCCCGGCACTCCGGTGCGGGCATGGCGCACATGCGGACCGGCCAGACCGAATCCGGCTTCGAGGCCTGGGCCGGCATGACGTCCGCCCACGCGCTGGCCGGGCTGCTGTGCGGACTGTGGCTGTGGCGGGGTGAAGCCGCGGCGCGACGCATCGGCCGGGCCCTCGCCGCCTTCGTTTTCGCACCGCTGGACCGCGCCGTCCAACGGCCGTCGCCGCTGCCGGGACACCAGCCCTCGTCGGCCGTGCCGCTGCCGCTGCCGGGACCGCGGCTGCCGCTCCTGCGTCATGTCGTCTCCCGCCGCGGCCCGCCGCGCCGCCCGAACTCCGTCTGACACCACCGGCCGACACCCGCACGGGGCACGGCCGGTGACGCGGTGCGCCCTGCGCCGGTGCCCACCCGCACGGCATACGCGCGCGCCGATCCCACCGCCCCTGCCCCCGCGCCCTCATCCGGGACGCGAAGGGTGTCCGCCGACGGGGCCATGTCCACACGGCAGGTTCCGTCCGCACGCGAAGGACAGTCTGCGATGCCCCCTGCCCTGAAACAGGCGTCGAGCGGCAGATCCGCCGCGCCCAGCGACACACAGATCACCGAGTGGGCGCTGGCCGCCCGCGACGGCGACCGCGAGGCCCTCGAACGCTTCGTGCGCGCCACGCGCGCCGACGTCTGGCGTTTCGTCGCCCACCTCGGTGCCGACGTCCAAGGAGCCGAAGACCTCACCCAGGAGACGTACTTACGCACCTTGACCGCCCTGCCCCGGTTCGCGGGCCGCTCCTGCGCCCGTACGTGGCTGCTCTCCATCGCCCGCCGCGTGGTGGCCGACCGCTACCGCGCGGCCGCCGCCCGCCCCCGTTTCGCCGAGGGACCCAACTGGCGGACGGAGGCCGAGCGGGCGCAGACCGGCGGCCTGCCCGGCTTCGACGAGGGGGTGGCGCTGCTCGACCTGCTCAGCTCCCTGGACGCTCCCCGAAGACAGGCGTTCGTGCTCACCCAGGTCCTCGGACTGCCCTACGCGGACGCCGCCGACGCGGCCGGCTGCCCGATCGGCACCGTCCGCTCCCGGGTGGCGAGGGCCAGGGCGGTCATGGCCTCACTGCTGCACGCGGCCGAAGGCACACCGAGCCCGGGGTGAGTTCACCCCGGGCTCGGCGTGCTGCGAGGGAAGCGGTGTCAGGGCGCGTTCCAGTCCGTGTTGCGCACGACTTCGGCCTCCGTCTTCAGCGACCCGCCGTCCCCGAAGCGCAGGGTGAACGGAATGCGCTGCCCCAGGCGCAGCGGCTCGCGGAGCTCGACCATCACGTCGAGTCCGTACGGCGTCATGGTCAGCGTTCTGTGAGCGGGCACCATGACCCCGCCGACCATGGACATGCGTGCCGCCCGGTCGCCGACGGGCGCGCCGTAGGAGAGCATGGCGTCGCCCGTCGCCGGGGAGCTGACGGAGACGAGCCGGGCAGCGGCCCCGCCGCTGTTGCGGATGCGGAACACGGCGGCCGTGCTGTCGTTGCCCTCGGACGGCAGCAGCACGCGGGCCGCGGTGATCCGGAGTTCGGGCGCGGACCCGGCGGCGCCTGCGGCGGTCCAGATGGAGAGTCCCCCCAGAGCCAGCGCGGCGGCCACCGCCGCGGCCAGGGCGGGGAGGGCGGCCGATGCCCGCTGTCGCAGCCGTCCCGCGGTCCTTCCCTCGGCGCTCACGCGGCGGCCTCCAGCTGACGCGCCGGGCCACGGCCCCCTCGTACGACATGAGGGGCGGTGGGCTGCCAGGCGCGCAGGCGCAGGCTGTTGGTGACCACGAGCAGCGAGCTGACCGACATCGCGGCGGCCGCCACCATCGGGTTGAGCCACCCTGTCATCGCGAGGGGCACCGTCACAAGGTTGTATCCGAACGCCCAGAGGAGGTTCACGCGGATCGTGCCCATCGTTCTGCGGGCGAGCCTGACCGCGTCCGCGACGGCCGCGATGTCCTCACGGACCAGCGTCACGTCGGCGGCGCCGATCGCGGCGTCCGTGCCGCCGCCCATCGCGATGCCCAGGTCGGCGCCGGCCAGCGCGACCGTGTCGTTGACACCGTCCCCGACGACGGCGACCCGCAGCCCCTCGCCCTTCAACTCCTTGACGAGGAGCGCCTTGTCCTCCGGGGTGCAGCGCGCGTGGACGTCGGAATCGGGGATGCCGAGTTCGGCGGCGACGGCACGTGCGGTCGCCTCCCGGTCTCCGGTCGCAAGGACGGTCCGCAGCCCCAGGCGGCGCAGCCGGTCCACCGCGCGGAAGGCCTCGGGCCGCAGGGTGTCCCCCAGGGCGATGACTGCCTCGGTCCTGCCGTCCACCCGGACGAGGACCGGCGTGTGCGCGGCGGCCTCGGCTTCGGCCAGCGCCGCGGCCAGGGGCGCGGAGAGCCTGGTGTCACCAGGGGCGCACACCTCGACGTGCCGCTCCTCCACCCGCCCCGCCACGCCCGCTCCGACACGGGCGGTGAACTCCGTCGTCCGGGGCAGCGGCCCCCCTGACTCCGCCTCCCGCGCCTGTTCCGCGTGCCCGGCGATCGCCTTCCCGAGGGGGTGCTCGGAGCCCTGCTCCACCGCTCCCGCAAGGCGCAGGGCCGCCCGTTCCCCGATGCCGTCGGGGTCCGCCGTCACCAGGGCGACGCGCATGCGGCCGGTGGTGAGCGTGCCGGTCTTGTCGAGTACGACGGTGTCGATCCCCCGCAGCGTCTCCAGGGCTCGGGGCCCCTTGACCAGGATGCCGAGCTGGGCGCCGCGCCCGCTCGCGGCGAGCAGGGCGGTGGGCGTGGCGAGCCCCAGGGCGCAGGGGCAGGCGACGACGAGCACCGCCACGGCCACGGTCACCGCGGCCTGCGGGTCGGCCCCCGCGCCCAGCCAGAAGCCGAGCACGGTGACGGCAAGGGCGAGCACCACCGGCACGAACACCCCGGCCACCTGGTCCGCGACCCGCTGCGCCTTGGCCTTGCCCGCTTGCGCCTCGGTGACCAGGCGGGTGATGCGGGCGAGGCGGGTGTCGGCGCCCACCGCGGTGGCCCGCACGACCAGCAGGCCCCCGGCGTTGACCGCGGCGCCGACCACCCTCGAGCCGGGCCCCGCCTCGATGGGCTCGCTCTCGCCGGTGACCAGCGACACGTCGAGGGCCGAACTGCCCTCGACCACGGTCCCGTCGGTGGCGACCTTCTCACCCGGCCGCACGACGAAGTGCTCGCCGACCTTCAACTGCTCGATGGGGATGCGCCGTTCGCGACCGCTTCCCGCGTCGCGCACCGACACGTCCTTGGCGGCGAGTTCGGCCAGCGACCGCAGCGCGGCGCCGGTGTTGTGCTTGGCGCGGGCCTCCAGGAAGCGTCCGGTCAGGACGAACAGCGGCACGGCCACCGCCGCTTCGAGGTAGACGTGCGCCACGTCGCCCGAGGCCGACGGCAGCAGGCTGAACGGCATGCTCATGTCGGGGTCGCCCGCACCGCCCAGGAACAGCGCGTACGTCGACCAGGCGAACGAGGCGATCACGCCCAGGGAGACGAGGGTGTCCATGGTCGCGGCGGAGTGCCGAAGACCGCGCAGTGCCTTCATGTGGCAGGGCGCCGCGCTCCACACCGCCACCGGCGCGGCCAGCGCGAAGCACAGCCACTGCCAGTTGCTGAACTGCAGGGCCGGGACCATGGAAAGGATCAGCACCGGAACGGCGAGGACGGCCGTCACGACGAGGCGGTCGCGCTGCCTGGCCTCCTCGTCGGCGGCCTTGTCCCGCGGCTCCGCACCGGTACCGTCGGCGGGTGTCTCGGCGGGCGGTTCCGGAAGCGTGGCGGTGAACCCGGCCTGCTCCACCGCGACGACGAGGTCCGCCGGCGCGTACGAGTCCGGGTGGGTGACGCGGGCCCGGCCGGTGGCCAGGTTGACCGTGGCGACGACGCCTTCCAGTCTGCCGAGTTTCTTCTCGACGCGGTTGACACAGGCCGCGCAGGTCATGCCGCCGACGACCAGATCGGTGGTGACCTCGGTCGACTGTGTCTCTCCTCTGTGGGCCAGTCCCGCCGCCATCAGTGCCCCTCCCCCATGTCGCCTTCCATGTCACCCTCCATGCCGTCGTCCATGCCGTCGTCCATGCCGTCGTCGCCGCCGTCGGAGTCCTCGTCGGTCGGCCCGACGGACTGTTCCTGACCGGGGTGCAGTCCGGGCGCGACCGGTCCGGCCGCCGATCCGGTGGCGTACGCGACGGCGAAGATCACCACGAGAAGGGCGGCGAAGCTCGCCATCGCGGCAGCTGGTCTCCATCGCCGCAGGAGCGGCCGCACGGCGCCCGCGTCCTGCTGGGAATCGTTCATGTTCCGCTCCTGCACGGGGATACCCGTCGGCCGCGCCGCCCTGCGGGGGAATGTGGGGCGGCGGAGCCGACGGGCAGACATGGAAGGGGCCGTGCCCGGACGGGCTGGTTTCCCGCATGGCCCGGTGAGCACATGCTGGCACGTGGGACCGCCACTTCGGCCAGGCTTCGCCCGCATCCCGTACGTGAGCAATATCCCGCCATGGCACGGGAACTGACGGGCCCCTCGATCCGACCGTCCGCGAAGCGTCCGCGGTACGGCGTTCACCGTTCGACCAGCGCGTTCACCCTCAACTGCGCGACGAGTGCGGGAACTTATCCTCGCCGGAAGCCGACCACTCTTACGGAGCCCGTCGATCCGCGCCTGCCCGCTCGGAGATGGGCGGCTTCGCAGGGACTCGAAGGGAAGCACTGATGACGCAGGACGCGCAGGACGCCTCGCGGGGGACGACGCCACCGGCCGCGGAGAGCGGCGCCCGATGGCTGCTGGTCGCCGTCGCCGGCGCCCTGTCGTTCGTCGCGATGCTCGACATGAACGTCGTCAATGTCTCCCTCGCCGACATATCCCGCGACCTGCGCGTGTCACCCTCCATGGCGCAGTGGGCCGCGCTCGGCTACCAACTCGCCGTCGTTTCACTGCTCTTGCCCGCGGGTCGTTGGCTCGACGGCAGGGGCACCGGCGCGAAGATCGGGCTGCGACCGGCCATCCTCGTCTCCGTCACCGGATTCGCCGTGTGCGGCCTGCTCAGCGCGGTCGCGCCGTGGATGGCCTGGCTGACCGTGGCCCGGATCGCCCAAGGGGCTTTCGGCTCCATGCTGTTCGTCCTCATGCCGGTGCTCGCGATGCGCGCGGTGCCGCCGAAGCTGCGCGCGCGGGCCATGAGCGTGCCTGCCACGCTCGGCCCGCTGGGGGCCGTCACCGGACCGCCCGTGGGCGGCATGCTCCTGGACGCGTTCGGCTGGCGGGCGGTGTTCCTCATCAAGCTCCCCATCTGTATCGGGGCGTTGCTGGTGGCCTCACGGCTGCTGCCCCGCTCGGGCAAGCTGCACGCGCCCGGCGGGCGGCTCCTCGCCGACGCCGCCCTGGTCGGCAGCGGCCTCGCGGCCCTGCTCCTGTCCCTCACGCTGGCATCGGCATCCCCGGGCTGGCTGCTGCTCGGGGCCGCCGCGCTTCCCCCGCTGGCATGGTGGCTGCGCGGCTCCGGCGGCCGACAGGTCCGCGATGTGGTGCGCGCCTCCGGGACGCACCGGATCAACACGGCGGTGTTCGCCGTCGCCGCGGGATTCGCCTCCATGCACTTCGTGATGGCCCTGCGGCTACAGCGCGACGGCGGCCTTTCCGCGACCGCCACCGGACTGACCATGCTGTCCTTTCCGCTCGCCATGGGCCTCATGGGCCAGCTGGGCGGACGCCTCGCCGACCGCTACGGGCCGCAGGCCACGGCGCTGGCAGGCAGCGCGATCACCGCCCTTGGCCTCGTACTCCTGCTTCCGCTGGGCGACGACAGCCTGACGTGGGGGGACATCGCATGGCGCCTCGCCGTCGCAGGATCGGGCATGGGTCTGTACGGGGGCCCGGTGCAGACCCTGGTGATGTCCTCGGCCCCGCCGGGCGCGGTGGGCACGGCCGGTTCCGTGGTGCAGCTGTCCCGCAGCCTCGGCTTCGCCGTCGGGCCCGCCCTGGCCACCGCGGTCTGGGGCATCACGGGCGCCGCACGCTCCGCCCTGGTCGTCTCGGCCACGGCGGCCTGCCTCGCGGTCCTTCTGCTGAGCCTGCGGCGGCCCGTACCGGAGCACGCGCCGCCGCGCACCGGCGCCGCGGCGGCGCGGTCCGCCTCCCGCTGAACGCGTTCGGCCAAGCGTGTTCAACTGAACGCGTTCGACTGGACGTGTTCAACGCAAAGCGCCCGCTGAACACGTTCAATGAACGCGTTCAGCGGGCCTTGTTCAACCAGCGGGCGCGACCGGAGCCAAGGCCTCCGTGGACGCGCCGACTCCCCTGGTGCCCGCCGGAGCACGGTGGTCGATGGCGATCAACGGGTCGCCGGTCAGCGGGTGTTCGACCACGGCCGCGCGCACGCCGAAGACCTCCGCGAGCAGCTCCGGCGTCAGCACCTCTCGCGGTGGCCCTGAGGCCACCACCCTTCCCTGGTGCAGGACATGCAGCCGGTCGCACACCGAGGCCGCGGCGTTCAGATCGTGCAGGGAGACCAGGGCGGTGCGGCGCTGGGCACGCAGCAGGGCGAGCAGCTCCACCTGGTGCAGCACGTCCAGGTGATTGGTCGGCTCGTCCAGGACCAGCACCTCCGGATCCTGGGCGAGCGCCCGGGCGAGCAGGACCCGCTGCCGTTCGCCGCCGGACAGCGCCGAGAAGGAACGGCCGCCCGCCTGCTCCATGCCGACCTGTGCCAGGACGTCGGCGACCTTCGCGCGGTCGCTGTCGTCGTCGCCCGCGAAGAGCCGTTTGTACGGGGTGCGGCCCATCGCCACGACCTCGCGCACCGTCAACTCGAAGTCGCCGCCCCGCTCCTGCGGCAGTGCCGCCACCTTCCGCGCGGCCTGCGCGGGCGTCAGCTCCCATATGTCGTGGCCTGCGACGCGCACCCGTCCCGCGACCGGTCGCAGATGCCGGTAGACCGTGCGCAGCACGCTCGACTTTCCGCTGCCGTTCGGCCCCACCAGGCCGGCCACCTCGCCCTCGGCGGCGATGAGGTGGACACCCGAGACGACGGTGCGCCGGGCGTAGGAGACCTCCAGCCCCTCAATCTCGATGTTCACCACGTGCCTCCAGGCGCCGGTCGAGCAGATAGAGCAGAGCAGGGGCGCCGATCAGTGAGGTCACCACACCGACCGGCAGTTCCTGGGTGTCGAGGGCCGTACGGCAGACGATGTCGACGACGACGAGCAGCAGCGCGCCGAACAGCGCGGAGACGGGCAGGAGCCTGCGGTGGTCGCCGCCGACGAGCAGTCGGCAGGCGTGCGGCACCATCAGGCCGACGAAGGCGATGGCGCCCGAGACCGCCACCAGGATTCCGGTCAACACGCTCGTCACGACGAAGAGTTCGCGCCGCAGCCGGGTGACGTCGACGCCGAGTCCGGCCGCCGTCTCGTCGCCCATCATCACGGCGTTGAGACCACGGGCCCGTGCCTGCAGCAGCAACAGCGCGAGCGGCACGGCGATGGCGGGGACCGCGAGCGTCGGCCAACTCGCGCCGCTCAGGCTGCCCATGAGCCAGAACAGCACGCTCTGCGTCTGCTGTTCGTCACCGGCCTGGAGTACGAGATAACTGGTGAACCCGGCGAGGAACTGCCCGATACCGACACCGGCGAGCACAAGACGCAGCGGGGAGAAGTTGCCGCCGCGCCGGGCGATCAACCACACCAGGGCGAAGGTGGCGAGAGCCCCGGTGAACGCCGCCCCGGACAGACCGAGCCCCAGCGTTCCGCCCGCGCCCGCGCCGAGCACGATGGCGGCCACGGCACCGAGCGAGGCGCCGTTGGAGATGCCGAGCAGGTGAGGGTCGGCCAGTGGGTTGCGCACCAGGGCCTGGACGGCCGTGCCCACCAGGCCGAGTCCCGCGCCCACCGCGGCGGCGAGCAGGGCGCGCGGCAGCCGCAGCTGCCACACGATCAGATCGGATGTCCCCGGCCGCGCCGGCTGTCCGGTCACCCGGCGAAGGACCGCCGACCACACCTGGTCCGGAGGGATGTCGGTGGACCCCCAGGACACGGCGGCGGTGAGCGCGAGCAGCAGCGCCGCGCCGAGCACGGCGGCGAGCACCCCGGGTCGTAAGGTGCGCACGACGGGGTCCGCCGCCGGGGTCCTTGCCGCCTTGCGGTTGAGGGAGAGCAGGGGCATCTACTGCTCCGCCCGCAGCTTGCCGGGGTGAACGGCCGTCGCGATCTTCTCGATGGTGTCCGCGTTGCCGACCCCCGCGATGGTGGTCTCCTCGGAGCCGATCCGCAGGAACCTCCCCTTCTTCACGGCCTTGAGGTCCTTCGTCGCCGCGTTGTTCTCCAGCCACCGGCGCGCTTCGTCGAAGGCCTTCTGCGTCTGGGCCTCGCTGCCCCGGTTGCGTACGGCGAGTTGGATCCAGTCGGGGTTCTTCGCGACCACGTCTTCCCAGCCGACCGGCCGATACGTGCCCGAGCAGTCCGCGAAGATGTTGCGGGCCCCGGCCATGGTGATCACGGCGTTGCCGATCTGCCTGTTGCAGATCGCGATGGGCTGCTTGGTGCCCGCGTCGTAGTCGAAGAAGAAGTAGCTCGGCCTGTCCTTCGCGGGGACGGATCCGACGGCCTTCTGGACCGAGGAGACCTTGCGTTCCATGCCGGTGACGAGCTCCGTGGCCCGTTCCGTCCTGCCGGTGACCGCGCCGAGCGTGGTGATGTCGGCCTTGACCGCTTCGAGATCGGTCACCGGCTTCTTGCGCGACGCCGCGCAGGCCGTGGACTTCAGGGAGATGTGCTTGATCCCCGCGGCCTTGAACTCCTCATCGGTGGGAAGGCCGCCCGCACCGCCCATGTTCATCGGCCCGAACGCGTCGATGAACACGTCCGCGCCGGAGCCGAGCAGCTTCTCCTCGGGAATGATCGCCTTGCTGAGCACGGGTACGTCACGTGCCTGAGCGTCGAGTTCACCCTTGAACGCGCCCTTGCCCGGCGGGAATCCGGTGCCGATCACCTTGTCGCCCACGCCGAGCCGCAGCAGCAGTTCGAGAGCGGCCGCGTTGCTGGTCACGATCTTCTTCGGGGTGGCCTCGAACGTCGTCACCCGGCCCTTGCAGTCGGTCGCCCGCACCGCATCCCCCGCGCTGCCCCCGGCCTCCCCGGGATCCTGCGAATCGCCGCCGCAGCCGGCAGCGAGCAGAGCCAGAGCGGCCACCGCTCCACACCACACACGAACACGCATCAAACACTCCCCGAGCCTCTTGCCTCTGGGCTCAAAACGGCCCCGGAGAGGTAGTCGGAAGAGGCGGCCTCCGAGTTCCCGCGATCTGCGTTCCCATGCTCTGCGCCGGCCTCGCGTCGTCACTCGGGCGCGTACGGGGCGCCGAACCTCTCCCGGTACTCGCCCGGGGCCACTTGGAGCACTCGGCGGAACGAGACGCGCATGGACTCCAGGGTGCTGAACCCGGCTTCCTTCGCTATCTCCTCGAGTCGATCCGGCTGCCCGGTCCGCTCCATCATCCGGCGCGCGGCACCCACCCGCGCCGACTCGACGTACTGCCGAGGCGACATTCCCGTATGCGAGGCGAAGAGACGGTTGATGTGGCGGGGCGAGATGCCCGCGCGCTCCGCCAGGCTGCGGCCTGAGAGGTCTTCGCCGAGGTTGTCCGAGATCCACCGCAGGGTGCTGCGCAAGACCGGGTGTTCGACCGTAGGGGCCGTCCAGGGGATGAACTGCAGCTGGCCGCCCGGTCGTCGGCGGTACGAGACGAGCTCACGGGACACCCGCACCGCCCGCTCCTGACCGGCGTCCTGGGCCACCAGGGACACGGCGAGGTCGATGCCCGATGTGCCGCCACCCGAGGTGGTCACCCTCCCGTCCCTGACGACCGTCGCCGCCTTGTCGACGTCCACGTCCGGATGCCGCTCGGCCAGCAGATCGCACCACTGCCAGTGGGTCGTGGCCCGCCGGCCGCGCAGCGCGCCCGTCTCGGCGAGGAGGAACACTCCCGTGGAGACGGCGGCCACGCGTCCGGCACCCCGCGCCGACGCACCCAGCGCGGCACCCAACTGGTCTGTGGGCAGCGGTAGTTGGTCGCTTCCCGGAATCACCAATGTGTGTGCGGGCGAGGCGTCCTCGAGCGCACCGTCGGGCACCACGGTGAGGCCGCTCGACGTACGGACGGGAGCGCCGCCGAGCGACGCGGTGCGTATCTCGTAGACGGGGCCGGGATCGCCGGCCGTCGTGGCCGACCCGGCGGAGAGCGCCTCCATCGGGCCCGCGAAGCTCACCCCCTGGACCCCGTCGTAGAGCACGACAAGGACGTCCCTCTTCATCACAGCCCTCCCGTCGCAGGAGCTGACGCGACAACGGCCACCCCCTCCCCCCTCCCCTCCTGCCTGACACCGCTCACACGCACCGCACCAACTCGACCACCGCGCGGCTGAGTTGCCGTGCCACCGATCAGGTGGCGACAGGAGCGCCGCCGGACGTGTCGGCGCCCTCGGGGACGACCCGCAGGAAGCCGCTCACGCACATCCGCTTGAGGAGCCGGGTCTGGGCGGGGGTCAGACGTTCCGCGATCTCGCCGTATTTGAGGGGGCCACCGGCGAGCAGTACCCACAGTTCGTCCACGCCGTCCCTGCGGACATCGGCGTCGATGGTGACGCCGTGCGGGTCGTCGGTGGAGTAGATGCGCCGGCACGGCACCGTGTCGCGCAGCGGGGACGGCACCGCGTCGTGGTTGGTGAGGGGGTTGCGCCAGTACTCCGTCATCCCGGCGAGGACGGCGGGCGGCAGCTGGATGTTGATGGGCGGGTTGGTCGCCTTGAACCCCGGCACGAGCAGGGTGACGCTGTCCTTGACGGCCGTCGTGCCCATCAGCGAGATGACGGCGCCGTCGGTGAGGTCGGCCGGTTCGGCGAGCGCCGAGGCGGCCAGGAACGGGCCGGTCGCGTCCAGGTCCGCCACCTGGCGGCTGCCGTGCGTCATGACCTCCAGCAGACCGTCCTGGAAGGCCGTGTTGAGCAGGGCGTCGAAGGTCTGCTCACGTATGCCGAGATCGGCTCCGGTGCCCCGGGTGCTCCAGTAGGCGCTGTCGGGGTTGTTCTTCGCGATGGCGTGGTACCACTGATCGATCATCAGGGCGAAGGTCTCGGCCGTACCGTGCCATTTGGCGTTGTAGTCCTGCCACAGATGGCGCTGGTCGCTCTCGCCGAGACTTCCGTCGGTGGTCTTCTGCAGCAGCAGGGCCAGGGCCGCGGCCTGGGTCAGCGCGACGGCGACCCCGGAGGAGAAGAGCGGGTCGACGAAGAAGGCGGCGTCGCCCACGAGCAGGTGTCGCTCGTCGTAGTGCGCGAACTCCTCGCTGACACGGGAGTAGTTGGTGGCGGTGTGCATGCCGTCGGCGACCGGCACCGCGTCGGCGATCAGGTCCTTCAGGTACGGGACCTGGCGCACGGCGGCGAGGAACGTCTCCTGGTCGGTGAAGTCGCTGCCCGGCTCCTTGAGCACGGCCGGGTTGGTGACGATGCCGATGGAGTGGGTGAGGACCCGCTTGCCGTCGATGACCTTCGGCACGGGGATGTACCAGCACCAGCCGTCGCGGAAGGCGAAACAGCCGATGGGCGAGAGGTTGTCCGCGGTGAAGACGTTCCAGTCGGCCTCGATGTTCTGGGTCTGGCCGGAGTTGGTGAAGTGCTGCCAGATGGCGATGTTCTTGAAGTTGGAGAGCCAGCCGCGCTTGTTGCGGGCGGCGGAGACGCTGCTCTGGCGTCCGGAGGCGTCCACGAAGTAGCCGGCCCGCACCTCCGATCCGTCGGCGAGGCGGACCAGGCCGCCGCGGGAGCCGGGCTCGTAGGCGTCGACAGCGAGGCCCTGGAAGACCTCCACGCCGACGTCCGCGGCATGGTCGAGGAGGATGTGGTCGAACTCGGCGCGGTCGACGTGCATGGTCCAGCGCAGTACGCCGTCGCTTTCGTACGGCCTCTTGTCGAACAGCGCGACGCTGGGCCGCTCCGGGTCCCAGGCATAGATGCCGCCGAACTTCTTCACCCAGCACGGGCTCGCGAGAACCTTGGGCAGCGCCCCGCTTTCCTGCAATGCGGGCACGACGGGATGGGCGAATGACTCACCGATGTGTTCTCGGGGGAATACCTCCTTATCGAATATGGCAACTCGCAAATCGGTGCGCTGGGCGAGCAGAGCACCGAGAGTGGAACCGGCGGGTCCCCCTCCCATGATGACTACGTCGTAATACTCCCGCACGGTGGCTGGCCTTTCACTCGCTGTCGGTGGACGCGCTGCGCAACTCCGCTTCCACCGCCCCCTCTTGGGTGACTTCACGACCATATGTCGAGCACCACTCGTCGTCTACGCGACTCAATCCATGGCACGGCAAAAGGACATGAAAACGCGCCCGCACCTGCTGAATAAAAGGCCGCGAGCGCTATCGGCGTTCAAGTGAACCAAATCGGCGGATGAACACTTTCCATCGCCGCCACGATCCCGTCCCTTCCCTCCTCCCTAATTTCGAGATGCCCCGCGGCGTTCGATCGAAGGACACATCGGCACGCGGCGGCATACTCCGACGACGCGGAACGGACCGCGCTTCGGCACACACGCGTGCCGCGTGCCGCGTGGCACGCTGGCCCCCGTGGTTCCGTGATCGTCGAGGAGGTTTGCCACGTGGCGCAGCAACAGCCGACGGAGACTGCCGGTGCCCCGGACATCCGCGCCGAGGAGAGCCGGCTGCGCAAGGACCTCGGGTTCTGGGCACTGACCGCGATCGGCTTCTCCAACATCCTCGGCTCGGGCTGGCTGTTCGCCGCCATGTACGCCGCCCAGACCGCGGGGCCCGCCGCACTGCTCTCCTGGGTCGCGGCCGGCCTGCTCTGCGCGCTGGTGGCCCTGGTCATGGTCGAACTCGGCGCCACCAGGCCCGAAGGCGGCGGCACGGTCCGCTGGCCGCTGTACGCGAACGGCCGGCTGGTCGGCACGGTCGTCGGCTGGTCCGTCATGCTCTCCGTGGGCGGCACCGCGGCCGAGATCAGCGCCATCATGCAGTACGCCGCCCACTACGTACCCGGGCTCTACCACGGCGACAGCCTCACCGCGTCGGGCCTGGGCGTCGCCGCCGCACTGAGCGTGCTGCTCACCGCACTGAACTGGTTCGCGGTCCGGATGTTCGCCCGCATGAACAACCTGGTGTCGGTGTTCAAGGTCGTCGTCCCGGTGCTCACGGTGGTCGCCCTGTTCCTCTCCGGCACCCACTCGGGCCGCCTCACGGACCACGGCGGGTTCGCCCCGTACGGATACGCGGCCTGCCTCACCGCACTCGCGGGCGGCGGCATCGTGTACTCCGTGAACGGCTTCCAGGCCCCTCTGGACTTCTCCGGAGAAGCCCGCAATCCGCGCCGCAACGTACCCGCCGCCGTCCTCACCGGAATCGGCCTGGCGGTGCTGGTCTACCTCGGGCTCCAACTCGCCTTCCTCTACACGGTGCCCGACTCACTGCTCGCGCACGGCTGGCAGGGAGTCAACTTCGAGTCGCCGTTCGGCCAGCTCGCTCTCGTCCTCAACCTGCACTGGCTCGCCACACTGCTCTACGCCGACGCGGTGGTCTCCCCGGGCGGCTCCGCCTACGTGGGCGTCGCGATCGACGCCCGCCACACCTATGCCCTCTCGAAGAACGGCCTGCTGCCCCGCTTCTTCATGCGCATCGATCCCCGCTCCGGCATCGCTCGCCGCGCGCTGGTCCTGAACCTGGCGGTCATCATGCTCTTCATGCTGCCGTTCGGCGGCTGGCAGGACATCGTGAGCGTGATGGGCGACATGTACCTGATCATCTACGCCGCTTCAGCGGTGGCGGTGGCGTCCTTCCGGGCCCACGACCGGGAGCGCGGCGTACCCCTGGCGGACGGCCACATGCCAGGGGTCCGCTGGATCGCACCGATCAGCTTCGCCGTGGCGACCGAGTTCGTCTACTGGTCGGGCTGGGACGACCTGCGCCTGGCCCTGCCCCTCGTCCTCGCCGGTGTCCCCCTGTTCCTGCTGCAACGCCGCAGGACGGCGGGCAGCCCCCCGGCCGAGGAACTACGCCACGGCGCCTGGCTCGTCTTCCACCTGTCGGCGCTGGCCCTGCTGTCATGGCTCGGCACTTTCGGCGGCTCCGGACACCTCCCATCCCCGTACGACTCACTCGTGGTGGGCGCCGTGGCCTTCGCGGTCTTCGGCTGGGCGGTGCGTTCGGGCGCCGCCCACCTCCGCGCGAATCCCGCTCACTGAACGGGGCCCAGAGGCATGTCACGGCTGGCGTGCGGTCCGCTACCCGAGTCACGAGAGTTCGGCGGCTATCCGGTCGAACTTGGCGCCGCCTGCCGCCAGATAGGCAGTAGCACTCGTATAGTCCCCCGCAACGCAAGAGGAGAACGCCAGTTGAAGGTCATCGAGCGCTGCGTCCCATAGCTCTGCGTTCGACGGCAACGGATCGGCGCTCTGCAACTTGGTGACGTCCTCCAGCCCGCCGCGACATGCGGAGGTCAGCTCCACCACGTCGTTAGCTTCAGCGGCCGCAGAAATGTCCTCCAAGTGACCTTGGAGAGCCTGGAATTCGGCCTCCACGCCGGCGAACCAGGTGAGGTTCTCCTCCGCCGGCAAGCTGGTCTCGTACATGGCCTCTTGTTGAAACGCGACGGACGACGGAGAGGACCCGGCGTCTTGGGATCCACACCCGCCCAAACTTAGGACGCCGGCAGCGACGCCACCCACAATCGCAGCAGCCACACGGCGACTCCTGCGTCTGCGGGGCGCCGCCCGAGGCTGTCGATGCTGTCGCGACTCACGCGGACAGAGCACGGCGATCACGGGCTTTCGCGCTAGTAGCCGGCAACGGCCTCATCGGACGCCACTCCGACCAGACCTCGCTCCACTTACCAGTGTGCGCCCATAGGGCACATCCGCGCGAGCCGCAACGTGACACACCATTCGGCTCCGTGAAGCGTAACGTTGACCATGTATCCGCAGTGAAAACTGCCTCGCCTCATCCAGGAGGTCGGGCTCATGACTGATACACCCGCCCCACACTGGGGACCACGCCCCGAAAGCGGCCCCCCGCAACCCGCCCCAGATGCCGTCAAGCGCAAGAAGCCCCACCGGGTCTTCCTCTGGGTCTTCCTCGCCGTGCAAGCGTTGTTCCTGATCTGGATCATCACAGGCGCCACCAGCGCCAGCGACGACCCTTCCTGCGAGGGGCTCGCAGGCGACGCTCTCAAGCTCTGTCAGGACGCGGGGGACGTCGGAACCACGATCGGCGTCGGCCTCATCATCGCCCTCTGGGCTGCCGTGGACATCATTCTCGGCGTCACCTACGGCGTCTACCGGCTCAGCCGCAGGCCACGACCGTGAAGAGGCTCCAAGGAGGCTCTCGGCACATCACTGAGCTTGCTGTGCCGGCGGGAACCGCATCGCCCGTTCAGAGGGCCGGTCCGCTTCCGGCGGCGCGGGAAAGCCGTCCTGGGTCCAGGTGATGTCGAAGGGGATGTCCGGGTCGAAGTTGCTGATACGCGCGGAGACGTCGCGGCCCGTGACGAGCATGCTGATGACCATGGTGTCCGGCAGCTCGAGACCGTGCCGTGCCGCGAATGCCGCCGGGTCCTCGGCCGCCTCCCGGGCGAGTTCCCGATCGTCGGCCACGGTCCGCAGGAGATCTCCGACGCGTCCGTCCGCGCCCAAGCCGATGATCTGTTCGTGCTTGGCGATGGAGCGCTCCACGCCTGCCAGGTCGCGTTGCAACACCGAACGCGACGGCGGCCGCTTGGGTTGGGTGTCGAGCCATGGAGGCCTGCGGCGCAGCAACTCCCTTAGAGCGCGCGCTTGTTCATACAGATCGGCGAGGTCCCCCCGGTGCAGTTCAAGAAGCCGCTCGAGCGTGGCCTGATGCGGGTTGTCGGGCATGCGCGGTCTCCGTGTCGTGCCGCTAGAGGACAGTGGCCCAGTCTCCGGACTGGTAGGACATGACGGGGGTGACGGTCAGCTGGCCTTGAGCGTCGACGGTGAACCGCGCCACGGACCACAGACGGGCCTGCGTGCCGGGGACATCGGCGACGACCCATCGGCCACGGCGCGTGGGCAGGGAGTTGGCGTCGAGACTCAGCAGCGTCACCGACGCCCCGGACCCGTCGAAGGTCCGCTCGCCGGAGAAGTTGTCGATCCAGCAGTGGAAGTCGCCCGGCAAGAACGCTCCACCAACTGGGGTGATTTTGATGCGCTCGGGGCCGGTGGCGTCGCGGTCATCGACATCGAGGCGGACGAACGGCACGGGCTGCATGTTGTTGAACAAGCAGTGGAAACGGCCGCCCGCGTTGTCGGGCCCGGAGCAGTGCAGATCGAGGTCACGTGGCGCGGTGCCCCAGTCCAGTTGCAGCATGAACCCGGTAGGCGCCTGCACAGGAGCGTCGCGGCGCAGCCGGATGACGATGGTCGTGCTGCCGGATGCCGGAATGGTGGCGGGGACGGTACTGGGCAGGTACCCGGCCATCGTGGCGCGTACGGTGGCGGCTCCCGCAGGCAGCACCCTGGCAAAGGTGGCCTGCGGCGGGGTTCCACCGGTGGTGCTGGTGCGCACCGCGGTGTCGCTGGTAGTCATACGGACGCCTGCGCCGTCGAGGGGCTGGTCGTTGTTGTCCGCGTCCAGGACGCGGACGATGACCGTGGCGGCGGTGAGCTGCACGGTCAGGTCGACATGAGCACCCGGCGGACCGATCGTCACGACCTGGTCCGCACTGGGGTCGTAGTCGGTGGACACCTTGATCTCGCGGTGCGGCACGCAGGCGAACTCGGCACGACCGGCGAGGTCGGTCCTGGTCTGATACGGGTTGCCGCCCAGGTCAAGGATCGGGTTGCCCTGCCGGTCGGTGAGGAAGACCCACTCACCCGGCATGGGGCTGCCCGCGGTATCGGCCACGCGCACGGTGACCGTGGTGCAGTCCATGGCGATCGGCACATCGACGGAGCCCCGGTCGGGGACCTGGGCGGTGGCGCTGGCGATCTGGAAGCGGTCCGCCGCGGCTTGCAGCGTGAGGGGCCCGGCGGGTACGCAATCCCGTACGGCATCGTCGATGAACGCGGTCAACACGGCGCGGCCGTCGGTGGGTTGTGGTGGCGTGTCGCCGGCGAACGGCCGACTCGGCGGTACGGCGGTGACGTGCGCACGGGCGATGTGTGTGCCGTCACTGCGGCGCGTGACCACCGCGGTGACCTGCGCGCACTCGCGGCACGGCGTGTCCGTCGGCGGGCGCCAGCCGAGGCCGGGCCTGACCTCGTTGAACTCGACGGTGAACACGGTGCCCGACGGGCCGCCGGGCTCGGCATCGCCGTCGACGTGGCGGGGCGCGGTGTCGTCGCGGAGCCGCCAGGAGCGCACCGGTTGAGCCGGGTTGCGGGTGCCGAAGCTGAACATCACCTGATCGCCGGTGTCGATCGTGGTCCCCGGGGCAGCGGGACCGCCGCCCTCGATCTTGGTGATCGTGAACGTCCACTCGCCCGGGTCTCCGGGCCGGTAAGCCGGGTAACTTTCCTTCGGAAGGGGTGAGGAAACCAACACGGAACGGTCGGGGCCGCCGAACTGGTAGGAGACGAGCGGAGTATCCTTCTTGCCCTTCTTGGGCAGAATGCGAACGCCGTGGTCGACACGGATCAGGACGTCCGTCAACGGCCGCCATGTGTCGTCGACGGCACGCAGCACCATCTGATCACCGCTGCGGACGGGCCAGGTCGTCGGCTCGTCGATGAGGAACGTGTCCCACGTCCCCGGCTGTTCGGACGTCGGACCGAGGTACCCGAAGAAGGCGGTCGGGCCGTCGATGGCCCTCAGGTAGCGGCCGTCACCGGTGCGGATACGAACGGCGTTGGGCTTGAGCGGCGCTGGCCGACACCCGCCCTCGATGCAGTCACACCATCCCGAGCAAGCAGGCCAACAGCTCATACGCACACCGTTTCGGTGAAGCGGCAACCAATTCCGCCGCGAATGTGGGCACCGGGATGCATCATCGGCGACCCCTCACACAGGACGGAACGAACTTTTCAGACGGGTACGTACGGTGCTGAAGCGTCGATAGGTCCGATGGCGCACATCCCGCCACGGACCACGGGCCCCTCGCACGCCGACGCATCGCCATGGCGCCCCCGATGCGAGCCAGGCCTGGCCTGCGCAGCGCCCGGCCTACCCGTTACCCGGCCGCGGGCTCGGGCACGGCCCGGACTAGGAGATACGACGCGCGCTCCGTCTCAAGCCCGGCTGGATAGTGTCGAAGTGCGGCAGGTGAGGGCTGATACCGGGAGCACACGTAGCGGGCTGCTGAGCCACCGGCAGGCTGCAGCGCAGCACCCGACTCCCACAGCGAGGAAGACTGAGACACTCATCCAGCACCACGAAAACGCCTCCCGCCCTATTCTTCGACCCGAACACGGCATCACATCGCCGTTCCGTCTCCGCGGGCCCGACCACGGGCTCATGCTGACCCTGCACATGGCAAGCGTCTGCGAAGGTGCGGCAGGATGAGCACCTGTACTGTGCGTCTTGTCTACTTGACCGTCACCAACCTGTTCGGCGCGCTGCGGTTGCTGCCGGTGAGCGACCGCGACGAGGTCACGGAGATCCTCGCTCTGCGCCACCAGCTCACCGCCCTTGAGCGACAACTCGGCGCGGACCGGGTGAACCGTGCTCCGGAAGACCGGGCGTTCCTTGCCGCTCTGTTGGTGCCATTACCCCGCAAGGTCCTGCGCCGATTGCGCCTACTGGTCCGGCCTGACACCGTGCTGCGCTGGCATCACGACCTGATCAAACGGCGCCACGCCCGCACCCGACCAGGCCGCCACCACCTGGGCCGACTTCCTACGCTCTCAGGCCGACGCCCTGATGGCCTGCGACTTCATCGAGACAGCGACTTTGACCGGCCAGCGTCAGTACATCCTCGCGGTCATCGAGCACGTCACCCGCCGCATCCGGATCCTCGGCACCACAGCCCACCTCACCGCGGCCTGGGTCACCCAGGCCGCCCGCAACCTGGCCATGGACCTCACTGACGCACAGGCCACCCACGCGTATCTGATCCGTGACCGGGACGCGCAGTACCCCGCCCTCTTCGACGAAATTCTGCGCAACGCCGGCATCCAAGTCGTGCTCACCGGCGTCCGGATACCGCGCATGAACGCCATCATGGAACGCTGGGTCCAGACTTGCCGCCACGAACTTCTGGACCGCACTCTCATCTGGAACGAGCGTCATCTACACCACGCGCTCCACCAGTTCGAGCTGCACTACAACCTCCACCGGCCCCACCAAGCGACAGAGCGGACAATGGGGATGCTGTCGAGGGTGTCGCCGTTGTGGAACCGGGCAAGTTCCTCATCCGGACGCAGCGGGCGCTGGGGGGTGTCGGTCGTGGGGCCCCTGGATCTCACGAAGGTGAGCGGCAGTCTCCTCCAGGCGTGTGGCGGGCGGGGCTAGTTTGGGATAACTCGCCCACGCGATGCCCTTTGCCGGATCATCACCGCCCTCCGCAGCCTGCGTGTCCGCACCCTCCGCAGAGGCCACCATTGTTACAAGCGCATGGGCATAGCCCTGTCCGTCGCACGAAAGACGGATGTACGGGACCGTTGAGGTGGTCAACAAGCGTGCAAGGCACGAGCCTTCCTGATCGCTGCCCGACCTCAGGGCGAACGCAGCGCCCTTCAGGATGGCGTGGACCAGGGCGCGGTCGTGGTGATCTCAATGCCGTCGCGGACGCGCAGGCCGCCGTAGACCCCAGTCTTCTCCGGGTCGCGGCTGTGGTAGAGCTCGGCCTTGATCCGGTGGCCGTCGGGCGACCAGCCGGGCCCGGGGTGGGAAGGCGCGCGGGATCACCGGCGCCAGCTCATCGGCGCAGATCATTGTCGCACCGTCGGGGGTGGCTGGGTGTAGAGGCGTGCGATGGCGGCCAGCGTGTCCAGGGTCCACTCCTCCTGCCCCTTCACGTAAGCCGTCCACAACTCGATGGGCGGCTGGATCTCCAGCCCGCGGGGCGGGGTCAGCTTGACCAGCGGGATCATCCGGGAGCGTTCGGCCTCGGTGATCCGGTTCTTGCGCCCACAGCCGGGGCGGCCACCGATCCCATCCAGCCCTGCTCGTTGTACCGGTGCAGCCACTTACGGACCGTCTTCTCGTGGCATCCCAGCCGCTGCGCGATCGCCGGTACCCGCAGCCCTTTCCAGCTCAACACGTTGATCATTGCCCGTTGAATCCAGTCGGCGGGCGCATGTCGGGCCCCGGCCAGCCTGCGAACCTTCGTTCCCTCCAACGCATCCGTCGCCGGACGGACAGAGAGAGGGTGCTGTCGCGGATCTCGCCAGCCGCCGTCCAAGCTGTTGAGGGGAAGCGAGGTTGGCGTGTGTCACACCGACGGGCGTGGTGGATGGCGTCCGCGATTGTCATGCTGACCAAGTGGGACATACGCGAGATGCAGATCCTCGACACGTGCGATATCAACCAACTCATCGCCCCACAGATCGAGGCGGATCGTTCGCATGAAAGCATTTGCACCTTGGGCATCGTCAGTTGCCCGCGAGATGCCGTCGCCCCACCTGGAGTCAGAAGTGAACCGCCGTTTCCTGCCCGTTGCGGTCGCGATCACCGCAAGCACTGCGCTCTTGCTCACCGCATGTGGTTCGGGCGGTGGTGACGATGACTCGTCCGACAAGATCAAGGGTGCCGGGGGCAGAGGTAAGGACACCTCGGCGTCCGCCAGTCCGTCGGTGAAGCCGGGCGGAGCCAAGCGGCCGGAGATCAAGCTGCCCAAGTCATTTCAGGCGGAGTTCGCCGGATGGACGAACAGCGATCCGAAGCTGCAGGCCATCATGGATGACGGCAAGCAGGAACTGCTCGCCGAGTACGCCGCGACCGTTGAGGGGAACCCGGACTCCAAGGCGGTGGCTTTCTACACCGACGGTGCCGCCGGCCAGTCGGCCCGCAAGTGGATCAAGGGTTTCGTCGACGACGACCTGGTCCTGATCGGCCGCGCCACAGTATCGAAACCGCAGGTGAGCATCGCCGATGACGGCAGCGGTGTGTTGTTCTACTGCGTCGACGAGAGCAGGGGCTCCACCAAGAACACCAAGACCGGCGAGGTCGAGCGGACGCCCCAGGATTCTAAGGCGCGAGTCCAGTACCGCAACCGGCTCGACAAGACGTCACAGGGTGCGTGGAAGACGAGTTACTCGGAAACCGAACGGGGTGGCTGCTGAGTATGTCGCGCTCCTCCAAGGCGACAAGTCTGCTGACCGCCTCAGTGCTCGTGGTTGTTGCGACGCCCGGCATAGCGCACGCGTTCGGCGAAGACGACGAGTCCAAACAGCCGAGCAGGCCCTCAGGCCCCAGCGGCGACGCCTCCGGCAAGTCACTCATGGCATCGGTGTCCAACTCGAAGATCAAGCTCACGTACCCCGGCGGCCAGACGGCGAAGGCGTCGGTGGGCGAGCTCAAGTCCGTGGACCCAAACTGGGAGCCCCCGGCGTGCTGGTACGAGCCGGTCTTTTCCCCGAAGCAACCCAAGGACGCGGTCGCGACTGGTGAGGGAGGGCTGGTCAACGCCCACGTGTGGTGGAGCAACGGCCTGTGGGTGGACCACTACGAGAAGGGCAAGGCGGACTCCAACTTCGACCCGAATCGCCCTGGAGACACCACGGCCGACGGATACAAGAAGTACAACCTCGGCAAGAAGGGCATGTTCTGGCGCAGCACGGTCCGTAAGGGCATGTACCAGGACGCCAAGGCGTGGGACTGCGGCCGCATCATGTTCTGGCAGGACGAGGGCACGATCCCCAAGGACAAGAACGCCCCGACTCCCGAGACTCTCGCCGCCTTCGCCTACGACAAGATCAGGGTCCCGGACACTGAGATCGAGCTGAAGCCCGAGGACAAGTCGACGGTGAACCTGCCCACCTGGGCGTGGTTGGACAAGACCACCTTCAAGGACGTCACGGTCCGCGCCGACCTGCCCGGCACCGGCCTGTATGCGGTGACCACCTGAGAGATCTCCTGGGAGGGCACAGGCAGTGCGAAGGGCGCTCTGCCGGACGGCGCCTTCGAGACCGCCCAGGACATGACCGTCCAGGAGATCCAGTCCATCAACCGCTGACCGAGTCTCCCAGCCGACCAGCGCACTACACGCGGAACCATCTCAACCCACGGGGGCGGCAGCATGTCGGACCTGAAGAAGGATTCAGAAGCCCTGCACAAGGCGGCCTCCGCGCTGGGCAAAGTGGATCACCACACCCGCAAACCCCTCCATGACTTCAAGGCCGCTTCGCACGACCTCTCCGCCTTCGGCGTGCTGGGCTCGCTGATGAGCGCCAAGGACGACATCCAGGACGGCATGGACACCATCGCCAAGCTCACCAAGAACCTGCACAAGGAGTGGGAGGCCGAGGCCAAGTTCCTGGGCGACGTCTCCGACGCCTTCGACCTGCTGGACGTCCTGCTGACCGCCGCGGCCCGCGCCAAGAAGGGCTGAGCCGTCCATGGGCTTCGACATCATCCCCGGCGACATCGACATCGACATCGACGCCGAAGACCTCAACCCGCTGCACTGGATCAACAAGGCCAACCACGCCTTCGGCGACACCCTCGCCAGCGGCCTGGAGTTCCTCGGCATCACCGACCCCGCCGTCGACCCCGACGGCATCCGCGACATCGCCAAACAGTGGCGGGCCCTGGCCAAGGGCCTCGACGACGCCGCTCACGACGCCAAATCGGCGCTCCAGGACTTGGAGTGGGAGGGCCAGGCCGCCAAGGCACTCCACAAGCGGGCCAAGGCATCCCGCACGCAGGCGACCAACACGGCCGACTCGCTGCGCGACGGCGCCAAGGCGCTGGACGCATTCGCCGACGAAGCCCACGAGCTGCTGTCCGAGATCGGCGTGATCCTCGCGGAAATCGTCGAGTTCGAGATCGCGGGCCTGGCCCTGTCGGTGCTGACCGGCGGCCTGTCCGCGATCGCCGGCAGCCTCGCTGCTGGTGCACGAGCCGCGAAGGTCGTGGCGCTGATTGCCCGGATCGAGACGTCCGGCACCCGCATGGCCCGGGTCATCCGCACCGTTTTGGAGGCCATCCGCGGACTGGAGCGGGCGCTGAAGGCCCTCGGGGAGATTAAGACGATCGCCAAGGCAGGCAAGCTCGCTGGCGAGGGTATGAAGTTCTCGGCCTTCGACGCGCTGTTGCAGGACCCGGGAACGTTCAAGGATCCGGAGAAACTGGCGGAGACCCTGGCCTTGGGAGCCGCTTTCGGAGTCGGCGGCGGCATGCTGGGCAAGGTTATCGGCAAGGGGTTGGGCAAGCTCAAGCCCAGCGAACTCGCCAAGCTCAGCAAGTCGTTGGGGCTCGGTGGCAAGGATCTCTCCCGGCTCAAGCTCCGGCCCGAGCAGGCCCGGAAGCTCGCGGCCGCCATTCGCGCGGCCGAGAAGGAGTGCAAGCTCGACCCGATCGACGTGGCGACTGGCGCGATGCTGCTGCCGCAGACGGACGTCGAGCTGCCTGGCGCACTTCCGCTGATCCTGGAGCGCACCCATATCTCGTCCTATCGGTGGGGTGGCTGGTTCGGCCCCTCTTGGGCCTCGACCCTTGACCAGCGCCTCCAAGCCGATGACGACGGCATCGTCTACGCCGCGCCCGACGGATCCCGGCTCGTCTACCCCAGCCTCGCCCCCGATTCCAGCGAGCCCGTCTATCCGGAGACCGGCCCTCGAATACCCCTGATGTGGGACACCGAGGTGGACGGGGCGCTGCGCGTCACCAACCCCGCGACCGGCCTTTCCTACGTCTTCCACTCACCGCAGGCCACGGACGACGCCGAAGGTGTCGACCTGCCCTTGCAGGCCATCGAGAACCGGTACCGCCAGCGGATCACCATCCACTATGGCGACCACGCGACTCCCGTCGAAGTCGCGCACTCCGGGGGCTACCGCATCGCGCTGGACTGCCACCCTCACATTCCCCGTATCGCTGCCCTGCGCCTACTCGACCCCGAACACCCGGAAGACCGGGGGACGGTGCTCGCCTCTTACGGCTATGACGATGACGGCCACCTCACCGAGGTACGCGACTCCGCTGGGAAGGCGCTGCGGTTCACCTACGACCCCGACGGCCGGATCACCTCGTGGACGGACCGGAACGCCAATACGTACTCCTACACGTACGACGAGCAAGGCCGGGTGATCAGGACCGAGGGGAGCGGCGGATATCTTTCCGGGACGCTGAGCTACGACGATGCGACTCGGACCACCACCGTCACAAACGACCTGGGACACAGCACCCGGCACGAGCACAATGAGGCATACCGGCTCATCCGCGAGATCGACCCCCTAGGTCACACCACCCATCAGGAGTGGGACGGTGAGGGGCGCTTGGTGGCAGTGACCGATCCGCTCGGCAACACAACGCGCCACCGTTACGACGCCCGCGGCCAGTTGGTGTCCGTCGTCCATCCGGACGGTCAGGAGAACTTCTGCGAGTACGACGGCGCTGGACTGCCTGTGGCCATCACTGGCCCGGACGGGAGCGTCTGGCGCCAGGAGTACGACGAGCACGGCAATCGCACAGCGGTCATCGACCCCTCCGGCGCCCACACCTTCTTCTCCTACACCTCAGCCGGGCAGCTCGCCATGGCCACCGACGCACTCGGGCGCACCACGGGTATCCGGCACAATCGGGCTGGCCTTCCACTCGAAGTCGTTGATCCGGCAGGTGCCGTCACGGCACATGTGTACGACGCCATGGGGCGCCCGACGGCCATCACTGACCCGCTGGGCCGTACCACCCGTCTGGCGTGGACTGTCGAGGGGCAGCTCGTCCGCCGCGCCGCCCCCGACGGAAGCAGCGAATCGTGGACCTACGATGCCGAGGGCAACTGCACCTCGCACACTGACCCGTCGGGCGGCGTCACGCGCTTCGAGTACGGCGACTTCGACCTGCTGGCGGTGCGCACCGCCCCAGACGGCGCCCGCTACACCTTCACCCATGACACCGAGCTGCGACTCATCCAAGTTGCCAACCCTCAAGGGCTGCACTGGAGTTACGACTACGACCCTGCCGGGCGCCTGGTGTCGGAGACGGACTTCGATGGCCGCACGCTCACCTACACCTACGACGCGGCGGGACGTTTCACCTCCCGCACCACCCCACTCGGCCAGGTCATCTCCCATGAGCTGGACGCCGCAGGGCGCATCGTGACAAAGAACATCGACGGCGACCACACCACGTACCTGTACAACCGGGCCGGTCACCTCACGGAAGCGTCCACCAGCACCTCGACTCTGGTCCTGGAGCGCGACGTCCTGGGCCGTGTCCTGGCGGAGACCGTCGACGGCCACACCACCCGCTACACGCACGACGTCCTGGGCCGCCGTACCAGCCGCACCACCCCCAGTGGCGTCCGCACCCAGGTATCCCGCAACGCGGCAGGAGTCCCCACAGCAGTGTCAGTGGGAGGACACCGCCTCATGTTTGAGCGAGATGCCCTGGGCCGGGAGACAAGCCGCGTCGTCGAGAGCCTCGCGGCCCCGATCACCCTCACCTCTACCTGGGACGAGGCAGGCCGTCAGACCACCCAGCACCTGGCCACCGCGAGCCGCGTCCTACGCTCCCGCGCCTTCACCTACCGTGCCGACAACACCCTGACCCAGATCGCGGACCAACTCGCCGGCGAGCAGCGCGACATGACCCTGGATGCGGTCGGACGCCCCCTGGCTGTGACAGCCGGCAGCTGGAGCGAGACCTATGCCTACGACGCGGCGGGCAACCAGACCCGAGCTCAGTGGCCCGACGAGGCCCCGCACTCTGAAGCTCGCGGCGAGCGCACCTATACCGGCACGCGAATACGCACCGCGGGCGCCGTCCGCTATGAGTATGACGCCGCGGGCCGCGCCACCCTCCGTCAAAAGACCCGCCTGTCGCGCAAGCCCGCCACCTGGCGCTATGTCTACGACGCCGAAGACCACCTCCTCTCCTGCACCACTCCTGATGGCACAACCTGGACCTACAGCTACGACCCGCTCGGCCGCCGGACCGCCAAGTACCGTACGGCCCCCGATGGGGAGCACCCCGTGGAGACGGTCCGGTTCTCCTGGGACGGCACCAGCCTGTCCGAGCAGACCGACACCGCCACTGGGACCGTCATCACCTGGGAGTACGACGACGATCACCCTGTAGCCCAGCTGGAGCGCAAGCCCGCTGCCACGACGCCGCCCCTCGCCACGGCGTCACAACAGGACGTTGACACCCGCTTTTTCGCCATCATCACCGACCTCGTCGGCACCCCCACAGAGCTCGTCGACGAAGACGGCGCTATCGCCTGGCACACCCAGGCCACCCTGTGGGGAAGAACCAGTTGGAACCGCGACGCCACCGCATACACGCCCCTGCGTTTCCCCGGCCAGTACGCAGACCCCGAGACCGGCCTTCACTACAACTTCTTCCGGCACTACGACCCGGACACCGCCCGCTACACCACCCCGGACCCCTTCGGTCTCGTCCCCGCCCCCAACCCGGTCACCTACACCCACAATCCGCAGACGTGGAGCGATCCTCTCGGCCTTGTCCCGAAGGCATGCCTGACCGACAGATACAAGTGGGACGGAAGCGCCCGGTTCGGGAAGCTGGACGACCTGAACCGCCCGACCGGCGTCTTCGCATCTCTGCGCAAAGAGATGCTGGACACGGGGTCTGAAGCAGGCTCCACCTGGACACCCGGCTGGCGGGGACACGGCACCAGCTTCAACGAAGCACGCGGCCACCTGCTCGCCAACCGCCTCGGTGGTCCAGGAAAGGGGTCTCTGTCACGGCAGAACCTAGTGACGCTCACCCAGGCCCCTGTGAATACACCTGCCATGAGGGCAATCGAGGACAAGGTGTACCGTGCGGTCGACAAGGGAGAGAATATTCAGTATTCGGTGGTGCCCAAATATGAAGGAACTAATCCGGTTCCGACCAGGCTGGAAATCTCCGCGTACGGAAACCGGGGATTCTCATTGACCGAGAAACTGGAGAATCCCGCCGCGGGAGTCCGGGCCGGTACCATCCCCATCCCGAAGCTGTGAGCCAACCGTTGCAACTCCAAGGACGATCATGACGCGCACCACCCCGCCGCGACCGGTGAACGTCGAGGCACAGTTCCCCGAACTGTCCAGCTACCGAAGGATGTGCACGCGGCTCCACCCGCGTCCCGGAGCGCCAAAACCGACTGAGAGTTCCATCAGCGGCCCCTTCCTGTGGCCTGCGCACGAGCCCTGGCCTACCTGCCGAGAACCTCATGCACGAGACAGGGGACGGCGCATCGATGACGTACATCAGGAGCGTCACATCCTGCAGGACGCATGGCGTCGCAATCCCCAGACGGGCCCGTCGGCGGAGGACCTGGCCGCGCTGTCGGCACTGGAGCAGGAGCATCGCGTCCCAGACCTCCGTGAGGCTGACCCGATCCCCCTCCTCCCGCTGGCCCAACTGTTCGCCAAGGACGTCCCCGGCCTCATGCCTCCCGATGGTTGTGATCTCCTTCAGGTGCTGTGGTGCCCCTTCGACGCACACGGCACCCCACGGACCCCGGACGTTCACCTGCGGTGGCGGAACTCGGCCGAGTGCGGCGACGCCCTCGAAACATCCCCTGCCCCCGAAGTCGTCGGCAGCGAGGGGTACGTGCCCGAGCCCTGCACGGTGGCACCCGAGCAGGTGATGGAGCACGAATATCAAGAGCTCCTCAGTGAGAACCTTCGGTATCGAATCGAAGAATGGGAAGCGCAACTCGAAGAAGAAGCTGAGGAATCCGGCGACGAAGAGGAATTCGTCACCTATCACCATGACCTTTCCATTGCACCAGGGTGGAAGGTCGGGGGCTATGCCTCATGGGCAGTGACCGGACCATCCGAAGACGTCTGTTCGTGTGGCGCCCCCATGCGGCTTCTGTTGGCCATCGCCAGCCACGAGTGGGACGGAGGTACGCGCAGCTGGGTCCCTCTGGAAGACCGTGATCTCATCGCTACTTCGGGTGCGAACATCCCGACCCGGGTGACCGTTGGCCGAGGCGGTTCCTTGAACATCTTCGCGTGTGCTGCAGATGCAACCCACGCGCACAAACTCAGCCTGCAATGAATAGGGGGTGGCCTACGCCGCGAGCTGTCTCCACGTTTTCCAGGGAGAACCTCCGCTGGGATCACTGGCTGTCGCAGTCATGGACTCCCCATACAGTGCCGACACCCTCACGGCAGCCCAAGGAACTCTAGGCAGCATCCTCAAATCGCGTGGTGCAGGCTGGTCCGGCTCGGTGATGGATGCGCCCTGCGGTCAGGCCGCCATCTTCACCGGAGGCCGGGACTACGCCCTTCCTGCGGAATTCTCTACGAGCGGCGAGGAGATCAGGGTGCTGAGGGCTCAATTTCATGCGGTCATTCCGATCCCATCCGACGCAGATGACGCCGAGCAGCGTATGTGCGTCGTTTCCTTCTCCACACCCCAGGTCACGCAGTGGGAAAGGTGTTACGCACCGATCATGGCGGGCGTGCTACGCAGCCTCCGCTTCACAAGCTCCGCAAACCAACAGTTGCCGACCGCACCGTTTGATTATCGCCCTCCACAACCTGCGTGTCCGCAACCCCCGCAGAACCTCCACTGCGGCATACGCACGAGCATGGCCCCCCGCGTCGCTTGTTACGCCGGGCGTTGGCGGCCCACTCCGTGAGGCTGGACGTGTCGGCGGCAGGCGGCACGCCCCGGCGAAGAGGTAGAGCCGGGCGGTGGGGTTGGTGAAGGCGCCGGTCTGCTGGTCGTGTTGGACGGATCTGGCGTGGCCGATGCTGTCGGCGAGGACGTCGCGAGCGCATTGCTCGGCAGGGCTGCGGCGCGGCACGCGGCCCAGGTGGTACTCGCGGGCGTGATCAGCGCATCCAGACAGGTGGCCAGCTCAGCGGCCACGGCGTCGGCGAGACGGCCGCTCGGGTCGGCGACAGCGAGTCCTTCCGCACGGTGGACGGCGTTGTCGACGAGGGCCAGGTCCACGGGGTCACTGGTCTCATGGTGAGGGTTGGGGGGGTCATGAGGGTCACCGTGGGCTCCCTCGCTGGACGTGTTGGTTCCGTCTGGTTCCTGACGTAGGGCCAACTCCCGGTCACGCTGCGCGGGTACCGTGAAGGAAGAGCATGCACGTAAACGCCGTAAAAGCTGTCCGAGCGGTCGGGAGAATTGCCCATGGCAGGCACACCGCATACGCCGAACACCAGCCTGGCCGCGCCATGCTTGACCAGGGACAATGTCAGCGCGAAGAGCTCGCCCGCGCCGTGAACCGCATCGGCGCCCTCGCCGGGATGCCACTGACCTACAGCGGACAGTCCGTCTCCATGTGGCTTCGCGGACACCAGCCAAAGCAACAGGTCAGAGCGATAGTGGTGGTCGCCCTGTCGGAGAAACTCGGCAGGCCCATCACGCACGAGGAAGCGGGGCTGGCCCCCGCCACGTCCACCGAGGGCTCTCAACACCTCGACACCGTTGAGGAGTTGATCGACCGGGGAAGAGCGGACATTGATCCCTCGCGACGCGGCGTTCTCGCAGCCGGCGTATTTACCGCGGCGCTGGCCGTGCCCGTCTTCGGCACTGCGGCAGCGCACGCCAGTGAGCCGGTCTCACCGGGCAAGGCCACCACGCGGATCGGCGGCTCGCAGGTCGCCTCGGTGCGACGCACGACCATCAGGATCGCCGACATCCTGGACGAGGACGGTGCGGGTCACGCGCGGCCGATGGCGGCCGCGTTCCTCGTGAACACGGTGGGGCCATGGATGAAGGCGCAGGCCTCCGCGGCGGTCGCGGCCGACATGAAGGCAGCCCCCCCCCGCTCCTAAACACGAAGCAGGGGCCACCCGAAGGTGACCCCTACCTGCGACGTTTCCGTCGGGACGACAGGATTTGAACCTGCGACCCCTTGACCCCCAGTCAAGTGCGCTACCAAGCTGCGCCACGTCCCGATGCGCGTGTCCCGCGGTGTTCTGCGTGATCGCGCAAACAGAACTTTACCCCACGTTCGGGGGTGGTCCGCGCCCCCGTCCGCGCCCCTGGCGAGGGACAATCGGCGTATGAGTACCGCACCTCGACCCGATGACCGTGGCCGTGACCGTGACGCCGAAGGGCGGGCCCGGAACGCGCGGCCCCGTGATGGGCTCGGGCGGCCGTTGCCTTATGGGACCGAGGGTGTGGAGCGGCAGCCCGAAGGCGTTGCGCGTACGCCCGAGGAGACGGTTGTTCAGGCGCAGGCTCTGCTCGACGCGGGGCGGCCCTTTCACGCGCATGAGGTATTTGAGGACGCCTGGAAGTCGGGGCCCGATGACGAGCGTGATCTGTGGAAGGGGCTCGCCCAGTTGGCCGTTGGGCTGACCCACTCTGCTCGCGGCAATCTCACCGGTGGGGCGCGGCTGCTGCGCAGGGGGGCGGGCGCGATCGGCTCGGGGCAGTGGGGGGAGCGGCCCCACGGCATCGATGTGGATGGACTCGGGGTGTGGGCGAAGGAGTTGGCCCGCAGCCTGGAAGAGGGCGGGTCGGCTGTGGATGCCGCCGAGCACGCCCCACTGTTGCGCGGGGATGGAGCCGCTCTCTGAGTACGGCCGCCTCAGTACGGCAGACTCTTGGTGTGCGGAATATTCATGTCATCGGTATCGGTGCGGGCGACCCGGATCAGTTGACCCTGCAAGCCGTCAAAGCCATGAAGGGCACCGATGTGTTCTTCATTCTCGACAAGGGTGCGGACAAGGACGACCTCGTCCAGTTGCGGCGTGATCTCCTCGGTGCGCACCGCGCCGACGGCGCCTTCCGTGTGGTCGAGGCGCGGGATCCCTCGCGCGACCGGGAGGCGGACGGCGCGGGCTACTCCCCCGCCGTCGTGGACTGGCGCAGCCGCCGTGCGGATGTCTGTGAGCGGATGATCGCCGATGAGCTGGGCGCGGACGAGTGCGGCGCGTTCCTGGTGTGGGGCGATCCCGCGCTGTACGACAGCACCCTCGGGATTCTGGAGGAGATCCTCGACCGGGGTGCGGTGGCTTTCACGTACGACGTCGTGCCTGGTGTCAGCAGTGTCTCCTCGCTTGCCGCGCGGCACCGCACCGGTCTGAACCGGGTCGGCCGGCCCGTGCAGATCACCACCGGGCGCCGCCTCGCCGACGGCGGCTTTCCCGAGGGGGTCGATGATGTCGTGGTCATGCTCGATGCTCAGCAGGCCTTCCGGCGGTATCAGGGGGAAGGGGGTGGTGACATGTACATCTACTGGGGGGCCTATATCGGGACCGCCGACGAGATTCTGGTTTCCGGGCCTCTCGATGAAGCCGCTCCCCGCATCGAGGCCCTGCGCGCCGAGGCCCGCGAGCGCAAGGGCTGGATCATGGACACCTATCTGCTGCGACGCGATCCGGACTGAAACCACTGAGGGCCAGAGCGGGGAGTCGCGGGGCCTTCGGGGGGAGACGGCAGCTTCACCGGACCGGACCGGCTCCGCATGCACACGCCCAGGCGCGGTGTGAGGGTGACCATGTGACCACCACCGCGGAGCCCGCCGCCGAGGCCCCTGCCCAGGGGCCGCCCGTCCTGGACAAGCGCCGCCGCAACATCGTCTTCGTGACGATCATGCTGGGGATGCTGCTCGCCGCCCTCGACCAGACCATCGTGGGCACCGCGCTGCCCACGATCGTGGCGGATCTGGGCGGCGCCGAGCACATGTCGTGGGTCGTGACGTCGTATCTGCTCGCGGAGACCGTCGCCACCGTACTTGTGGGGAAGTTCGGTGATCTTTTTGGGCGGAAGATCGTCTTTCAGGTTTCGGCGATCGTCTTCATCACCGGTTCGTTCCTGTGCGGCCTGTCGACGAACATGACGCTGCTCATCGCCTGGCGCGCCCTTCAGGGCATCGGCGCGGGCGGGCTGATGGTGACGTCGATGGCTTTGATCGCCGATGTCATCCCGTTGCGCGAGCGCGGGAAGTACCAGGGTGCGATCGGTGCCGTGTTCGGCGTTGCCACCGTCATCGGGCCGCTGCTCGGCGGGCTCTTCACCGACCATCTGACCTGGCGCTGGGCCTTCTACGTCAACGTACCCATCGCGATCGTCGTGGTGATCGCCGCGGCCCGCACGATCCCCGTCGTGAAGTCGGCGGTGCGTCCGGTCATCGACTATCTCGGCATCGCCTTCGTCGCGATCGGCGCGAGCGCGCTGATTCTGGCGACGAGTTGGGGCGGCAACCAGTACGCGTGGGGTTCGGGCACCATCATCGCGCTGTTCGTGGGCGGTGCGCTCGCGCTCGCGCTGTTCTGTGTGGTCGAGACGCGGGCGGCCGAACCGATGCTGCCGATGCGGCTCTTCGCCAACCCCGTCTTCACGGTCTGCTCGATCCTCAGCTTCATCGTCGGGTTCGCGATGCTGGGCGCGATGACGTTCCTGCCGACCTATCTGCAGTACGTGGACGGGGACTCGGCCACCATCTCGGGCGTGCGGACGCTGCCCATGGTGATCGGGCTGCTCATCGCGTCGGTCTTCAGCGGCAATGTGGTGAGCAAGACCGGGACGTATCGGATCTTTCCCATCGTGGGTGCTCTGGTGATGGCGCTCGGTCTTTATCTGCTCTCTCTCATGGGCGCCGAGACCAGCACCTGGCTCGAGTCGCTGTACATGTTCGTCCTCGGTACCGGTATCGGTCTGTGCATGCAGGTCCTGACCATTGCCGTGCAGAACACCGTCGTCTACTCGGATCTGGGCACGGCGACCTCCGGCGTCACCTTCTTCCGCACGCTCGGCAGCTCCTTCGGCACGGCCGTGTTCGGCACCATCTATGCCAATACGCTGAAGCCGAACCTGGAGGACGGCGTCGCCGCGGCGGCCAGAGCCGGGTCCGCGGATCCCGCCGTGGTGGCCAAGGCCGCGCAGAGTCCGCAGGGGCTGCACAGCCTGCCCCCGGAAGCGGCCGCGCCCATCATCAAGGCGTACGCCGACACACTGCACACCGTGTTCCTGTGGACGGTTCCCGTGGCGCTGCTGGGGTTCGTCGTGGCCCTCTTCCTCAAGCAGGTGCAGCTGCGGGACAGCGCGCGGATGAGCTCGGCGGACATGGGCGAGGGCTTCGCCTCACCGACGTCGGGCGGCAGCCCTGACCGGGTGCTCGAGCTGGCGGTCGGGAACATCATCCGCAGTACCGGTATGGACACCGCGCGTCGGGTCATCCGCGATTCCGACACCCGGCTCGACATCGCGGGGGCCTGGGCCGTCATGCAGGTCTCGCTCTTCGACCGGATGGTCGGTCACGCGAGTCTCGGGCTCATCGCGGCCCGGCGTCAGCTGCCGTCCGAAGTCCTGGTTCCGGTCTTCAACCGGATGGTCGAGGAGGGCTTCCTCACCCGCTCCGGCCTGCTCTTCTCGCACACCCCGGCGGGTGAACGCGAGGCCGACGTGATCGGCAAGGCGTGGGCCAAGTGGCTGGGCGAGCAGGTGGAGAAGGACAGTGGCCGCCCTGCCGACCAGGACCTCGTCAAGGCGGTCGACGCGATCGCCAAGCGGCTGCTCGTGGAGGATCTGGAGCACGGGCTTGCCCCCGAGGCGAGGCGGCCGGTCCCGTTGCGCAAGGCCTGAGCAAGGCCTGAGCCCGGCGGCCGCCGCCTCAGCGCAGGAGCAGTTGGAGTCCGCCGAGGACCGTGGCTCCGATCACCAGCTGCTCGAAGAGACGTTGGTTGATGCGGTGCACGGCCGCCTTGCCGATGAGGGCGCCGGGGACGACGAAGAGCACGAGCGCCGCGTCGAGCAGCAGCGAGTGCGCGTCGATCAGGCCAAGGCCCACGCTGAACGGCACTTTGGACGTGTTGACGATGAGGAAGAACCACGCCGACGTGCCCAGGAAGCTCAGCTTCCGGAAGCCCGCGGAGAGTAGATACATCGACATCACCGGGCCGCCCGCGTTGGCGACCATGGTGGTGAAACCGCCGAGCACGCCGTACGAGGGGGCCTTCAGCCGGGAGCGGGGCGAAGGGGGCGAGACGGGCGAGAGGGCCGCCGCGTCCGCGCCGTCCGCGCCGTCCGCGGGGGCCCGGCGGCGCCAGAGCGTGACTCCCGCCATCAGGAGCAGGATCGCCCCGATCGACGTACGCACGACGGCGTCGTCGGCCCACATCAGGAAGACCGTGCCGACCACCACGCCGCCCGCGACGGCGGGGAACAGCCGCCACAGGGTGGGCCAGTGGGCATGTCGGCGGTAGGTCAGGACGGCCAGTACGTCGCCCGCGATGAGGATGGGCAGCAGCACACCGGTCGACTCGCGGGCCGGCAGGACCGCGGCGAAGACGGCGAGGCTGACCGTGTTGGCCCCGCTGACGGCGGTCTTCGAGAAGCCGACGAGCACCGCTGCCGCGGCCAGGGCGGCGAATTCCCAGAGGGATACACCGAGAAATGCGTCGAGAGATATGTCCATGCCGGGAACAGATGCTAGGCCCAGCTATCTCCGGGCCGTCAGGGGTGGCCACATCCTGGGACGCCTCCGCTGTACGTCACGCGCAGCTCCCGCTTGAGGACCTTCATGCTGGGGCCGAGCGGCAGCTCGCCGGTGAACTCCACGCGGCGCGGGTACTTGTGGCGGCCCAGGTGCTCCTTGGACCACTCGGTGATCCGCGCGGCATCGGGCGCGGAGCCCGGCGCCGCGACGACCACGGCGCAGATCTCCTCGCCGTGCACGTCGTCGGGCAGGCCGATCACGGCGACGTGCGCAACGTCCGGGTGGCGCATGAGCACCTCCTCGACCTCGCGCGGGTAGACGTTGAAGCCGCCGCGGATGATGACGTCCTTCTTGCGGTCGACGATGGCCAGGAATCCGTCGGCGTCCTTGGTGCCGAGGTCCCCGGTGCGGAACCAGCCGTCGACGACGGCCTCGGCGGTGGCCTCCGGGCGCCCGAGGTAGCCGGAGAAGACGTTGTGGCCGCGGACCACGACCTCGCCGAGCTCGCCCGTGGGCAGCAGCTCGATCCGTCCCTCGACGTCGGCGCGGGCGATCTCCACGTCCACGCCCCACAGCGGGTGGCCGATGCTGCCCGCCTTGGTGCCGAACACGGGCTGGTTCACGGAGGCGGTGGGTGAGGTCTCGGAGAGCCCGTACCCCTCGTAGACGGGTACGCCGAAGGACTCCTCGAAGCGCTCCAGTACGGCGACGGGGAGCGACGCGCCGCCGGAGACCGCGAGCCGCAGCTTGGGCAGCTCGGCGGCCGTGGCCGCGGCGGCGACGAGGTTCACGTACATCGTCGGCACGCCGTGGAAGGTGTTGACGCCCTCCGCGGCCATCAGCTCGATGGCCCGCGCGGCGTCGAAGCGCGGCAGCAGGACGAGCGTCGCGCCCGCGCGCCAGGTGGCGTTCATGGAGACGGTCTGGCCGAAGGCGTGGAAGAGGGGGAGCGCGCCGAGCGCGATGTCGTCGCGGCGCACGTCGTGGGCGTCGAAGGCGCAGACGGTCGCGTTCATCACCAGGTTGAGGTGGCTGAGCACGGCGCCCTTGGGGACGCCCGTGGTGCCACTGGTGTAGAAGACGACCGCCGGGTCGTCGGCCTCACGCGTGACGTAGGCGGGGAGCGGTTCGGCCGCGTGCGCCAGGGTCTCAAGCTCGCCGTCCCCGCCGAGGGTCAGCATCCGTACGCCCGTGGCGGCGGCAGCGGCCTTGCCCGTCTCCGCCTGCGCGGGGTGACACAGCAGCAGGGTGGCGCCGCTGTCCCGCAGGACGTGCTCGACCTCTTCGGCGGAGAGCAGGAGGTGTACGGGGACGACGACGCCGCCCGCCGCGAGGATCGCGTAGTAGGCGCGCGGGAACTCGGCGGTGTTGGGCGCCATCAGGGCCACGCGGTCGCCCGGCCCGATCCCCAGCTCCACCAGGGCTGCCGCCTGCGCGCGGGCCTGCCCCCACAACTCGCCGAAGGAGAGCCGCAGTTCACCCTCGACGAGGGCGGTGCGGTCCGGTTGGCGACGGGCGGGCTCGGCGAGGATCGCGGCGAGGGACAGCGTGGCCATGGGTGGTGCTCCGTTTCCTTGCGTTCCGTGCGGCCTTGCGGTTGTGCGGTTGCGGTCGTGCGGCCATACGTTCGGCCTTGCGGTTGCGGACCTGCGGGCCCGCGGGAGGAGATTCAGCCGCGCTCGACGAGCAGCGCGCTGCCCTGGCCGACGCCCACGCACATCGTGGCGAGGCCGCGGGACGCGCCGGTGCGGCGCATGCGGTGGAGGAGGGTGGTCAGGATGCGGGCGCCGGAGCAGCCGAGGGGGTGGCCGATGGCGATGGCGCCGCCGCTCGGGTTCACCAGCTCCGGATCGATGCCGAGGGCGTCGACGCAGGCCAGGGCCTGGGCGGCGAAGGCCTCGTTGAACTCGGCTTCCTGGAGGTCGCCGATGGTCCAGCCGACGCGGGCGAGTGCCTTCTGGGTGGCGGGGACGGGGCCGATGCCCATGACGTCCGGATGCACACCGGCGGAGGCGCCGGCGACGTACCGCCCGAGGGATTCGAGCCCGAGCTCGTTCAGGGCTTCCTCGCTGACGAGGAGGAGACCGGCCGCGCCGTCGTTCATCGGCGAGGCGTTGCCCGCGGTGACGGTGCCGCCCTTGCGGAAGACGGGACGCAGGCTGCTCAGCTTCTCGTACGAGGTGTCCGCACGGATGCATTCGTCGAGGTCGACGACCGTGCCGTCGGGTCGCGTGACGGGGAGGATCTCGTCGTCGAAGTGGCCGTTCTTGCGGGCTTCGGTGGCGCGTTGGTGGCTGCGCAGGGCGAAGGTGTCCTGGCGCTCGCGGGAGACGCCGTAGCGCTCCGCCACCTCTTCCGCGGTCTCCCCCATGGCGAGGACGCCGTGCAGGTCCTTCATGGCGGGGTTCACGAGGCGCCACCCGAGGCGGGTGTCGACGGTCTCGATCTTGTGCGGCAGCGCTTCGTCCGGGCGGGGCAGGACGAAGGGGGCGCGGCTCATCGACTCGGAGCCGCCGGCGAGGACGATGTCGGCCTCGCCGGAGGCGATGGTGCGGGCGGCGGTGGTGACGGCCTCCATGCCGGAGGCGCAGAGCCGGTTCACGGTGGCGCCGGGCACGGATTCCGGGAGTCCCGCGAGGAGGGCGGCCATGCGGGCCACGTTGCGGTTGTCCTCGCCCGCCTGGTTGGCGGCGCCCCAGTAGACGTCGTCGATCCTGGCGGGGTCCAGTTCGGGGAGGTCCGCGAGGAGGCCGCGTACGACGCCTGCGGCGAGGTCGTCCGGGCGGACCGAGGAGAGGGTCCCGCGGAGCTTGCCGATGGGGGTGCGGCGGGCTGCGGCGAAGTGGACTGGGCGCACGATACGGCTCCGGATCGATTGCGGTCGTCGTCCGCGGGTCAGCGCGTGACGTTAATTAGCAGTGCTAGTTTTGGAGTCTACGGGGAGTCGGCTCCGGGCGGAAGGGGCGTTGTTTTCCCCAACCCCGCCCCTTCCCGAAAACCCACTCGGCGTGGGGGCCCTGCGCGCCGTCATCACCGGCTTCGCCGAGTTCGTCCTCAAACGCCGGACGGGCTGAAACCAATCAGCCCGGCCCGCTGTGAGGGAAGGGGAAGCCCTAGCCGACCCCCACCCGTACCGCTCCGCCCCCCGCGTCCACCCTCCCGACCCACTCCCCCGACAGATACAGCCCCTGGTTGGGCAGCACCCTCCGCCACGCCCGTTGCCGGTACAGGCGCCGGCCGTCCTGTGTGACCAGCAGGACAGGGGCGCGCACAGGCTCCGCCGTCCGCAGGACGAAGCCGCCGCCGGGGAGAGCGCCGGGCGTCAGGCGGTTCGGTGCCACCCATCGCAGGGGGGCTTCGGCGATCACCGGGACGGCGGCGGACGGCCACCTCGCGCCCTCCAGATGGCCTCGCACCGCGCGAGCGGCCCGTGCCCCCTCGTTCGCGGCCACCCGCGCCGGTTCCACCGCGTGCACTCCGCTGCCCACCGCGAAGACGCCCTGCGACGCCGTGCGGAACGAGCCGTCGATCGCGGGTCCCCGTGTCCCGGGGTCCAGGGGCACGCTCCCGCGCCGGGCCAGTTCATGGTCGGGAACGAAGTCACCGGTGAACACCACCGTGTCGCAGGCGAGCACCGCCTCCCGGCCGTCGCGATGCCGCAGCCTGACGCCCGACAGACGTCCACGCCCCAGGAGTTCGGTCACCACGGCGTCGGTGACCAGTGGCACCCGGGCGGCACCGAGCCGCGCCGCCGCCGCGCGCGCCCGGCCCACCTGGGCCCGCGCCTCCTCGGTGACGAGCGCGGCGACCCCCACCCCCGCGTGCCGCAGGGCAGCCAGCGCGGCGTAGCTCACCGGCTCCGCCCCGATCACGACCGCCCTGGTCCCGATCTCCTGCCCGTAGACGTGGACCGCCTGCTGCAACTCCCCCGTCGTGAACACCCCTGCCGGGCGCGTCCCCGGCACGAGCCGCGCCGTCCGTGGCCGTTCCCGTGCGCCCGTGGCCAGGACCACCGCGCGCGCGGTGATGCGCTCCAGGCCGTGCGGTCCCGTCGTGTCCACGGTGAGCGGTCCCGCCCACCCGGTGGCGCTCACCCCGGTCCGGAGCGCCGCCCCGGCGCCGAGCGCGGCTTCGACGAGGCTCTCCGCGTACCGCGTCCCCGTCGTTCCCCACCGCCCGAACCCTCCGTGGTGGCAGTGGCGCGGCACCCCGCCGGCCCGTGCCTCGCGCTCCAGGACCTCCACCGTGCCCGTGCCCGACGCGGCGAGACACGCGCCCGCCGCGAGTCCCGCGGGGCCCGCGCCGACGACGAGGACGTCCACGTTCCGCTGCCGCCTCATCGCGCCGCCCCCGACTCGCCCCAGCCGTCGAACAGTTCACGTACCGCGGCCCCGCAGTAGAACCCTTGGCAGCGCCCGCCCCGGGCCCGTGTCCGGCGCCGCAGGCCGTCCAGTGAGCCGGGCGGGACGGTGCTGATGAGGGCGTCCCTGATCTCGCCGCGGGTGACGCGCTCGCAGTGGCAGACGATGCTGCCGTACGCGGAGTCGGTCGCGATGAGGTCGGCGCGCTGGTAGGGGCGCGCGAACGCCTCTCCGAGGTTCGGCATGCGTACGGGGTCCAGGGTTGCGGGCTCCGTCAGGTCGAGGTCGGGGCCCGCCGCATCGGCGAGCAGGCCGACGACGTACTCCGCGATCGCCATCGAGGCGGTGAGTCCCGTGGACCGGATGCCGCCGACGGTGATGTACCGCTCCTCGGGGGCACTGTGGATCTGGTAGTCGTCGTGCTCCGTGGCCGCCCGCAGCCCCGCGTAGACCGCGGTGACCTCCTCGTCGAGCAACGACGGCAGGATGCGCCGGCCCTTGGCGCGCAGTCCGGCCAGACCGTCCTCAGTCGTGCCCGTCGCCCTCTTGTCCTCCAACTCCTCGGCGGTAGGGCCAAGAAGCACGTTCCCGTACACCGTCGGGGCCACGAGCACACCCTTTCCGAGCGCCGTCGGGACCGGCAGGAGGATGTGGCGGACCAGGTCGCGGGCGAGCTTGTCGAAGACGATGAGCTGGCCTCGGCGCGGGGTCACGGTGAACTCGCCGCGCCCCAGGAGCCGCCGGTCGAGCACGTCGGCGTGCAGACCCGCGGCGTTGATGAGGTAGCGGGTGCGTACGACTCCTCGGGGCGTGGTCAGTTCATGGCAGGCCGAGCCGCTCGGCGAGACCCATGAACCGACCCCCTCAACCGCGCAGTTGAGGTGCAGGTCCACTCCCCCGCGCACGGCTTGGGTGGCGTACGCGAGGGTCGTCGTCCAGGGGCAGATGATGGACTCGCCGGGCACGTCGAGCGCGCCCAGCACACTTTCGCCCAGGTGTGGTTCGCGTGAGCGCACCTCGTCGGCGCCGATGATGCGGGCGTCGTCGTAGTCGTTGGCCTTCGCCTTCTTCAACAGGTCCGGAAGCGCTGCCAGTTGCTCCTCGTCCCAGGCGATGAGCAGCGCGCCGACCGGTTCGACGGGGATGCCGGACTCGGCGGCGTACGCGGCGAGCAGGCGTTGGCCCTCGCGCACGAGGCGGGACTCCAAGGAGCCCGGCACCGCGTCGAAACCGGTGTGCAGGATCGCGGTGTTGGCCTTGGACGTACCGTCCCCGATATCGCCGGATGCTTCGACCAGGGCGACGCGGAGGCTGTGGTGTGCGGCCAGTTCGCGGGCGACGGCGGAGCCGACCACCCCGGCGCCGACGACGGTCACGTCATAGGGCTCGGACGGCAGCGGGCCCTTGGCGGTGACGGTCATGACGACGGCGCGGGGGCGCGGTCGAGGAGGGAGTCGACCGCCGAGCGGAAGCCGCCGAGGCGCTCGGCGGCCTGCGTGGCGTCGATCTTCGGCTCGTACACGGTGGCGGGGCGCCACCGGGAGACCGCGTCCCGCACCGTGAGCTTCGGGTCGATGCCCATGCGGGCGACGGCGCCCACGCCCAGGGCGGTCACATCGGGCAACGCGGATACTTCGACCGGGAGTTGGAGCAGGTCGGCCTGGGTCTGCATCAGGAGGGCCGAGCGGGTCAGGCCGCCGTCGACGCGCAGGCTCGTCAGGGGTTGGCCCAGGTCGGCGGCGACGGCGTCGGCGAGCGAGGCGACCTGGGCCGCGATGCCCTCGCACAGGGCGCGGACCAGGTGGCCGGGTGCCGTGTCGAGGCCGAGGCCGGTGATCGAGCCGCGCAGGTCGCCGCGCCACCAGGGCGCCGCGAGCCCGGCGAGCGCGGGCACGAAGGTGACACCGGCCGTGTCGGGCACGGACGAGCCCACGAGGTCGAGGTCGGCGGCCCCTTCGATCACCCCGAGGTCCGTGAGCCAGCGCACGGCGGACGCGGCCGTGTAGACCTGCCCGTCGAGGCAGTAGCTCGTCTCGCCCGCGAGGCGCCAGGCGACACAGCTGACCAGGCCGGAATCGCCCCTGCGCGGCAGGGAGCCGGTCTGGGCGAGCAGGAACGCGCCGGTGCCGTAGGTGCACTTGGCGGTGCCGGGCTCGGTCACGTCCTGGGCGAGCAGCGCGGCCTGCTGGTCGACGAGGAGGCCGGTCAGGGGCAGTTCGGGGCCGAAGGCCTTCGTGGTGCCGACCGGGCCCGCGGCGTCGACGACGCGCGGCAGCCGCTCGCCGGCGAGGCCGAAGACGTCGAGAGCGCGCGGTGACCACGCGACCTCGTCCAGGTCGAGGAGCTGGGTGCGTCCGGCGGTCGCCGCGTCGGTGACGAACTCTCCGGTGAGCCGGTGGACCAGCCAGGCGTCGCTGGTGGTGACGACGCCCTCCCTGGTGAGGTGGCGGCGTATCCACGCCATCTTGGGCGCGGCGAAGTAGGGATCGAGGGGAAGCCCCGTCAGGTGCGTCAACTCATCTGCGTACGGGGCCAGTTCCGTGCACAGCGGCTCCGCCCGCCGGTCCTGCCACACGATGGCCTCGGTCAGCGGGCGGCCGGACGCCGGGTCCCAGGCGAGCACCGTCTCGCCCTGGTTGGCGAGGCCCACCGCGGCGACCGGCTCCCCCGCGGCGGCCAGGGCGCGGCGCCCCGCGTCGACGACCGAGGTGAAGAGAGCTTCCGGATCCACCTCGACCCGGCCTCCGGGGAGGTGGCGCGGGCGGACGGGCGCGACGCCGGAACCGATCACTCCGCGTTCCGGGCAGAGGACCAGCGCCTTGGTGCCGGACGTTCCCTGGTCGATGGCGAGAACTGCATCGCCGCGCGGTCCGCTGCCATTCGTGATCACCGCGGAAGCCTGCAACAGCGGCCGGGAAGGCGTCAAGAGCCCCCTGCACGACCCGCTTCCGCCCACTTCGCTCTCAAATTGCCAACCGGCGCGCCGAGTTGAACATAAGTCGATACCAAAAGATCCATGAATCGCCCTGAGAAGGGAAGTTACGGATCTACACTGACCGCCGAACAACATCACCGACCCGTGGGCAAGTTCACGCCAGCTGTCCTCCGCCCGCCTCCCCCACAGAGGATCCATGCCCAATCCGTCAGGCCGCCCCGTTTACCACCCGGCGGGCCACGACGAACAGTTGCGCGCCGTGCTCCAGGACCTCAAGACAGGTCGCTGGGTGTCGACGCGCAATTTGCTCGACTCGACGCCCGACTGGGGACTGTGGACGCAACGTACGCAGATCCTGGCCGCCGCCGTGGCCGGATCCGATGTGGTCAGGGCCTGGCAGGCCGAGGAACCGCACAGCGCCGCCGCATCCGTCCTGCACACCAGGGTCCTGGTCGAGCGGACCCTGCGTGCCCATCGCGCGGGACACCGCCACACCAACGAGCTGTGGCGCGAGGCCGCGGCGGCGTGCGGGGCCGCGATCGACGCCTCGCCCGAGGATCCCGTGCCGTGGGTCTGCCTGCTCGCCCTCGCCCAGCTCGACAAGGGCCAGCGGTGGGACGAGCACCGGGTGCCCGCCCCCGAGCCGATGCTGTTCCCCGGCCCCTGGCACCTCCTCGCCGAGGCCGACAAGCGCGACCCGGGCAACCGCGAGGCCTACCACCGGATGCTGCAGTTCGCCTACACGCGCCGCCCCGGAGGCCCGCTCACCGAGGCGGTCAACTTCGCCCACTGGGCGTCCGGTTCGGCGTACGCGGGCTCGGCCCTCCACGTACTGCCCCTGTATGTGCGCGTCGAGCGGTACCGCAAGGACGGCGGCAGCGAACACGCCCTGGATCTGCACTGGATAGGGGAGGACGCGACCCGCTCGGCCCTGCGCGCGCTGCACCTGTGGTTCGAGCACGCGCAGCCTGCCGCGACCTCGCTCCTCGACCTCAGCCACCTGGCCCACGCGCTGTGGGGGGCCCATCAATTCGACGACGCGACAAGGGTGTTCGAAGCCCTCGACCCCTTCTACACCGTGGCGCCGTGGACGTACCGCACGCGGTCGCCCGGTGACGCGGACGCGGCAGCCGAGGCATTCATGCAAGCACGTACCCGCTGTCTGGGCGCCGTACGAGATCCGGGCTGAGGCTCCCCGGCCCCGGCCTTCCCGATCAGCACCGCGAGATCCCCCGATCAGCACCGCAAGTTCCCCCCGAACAGCACCACCAGCTCCCCGATCCACCGCTCCCCGACGGAGGTACGTCCGTGTCCCGCACCACCTGGTCGAGCCCAGCATCGACCGCAGCGCCACTGCCAGACGAGGAACAGAGGCTCAGGGAGCTCGGCTACCAGCCGGTCCTGGCACGCCGGATGGGCGGCTTCGGCAACTTCGCCATCAGCTTCTCCGTCATCTCGATCCTCTCCGGCTGCATGACCCTGTACGGCTTCGGCCTGGGCACGGGCGGCCCGGCGGTGATGCTCTGGGGCTGGGCGGGCGTCGGCCTCTTCGTGCTCTTCGTCGGCCTCGCGCTCGCCGAGGTCACCAGCGCGTACCCCACGTCGGGGGCCCTCTACTACATGGCCGACCGGCTCGGCGGGCGCCGCTGGGGCTGGTACACGGGCTGGTTGAACCTGCTCGGCCTGCTGGGCGCGATAGCGGGCATCGACTACGGCGCGGCGCTCTTCTCCGGGGCGTTCCTGAACCTGAAGTTCGGCTTCACGCCGACGCCGGAGAAGACCTTCCTGATCTTCCTCTGCATCCTGTTGCTGCACGCCGTCCTGAACCTCTTCAACGTGCGTCTGGTGAGCCTGCTCAACTCGATCAGCGTGTGGTGGCACGTGGGCGGCGTCGCCGTGATCGTGGGCGTCCTCGCCATCGTGCCCGACCACCACCAGTCCCCGGGCTTCGTCTTCGGCGAGTTCGTCAACAACACCGGCTGGGACAACCCGCTCTACGTCACGGCGATCGGTCTGCTCCTCGCGCAGTACACCTTCTGCGGGTACGACGCGTCCGCGCACCTCTCGGAGGAGACCTCCAACGCCTCGGTGTCCGCCGCGCGCGGCATCGTGCGCGCCATCTGGGCCTCGTGGATCGCCGGTTTCGTCCTGCTCGCCGGGCTGACGTTCGCCATCCAGGACTACGCGGGCACCGTGCAGACCGACACCGGAGTGCCGCCCGCGCAGATCATGATCGACGCGATCGGTGAGTCCGGGGCGACGGCGCTGCTGCTCATCGTGATCGTGGCGCAGCTGTTCTGCGGCAACGCCGAGACCGCCGCGGCCAGCCGCATGGTGTTCGCGTTCAGCCGCGACAACGCGCTGCCCGGCTCCAAGATCTGGCGCAAGGTCAGCTCGCGCACCCAGGTGCCGGTGCCCGCGGTGTGGCTCTCCGTCGGTCTGGCCGCGGTGATCGCCCTGCCGTCCCTGTACTCGGCGACCGCGTACACGGCCGTGACCGCGATCAACGTCATCGGGATCACGCCCGCGTACGCCATCCCGATCTACCTGCGGCTGCGGGCGGGCGACCGCTTCCAGCCGGGCCCGTGGAACCTCGGCCGCTGGAGCAAGCCGATCGGCTGGGTGGCGGTGATCTGGGTGGCGTTCGTGACCGTCCTGTTCTGCCTGCCGCAGGCCTCGCCGGTGACGGTCGACACGATGAACTACGCGTCGATCGCGCTCGCCGCGGTGCTGACCCTGGCCACCGTCTGGTGGTTCGTGGCGCGGCGCTCCTACAGCACGCCGTCCGCGTACGGCTCCGAGCGGGAGCAGGCGGAGATCGCGGAGGACATCATCTAGGCGCTTCTCAGGCAGGCGTTTCTCAGGCGGCCGTGCCCCGGTTTCCCGCTACGGGGTGCGGTCGTTGAGGATCCGCTGGAAGAGCCGGTGGTCGCGCCAGGCGCCGTTGATGTGCAGGAACGCCGGCGCGACGCCGTATTCCTCGAAGCCGCACTTGGCGAGGACCCGCTGCGAGGGCACGTTGTCCAGGAGGGTGCCCGCGTCGACGCGGTGCAGGCCGAGCTCCCTGTCGGCGGACTCGCAGGCGTACGCCACCGCGGCGGTGGCCAGGCCCTTGCCGACGTGATCCACGTCGATCCAGTATCCGAGACTCCCGCTGCGCAGCGGGCCGAGGACGATGGTGGACAGGGTGACCGAGCCGACGATGTCCCCCTCGCGGTCCAGCACCCAGGGCGCCGCCCGCCCGGCCCGGCACTCCTCGAGCTGGTCCCGCAGCCGGGCGGCCTGGGCCCGCGAGGTGAAGTAGTCCTCGGGTCTGGAGGGCTCCCACGGCTCCAGGTGGGCGCGGCTGCGCAGGCGGGCGCGGGCGAGGGCGTCCGCGTCCTCGATTGCGGCGGGGCGCATGACGACGTCCGGGGTGATGCGGGCTGATTCGGTGATCATGCGCCAAGCGTAGGCACTGCGGCGGGCGCGCGCGGCGGTTGGTTCACCTTCCGCCCGTCGGCGGGCGGTTCACCTTCCGCCCGCCACCCGCAGGATCGTTCCGCTCGCGTAGGACGCCTCGTCCGAGAGCAGCCAGGCGACGGCCGCCGCGATCTCGTCGGGCCGGCCCGAGCGCCCCAGCGGGATAGCGGCGGCGAGCTTCGCCGGGCGCTCGGGGTCCGCGTGGAACTCGGTCCAGATCACGCCGGGGGCGACGGCGTTGACGCGGATGCCGTCCGCCGCGACCTCCTTCGACAGGCCGACCGTCATCGTGTCGACGGCTCCCTTGGCGGCGGCGTAGTGGACGTACTCACCCGGGGCGCCGAGGGTCGCCGCCGCGGAGGAGATGTTCACGATGGCGCCGCCGCTGGCGTTCCGCGTCATGTCGCGGATCGCGCGGCGGGCGCAGAGGAGGTAGCCGAGTACGTTCACGTCGAGCGCGCGGCGCATGGCGGCGACGTCGGCCTGGGCGAGGGGGCCCACCGGGGCGCCGATCCCGGCGTTGTTCACCAGCCCCGTGACCGGGCCGAGTTCCGCGGCGGCGGTCTCGAAGAGGCGGTCCACGTCCGCCTCGTCGGCGGTGTCCATCCGGACGGTGACGCAGCTCGCGCCCGTCGCCCGGACTTCCGCGGCCACCTTCTCGGCGGAGTCGGCGTCGGAGTGGTAGCCGAGGGCGATGTGGTGGCCGTCCGCGGCGAGGCGGGTGGAGATGGCCGCGCCGATACCGCGGCTGCCGCCGGTGATGATGGTTACGGGGTTCTGCGGCACGGTTCCTCCAGGAGCGGGTTGGGCATGGTTGCTGTTTGATCGATCATTCCCCAACCCCGCCCCTTCCCGAAAACCGTGCCTGCGCCCCGGACCTACCTGGGGCTCCGCCCCAGACCCCGCTCCTCAAACGCCGGAGGGCTGATTCTCAGCCCACACGCCCCTGCACAAACTCCCGCAACGTCCCCGGCGCCCTCCCCCCGAACCGCTCGATCGACGGGGTCACCTCGTACAGCTCGTGGTGCGAGCCGATCAGGCGGAACAGTTCCCACAGCTTGTCCAGGTGGGCCACCACGTGCGCGTCCCCGTAGAGGGACATCGCCCGCTCCCGCCACTCCTCCGGCGACGCGTCCGTGTACGTCAGGCCGCCGCCGAACGTCTTCACGATCTCGGACACGGAGAGCACCTGCCCGGTCAGGAGCACCACGGGATCGGGACACGGTGGCATCGGGTCCGCCAGGAGCCCCGCGCCCACCCGCGCCACGTCCTGCCCCGCGATCAGCGGAAGCACCGTGTCCGGCGCGCCCAGGGGCATCGCGAGCTCGCGGCCACCGGCCGCCCGCACCAGGAAGTCCAGGTTCTCGAAGAAGACCCCGGCGCGCAGATGCACCGCCCCGATCTCCGCCCGGTCGAAGACCTCCTCGGCGACCCAGTGCTGCCGCATCCGGGGCGTGCCCGCGTCCGGGGCCGCCGCGAGCTGGGACACCTCGACGACGCGCTCGACGCCCTCGCGCCGGGCCGCCGCGGCGAACGCGCCGCTCGCCTCCAGCAGGCCATCGGTCACCGGGTACGTGAAGAAGGCCCTGCGCACGCCCCGCACCGCCGCGAGCACGTCCGTGATCTCGCGCAGGTCCCCGACGACCACCTCCGCGCCCGCCTTGCGCAGCGCGGCGGCGCGTTCGTCGTCGGTGCGTACGAAGGCGCGTACCGCCTGGCCGCGATCGAGCAGGAGTCGCACGACATGACGGCCGGTGGAGCCCTGCTGTCCGCCCGCCGCTCCGGTGACGAGGACCGGTTCGTCCGTCGGCATCCCGTTCACTCCTCTCCGCGCCGCAGTGTGAGCGTGAACGCGCCCTGCCGCTCCAGGTCCCGCAGGAACGGCTCCGCCGGGAACGCCTCCCCGGGCGCGAGGACCCCCGTCTTCGTCGGGCCCCTCCCCTCCGCGATCCGCACGGCCGCCTCCACCGAGGCCAGCGCTCCGGCCCGCCACAGGTCGTGGCCCGTCAACTGCCCCGCCGCGCCGCCTCCTTCCCACATCGCCTGGACCGCGACGGTGAAGTCGGTGTCCGCCCGTTCCGCGGCGCCGATGTGCTCGCTCGCGAACGCGTCCGTCGCCTCGAAGGCGCTGGTGCTGAGCATCAAGTCGATGTCGCGGACGGGAACATGGCGCGGCACCGTCACGGTCTCGAAGGACGGGAACGGCGCGATCATCGTGCGCGGGCCGAGCGGCGGCGGGAAGGGGAAGACGGCGTTGCGGGGTTCTACGTAGCCCTCGCGCAGGGCGCCGTCGCTGAAGGTGAGGCGCTGGGTCTCGGCAAGGAGATGGGTCGCGGTGTTCTTGGCGCCGGAGGTCAGGCGCCAGCCGTTCACGGCGTACGCGACGACGATCCGGTCGATACCCGCGATGCCGTCCGCCACCGCCCCCGCCAGGAGATCGCCGAGGCCTCCGTAGAAGCTGACGCCGGGGACCATGACGGCTCCGGTGCGCTGGGCCGTGGCCTGCGCGGTGTCGAAGACGGCTTTCACGTGGTGGGGTTCGAGGGCGTGGTCCACGTAGTGGCAGCCCGCCTCCGCGGCGGCGGTGGCGACGGGTGCGCCGGTGAGGGCGAAGGGGCCCGCGCAGTGGATGAGGACGTCTGCGGCCGTCATCACCTCGCGCAGCCCCACGGCGTCGTCCACGGAGGCGGCATGGGTCCGCACCCGATCCCCCGCGTCGAGTTCGTCGGCCAGCGTGCGCAACGCCTCGGCGTCGCGGCCGACCAGGAGTAACTCCTCACCTCTGGCGAGGAGTTCGGACGCCACCAGGCGTCCGGTGTGGCCATAGGCTCCGTAGATCGCGAAGAGCGGCTTCGTCATGCTCAACTCGCTTCCATACCGAAGGTATGCAACTGGTGCGGGAACCTACGTACCCTGAGTATGTTCGTCAAGAGGAGCCGACCGTGATCCCGTCCGCGCGACCAACTGCCCGCCGTACACAGGCGGAACGCTCCGACACGACCACCGCCCAGCTGGTCGCCGCGGCGCAGCGGCTCTTCGGTCTTGAGGGGTACGCGACGACCTCGATCGTCGCCGTGGCCGCCGCCGCCGGGGTCACCAAGGGCGCCGCCTACCACCACTTCGAGGGCAAGGCGGCGCTCTTCCACGCGGTGTTCGTCCGTGAACAGGAGGAGATCGCGGCGGAGTTGGAGCGCGTGGCGGCCGAGGAGCCCGACGCGTGGTCCGCGCTGCGGCGCGGCTGCCGCCGGTTCCTGGAGCACTGCCTCGACCCGGGCTTCCGCCGGATCGTGCTGCTCGACGCGCCCGCGGTCCTGGGATGGGAGACCGTCCGCGAGATCGAGTACGCCCATACGCTGCGGGTGCTGACCGACGGCATGCGTGCGGCGGCGGCCCTCGACCCCATCGGTGCAGGGGATGCCGGGGAGGGGGATCTGGACGTGCGCTGTCAGATGATGTTCGGCGCGTTGTGCGAGGCGGGCATGCTCCTGGCCCGCTCGTCCGATCCCGCCTCCGCCCTCACCTCGGTGACGGCGGAGGCCGAACGTCTGCTCTCCGCGCTGGCCGCTCCCCAGGGAGGGCCGGACGGGCCCTAGGCCACCGTCTCCCTGCCGGTTTCCCCGGCCGCCTCGGCCGACTCGTCGGGAGCCAGGCTGTCCATGAAGGAGGAGACGGAGAACACCGCGCGCCCCGGCCCGGCGGGGCCGTAACCGGGCGGCGACGTCAGGCCGTTGGCCTCCATCGTCGCGCGGTACGCCTCCAGGAGGCGGACGTGGTACTCCAGCGGGGCGCCCAGCGGGTTCGCCTTGCCGAGCGGGGTCGTGGGCTCGGGGCACCACGTGGTGAAGCGGGGGGTGATGCCGCGCGACATGAAGTACTGCAGGCCCTCGACGGTGGAGTCGATGGCCTCGCCGACCGTCTTGAACCCGAACGGCTCCGCCATCTCCACGCCCGCCACGAAGTTCGGGATGACGTTGCGCGGCCCGAAGACGTCGGCGGAGTCCAGGATGCGGCGGTGCCACTCGTCACGGCCGACGTAGCGCTCCTTGCCGGGGCAGTAGCGCTCGAAGAGGTACGGGTCCCACACCTCGTAGTTGGGGTGGTAGATCCGCACGCCGTAGTCGTGGAAGCGCTGTACGTCCGCCTTGGGCAGCGCCTGGGCGACGACCTTGCCGATCCAGCGGCCGGGGAAGCGCTCCTCGATGGCCTTCGCGTACTGCCCGTAGAAGTCGGCCTCGTCCTTGCCCTGGAGCTTCGAGGTGATGGCGCCACCGGTGAGCGTGTACGCGGTGGAGGACTTCGCGGTGTCGTACTTGTCGATGATCGCGAGGGCTTCGAGGACCTCGTCCATCGGCTTCACGCCCGTGTAGGGGCGGCCCGCCGCCTTCTGCTGGCGCCAGTTGTGGTTGATGTCGCAGTACCCGCACTCCTCCTTGGCGCCGAAGTACTGGCAGACGCGGAAGACCGTCAGGTAGATCAGGTAGCCCCACTGGATGGTGGGCGCCACCTCCATGACGGACTTGCCGTTCTCCAGGGTGTGCCGGTAGTAGTCCGGCATCGGCGGCAGGCCCACGTCGGAGATGCGTGCGCCGTCCAGGTAGAGGCCGAGGATGCCGTTGTCGTCCGCGGCCACGCGGTAGGGCGACGAGGGGTTCACGCGGACCGAGACGACCGTGCGGCGCAGGTCGTAGGGGCCGCCGGTGAGGACGATCTCCTCGGGCGGGCGGCGCAGGGCGGCGGCGCCGAGCTCGGGCAGAGTGCTGTGGTCGAAGGAGAAGATGAAGTACGACTTCGGCTTGACCTCGCCGCCCTCGTTGTCACTGAGCGCGGACTCGTCGAAGGCCATGCCTCCCCTGAGCAGGTCCTCCTTGATCACCGCCTCCCGCGGCACCTGCGGGAACCGCTCCATGAGTCCCTCTACGAGCTGGGTACGGCTCTCGCTGCGGCTTGCCATCTGCCGGGCACCTCGGATCCTGTCGGTGATGTGTGCTTCCCGTGACCCCCACGCTAGTACGCGCCTTTCGCGGCGCGGATCCGCCTCCGGTCTCAGCCGCCCTTCGCCGTGCGGCGGTAGCCGCTGCGGTACCCGCGCGCGACGGGGCGGCGGACGGGAACCTGGCGGGGCCCGCCTCGCGTTGTCCTTGCATGAACGAGCTGGTTGCCGGGGGGAACGTGCCGCTGCCCGACGGCGCCGTCACCCTGCGGGTGCCCGGCCCCTTCGACCTGTCCGTGATCGTCACGGACGACAGCGGAAAGGTCGCGGGCGACGGGGACTTCGTCTTCTACAACCAGCCCGCGACGCCCGGCGCGCGGCTCCAGGGCGACACGGTCACGGTCGACGGGCGGCGCCTGCGCGCCGGTGCGAGCCGCGTCACGGTGGCCGTCAGCGCCGCCGAGCCGGGCACTCCCCTGGGCCGCCTGCCCACCATCGCCCTCCAGGTGCAGGGGCCCGGCGGCCGGCTTGTGGCCCGTTTCACACCGCCGCGCCCCGATCGCGAGACGGTGCTGCTGCTCGCGGAGATCTACCGCCGGGGCCAGGGGTGGAAGCTGCGGGCCCTCGGTCAGGGGTACGCGGACGGGCTCGCGGGGGTGGCGAGGGACTTCGGGATGGATGTGGCGGAGGAGGAAGCTGTGGCGCCGCCGAGGGGTGCGGGTACTGGTGCGGGGCCCTCGGGCGATGGTTCCGGCCGTCCACGGGCTGCTGCTCCCGGCGGGTCGGTCCCTTCTCCTGGCCGTCCACGGGCGGGCGCTTCCGGGGGCCCGTCACTGCCTTCCCCCACCCGCCCACGGGCGACCACTCCGGGCGGCCCCTCTGCGTCTTCTCCGGCCCGCCCACAGGGCACCCCTCCCGGCAGCCCGTCCCGTCCCTCGGCGACCGCTCCCGGCGGTGCGCCTTCCGGTCGGGCCGCGCAGGTCCCTTCCGCCCCGGCCTCCCCCGACGGATTCCTGGCCCTGGTCAATGCCGCGCGGGCGGCGGCCGGTGCCCCGCCCGTCACCCTCGACGCACGTCTCACCGCCGCCGCGCGTGCGCATGCCGCCGGGATGGCGGCGCGGTCCACGCTCAGCTCGGAGCACGCCGACGGCACGTCCCTCTACCAGCGCGTCGTCGCGGGCGGGTACGCGTACCTGGCCATCGGCGAGCATCTGGTCTCCGGGCCGCGCTCGCCCGCCGACTTCGTGGAGTACTGCCTCTCGGGCGAGCAGTCGCGGCGTACGGTGCACAGCCGCGCGTACACGCAGGTCGGGGTGGCCGACGTCACCGACGCGCGCTCCGGGGACGTCTACTGGACGGCGCTGTGGGCCTCCCCGTTCAGTCCGCAGGGGCTCGCCGAGTGGGGGTCCGCCGTGCTGCGACTCACCAACGCCGAGCGGTCGGCGGCAGGTCTTCGGCCCCTGTCCCCCGACCCGCTCCTGACCGTGGCGGCGCAGGGCCACAGCGCGGACATGGTCGCCCGCGCCTTCTACTCCCACACCTCGCCCGACGGCGGCGAACCGTGGGACCGCGCATCGGCCGCGGGCAGCAGGCACCGCGCGATCGGCGAGAACATCGCCTGCGGGCAGCGCACGCCCGCCGAGGTGGTGGACGGCTGGATGAACAGCCCTGGGCACCGGGCCAACATCCTCAAGCCCTCCTTCACCCACCTCGGCGTCGGCTTCGCGGGCGGCGGCTCTACGGGGACGTACTGGACGCAGCTCTTCGGCGGCTGAGGAGCAGCGGGCTGCCGCGGCCCATGTCTCGGCTCACCCGCTGCTTCGACCGCCCTCACCCCACCGCCACCGGAACCCCGCTCCGGGCCGACGCATAGCCCGCCGCCACGATCTTCAGCGTCCGCAGTCCGCCCTCGCCATCGGCCACGTCCATGGCGCCCTCCTTCGGCCCGTGGAGGAACGCCCGCAGCATCCGCTCGTCCAGATCGGCACCGAAGGGCAGTTCGAGCCCCTGCCGGTGGCGTTCGCTGTAGCCGTGGACCGACTGGTCGAAGGCGTCCATCTCCAGGGTCGCCCGCTCGCCGACCACGGTCAGTTCGAGCCCGCCCCAGGAGTGGTGGGAGCGGGGGTGCGACCAACTGCAGTCGATCGTGGCCACCGAGCCGTTGTCGTACGTCACGGTGACCAGGCCGCTCGTCTCGGCGTCGACCTCGCCGTCGTACATGCGATTGTTCGTCTGGGCGTACACGTCGACGGGGCGGGCCTCGCCGAAGAGGTCGTCCAGGAGGTCGGCGATGTGGACCGTGTGGTCCATCAGGGCGCCGCCGCCCGCGAGTTCGGGATCGGCGAACCAGCGCCGCGAGGCCGGCATGGAGCCGTTGTTCGCGCCGGACACGGTCAGGACGCGGCCCGCTTCGCCCGAAGCGACGGCCGCTTTGACCGCCGCGTACGCGGGGCTGAAGCGGACCGGGAAGGCCACCGCGAGCCGCACTCCGGCCGCCCGGCAGGCCGCGAGCATCGCCTCGCCGTCCGCGACCGTCGTGGCCAGGGGCTTCTCGCACAGGACGTCCACGCCACGGGACGCGGCGAGTTCCACCAGGGGGCGGTGGCGCGCGTTCTCGGAGCAGACGATCACCGCGTCAGGGCCCCAGGCGAAGACTTCGTCGTACGTATGCGCGTACGCGACCCCCAGCTCGTCGGCGAACGCGCGTCCCCGCACCTCGCCGGGGGCGGCCGACCCGGTGTCCGGGTCGCTGCCGATGACCTCGATGCCCGGCATACGGGAGAGGAGCCGCAGATATCCGGCCGCGTGGACATGGGCGAACGACAGCACGGCGACCTTCATCGCGTGACCTCCTTGGTGGCTGCGGGGATTCCGGCCGTCCCGGCCGCCCGGCTCGTCCCGATCTCGATCGCCCGGCCCGTGCGGCTCGACTCCACGGCCGCCTCGGCGATCCGTACCGCCTCGATCCCGTCCCGCGCGCCCACCCGGGGCGCACGGCCGCCCTCCTCCCACGAAGCCGCGAACTCCCGGAGCTCGGACAGGTAGGGGCTCTCGGTCATCGGGCTCGAGGGGATGCCCTCGTTGGCCGCGCGCACGCCTTGCGCGGTGATCCGGTAGCCGGGCACGGACGTGGAGTCGTGACGGAGGAGTCCCTCGCTGCCCGCGATCCGGAACGTCGTACGGAACTGCTGGTCCGGCAGGCCCCAGAGCCCGGTGATGTGGCTGATCGCGCCGGAGACGTGGGTGAGGACGGCGGTCGCCGAGACGACCTCGGCCTCCGCGCCGCCCGTGGCGTGCTCGACGCCTCGCGTCTGTGCGTGCACGCGGACCACGTCGCCCGCGATCCAGCGGGCGACGTCGATGTCGTGCACCATCAGGTCCATGATGACGCCGCCGGACATGGCGGGGTCCGCGAACCAGGACGCCCACTGCGGGCGCGCCCCGCCGCGCGTGAACCGCAGCACCGCAAGGTCACCCAACTCACCCCGCTCGACGGCTTGTTGCATGGCCGCGTACGCCGGGAAGTACCGCACGACATGGGCGGGGTGCAGCCGGACGCCCGCCGCTTCGGCGGCTGCCGCCATCTCCTCGGCGTCGGGCGCGTTGAGCGCGAGGGGCTTTTCGCAGACGACGTGCCGGCCCGCGGCGACGGCCGCGAGGGCGAGCTCCTTGTGGGTGGGGGTGGGGGTGCAGATGTCGACGGCCGTGCAGTCGGCGAGCAGCGTGTCGAGGTCCGCCACCGCGGTGACCTCACGCCCCGCGTACTCGGCGGCGAGCTTCCGCGCCGAGCCGTCGACGGTGTACACGCTGACGCGCGCACCCAGTTCCAGCCAGCCGGGGAGATGGGCGCGGGCGATGCCGCCCGCGCCGATCAGACCTATGCGCATGGGTGGAGTCACCTTTCGTGGTTCCTGAAGTGGGGGTCAGCTCTTGGAGCCGGAGAGCGCGACGCTCTGCACGAAGTGCCGCTGCAGGAAGACGTAGACGAGGAGCATGGGCAGGCTCGCGATGAGCGAACCGGCCATCATCACGGGGTAGTTGGTCTCGAACTGTCCCTCCAGGGAGGTCAGTCCGGCGCTGATCGGCATCTTCTGCGGGTCGGTGTTGACGATCAGCGGCCACAGGAGGTCGTTCCACGACCACATCGCGGTGATGACCGCGAGCGCGGCGAGCGCGGGCCGCACCAGCGGCAGCATGATCGACCAGAAGATGCGGAACGGGCCCGCTCCGTCGATCCGCGCGGCCTCCTCCAGCTCCTTGGGGAGGGTGAGGAAGAACTGCCGCAGCATGAACGTCCCGAAGGCGCTGAACATGCCCGGCAGGAACAGCGCGGGCGCCGAGTTGAGCAGGCCGAGCCGTTGGATGATGTCGTACTGCGGCAGGACGAGCAGCGAGCTCGGCACCATCAGTACGGAGAGGAAGAGCGCGAACAGGACGTTGCGTCCCCGGAACTGCATGCGCGCGAAGGCGTAGGCGGCCAGCGAGCAGAACACCAGTTGCCCCACCGTGCGCCCCACGGTGTTCAGGACGCTGTTGAACAGCATCTCCCGGAACGGCAGCGCGGTGAAGACCTCTTCGAAGCTCGACCAGTTCCAGGTGTCGGGCAGGAAGGTCGGCGGCACCTTCGCCGTCTCCGCGAGGGACTTGGCGGCGGTGAGCAGCTGCCACAGGAAGGGAAAGACCATCACCAGGGCGCCGAGCGAGAGCGCCGCGTGCGTGGCGACCGAACCGGCGTTGACGCGGCGGACGTTGATGCGGTCACGCATAGTGCACCCACCTCTTCTGCAGCCTGAACTGCACCACGGTCAGTGCCGCGATGATCAGCATGAGCAGGAAGGCCAGCGCGGCGGCGGCGCCCTGGGCGTTCTCGATGAAGGCCCATTTGTAGAAGAGGCTGACCACCGACTGGGTGTCGCCGATGGCCGGGTTCTTCTCGGCCATCATGATGTAGATCAGGTCGAAGGTCTGGAGTGAGTTGATCATGCAGATGATGGACGCGAAGAAGATCGTCGGGCTGAGCAGCGGCAGCGTGATCGTGAAGAAGCGGCGCAGCGGCCCGGCGCCGTCCAGCTCGGCGGCTTCGTAGTAGTCCTGCGGGATGCCCTTGATGCCCGCCATGAAGATGATCAAGTAGTAGCCGGTGGTCGACCAGACCATGACGGTGCCGATCGCGTACACGGCGGTCGAGGGGTCGGAGACCCAGTAGCGGCGGTCCGCGCCGAACCACTCGAAGACTTCGTTGATCAGTCCGTAGTCTCCGTTGTAGAGCCAGTTCCAGACGAGCCCGACGGCGACGGGCAGCGTCACGAACGGGATGAAGTACAGGGCGCGGTAGACCGCGACGCCCCGCAGTCCACGCCGGTTGAGCAGCGCCGCGACGCCGATCGCCAGCGGCAGGGCGAGCAGTCCGACGACGCAGTAGATCAGCGTGTTGCCGAGCGCCTGCCAGACGGTGACGTCCTTCAGGACGCGCACGTAGTTGTCGGTGCCGACCCAGGTGTTGCCGCCGAAGGGACCGAACTCGGTGAAGCTGTAGAAGAAGGTCTGGAGGAGCGGCCAGAAGTAGAAGACGGCGAAGCCGATGCCGAGCGGCGCGACGAAGAGGTAGGCGGCGCGCTGGCTGCGGGGCTTGGGTGCGGATCCGGATGCCGGCCTGCTGCGCCCTGCCGCCTTCGCGGCCGCCGTGGAGGGAAAGACACTCATCATGCGCGCTCCTCCTTCAGGGCCCGGTCCATCTGCTCGCCCAGCGTGCGGGCGGCGCTCTCGATGCCGCCCTTGCCGCTGAACGCGGCGCCCAGGAGCGGGTACTGGAGGTTCTCCCACACCGCGGTGTTCTTCGAGCTCGGGTAGGGGACGGCGTACTCCTGCATCTCGACGAAGCACTTCAGGTCGAACTCGGGCATCGACTTGAACCAGGCGTCCTGCGTCCCCTCGTACGAGGAGATGGTGACGCCCGCCGACGCCTGGATCTCGGCGGCCCGACGACCTGCCATGAAGTGGACGAACTTCCAGGCGGCCGCCTTCTTGCGGCTCTTGGCGGAGATGACGTTGGCGAGGCCGTGGATGATGGTGGCGCGCTCGCGGCCCTTGGGCAGGACGGTGACGCCGCCGTGGTCCTTGATCGCGGGGGTGGCGTGCATCTGGCCGGAGAACGCGGATATCTCGTAGACCATGGCGGCCTTCTCCGACCAGAAGCGGTTGCGGGCCTTGGACTCGACCATGGCGCTCTGCGGCGGTGACCAGCCGCGGTCGATCATGTCGGTCCAGTAGCGCAGGCCCTCGATGGACCGCTCGTCCCCGAAGCCCGACTTCCCGTCCTTGAGGACGTAGCCGCCCGCTCCGTGGATGGCCGGGTAGATCTGCGCCTGGCGGTCCATCTCGGCGGCCATGCCGTGCACCCGCGCGCGCGGGTCGGTCAGCTCGGCGGCGGCGTCGCGCACGTCGTCCCACGTCCACGTCTTGTCGGGGTACTTGATGCCCGCCTTGTCGAAGAGCGCCTTGTTGTACCAGAGGCCGATGGTGTCGAAGTCCTTGGGAATGCCGTACTGCGTGCCCTGGTAGGCATAGATCTCGACGAGTGAGCCGGGGTGGCGGTCCACGGGGGTCGCGTCGCTCTTGATGTGGCCGCTCAGGGGTTCGAGGACGCCGCTGGACGCGTACAGCTGGAGGTTGACCGCGTTCATCCAGAACACGTCGGGGGCGGTGCCGCCGCGCATCGCGGTCTTCAGGGTGGTCCAGTAGCTGGACCACGGCGTGAGTTCTATGCGCACGGATATGCCGGGGTTCTCCTTCTCGAAGGCGTCGATCACCTTCTGCAGCCCCGGCACATGGGCCACGTCCCACACCCCGTACGAGAGGGTGGTCCTGCCACCGCTCGCCTTGCCGTCGTCACTCCGGCCGGAGCAGGCGGCGAGCAGGGGCGCCGCCATCGCTCCGGACAGCAGAGTTCTCCTGCGCATGAGCGCCTCCGCCTTCGTTGTCCTACGGCGCCGAATCCGTCAGGAGATCGGATTCGACCTGGTCAAGTGCCTTGCGTACGGCACCGATCGCCACGCCCTGTTCGCCGAGCGTGCTCAGTGCGATGCGCGGGGCGTGCAGGGTCAGCGGGCGCAGTCTGTCCTCGATCAGCGGCACGAGATGGCCGCCCAGTGGGGTCGCGCCGCCGGTGAGCACCACGAGCTCCGGGTCGACGGCCAGCGCGAGGGCGGCGATGCCCGGCGCGATGCGGTCGGCGAAGTCGGCGACGGCGGCGAGAGCGCGGGGGTCCGCGCTGTCCGCGGCGCGCGCGAGTGCGGCCACCTCGGACTCGCCGGTGCGTCTGGGGCCCGGCCAACTGAGGGCGTCCTGCGCGGTGTTCATGCCGAGCAGCGGAAGTAGACCCAGCTCGCCCGCGCCGCCGCGCCGCCCCCGGTGCAGCCGTCCGCCGATGGTGAGGCTGCATGCCACGCGGTGTCCGGTCAGGACGCAGACGACGTCGGCGGCGAGGGTGGCCGCGCCCTGCCAGCGCTCGGCGAGCACGGCGAGGTTCACGTCGTTCTCGACGAGGGTGTGGCCCGGCTCCCCGTCGGCCAGGAGCCGGGCGAGGTCGACGCCGGACCATTCGGGGACGACGTGGGAGGTGATGGTGCCGCTCGCGTCGACGACGCCCGGGACGCCCACGCAGCGGGCGAGGATGTCGTCGCGCCGTACGGAATGCGCGTCCAGGAAGTCTTCGAGGCCCCTGCGGAGCAGGTCGAGCCGCTGGGCGCCGCCCAGCTGAGGGTCGATGTCGTCGCGTCGCACCGCGAGGACCGTACCGCCGAGGTCGGCCAGGAGCAGCACCATCTTGTGCAGTCCGATGTCGGCGCCCACGACCCGGCCCGCCTCCACGCGGAACCGGAATCGGCGGGCCGGGCGCCCGGGGGTGCGCTCCCCCTCGTCGCGCTCGGCCTCGCCCGCCCAGCCGTGCGCGGCCAGCTCCTCGACGGCGGCTTCCACGGTGGGCCGGGAGAGTCCCGTACCGGCGGCGAGCTCCGCGAGTGTCTGCGGGCTGCGGTGGTGCAGGGCACGCAGCACGACGGTGGTGTTCAGCCGGCGCAGCGAGGCGAGATCGTGTCCCCGTGTTCCGTTACGCAACACTTCTCCACCTCATGTCGAGGCCAGGGCAGCCCTGTTGACCAGTGGGCCGACGGCTGCTTCCGAAGATTTAAGGAGGAGACTTGCATATCCATGGCCGACGGGGAACCCCCTTCGCACCGCCCCATCTTGCTGATGGCCCGTCAGGAAACAGCCGGGTTAACTCCGTGCGCGACCCCTTGCCAAGGGAGATAGTACGTGTTCGGATTATCTCAGTCGGGCGGTCACCCACCGCCTCGTATCCGCAGCTCAGAGCCTGTACGGCGGGCCGGTCAAGCCTGCCTGAGCGCATCCTGGCTCCCCGCCATTTCCCTCGCACGATGTGTCCGGAGTCGTGCTGCCCGCATGTCCGCGGCAGCCCGAAAGAAGGGATCCCCCGTGTTCGATCTTTCGTCCGTCGATCTGCTCGACGCGTTCACCCGAGAACTGCGGCTGTGCAAGCTCCGCGAGGGCGAGCACGTCGTCGTCCTCTCCGAGCCCGGCAGCCGCGGCGACTACGTGGCGGCGGCGTTCGGCGCCGCGAAGACCTGCGGCGCCCACGTCATCGCCGCGACCGTCCCCGGCGGCAGCCCCGCGCCGATGCCGAGCACCCACACGGGCGCGGGCCCCGGCCTGGTGTCGGTGCTGGGCGACTCCACCGCGCAGGACCTGCTGAAGTCCGCCGACCTGGTCGTCGACCTCACCCGCGAGGGCTTCATCCACGCGCCGGTGCAGCAGGAGATCCTGCGCGCGGGCACCCGCATCATCTTCGTCTGCGACGCACCCGACGTGCTCATCCGCAATCTGCCCAAGGAGTCCGACAAGGACGAGGTGCTCGAAGGCGTCCAGCTGCTCAAGCGGTCGGCCGTCATGCGGGTCACCTCGGACGCGGGCACGGATCTCACCGTCCAACTCGCGGGCTCCAAGCCAGAGTTCCAGTGCGGCTTCGCCGACGACCCGGGCCGCTGGGACCACTGGCCCAGCACGATGGTGCTCGCCTGGCCGGAGATCTCCGACGGGCAGATCGTGCTGGCCGAGGGCGACATCCTGCTGCCCTTCAAGGAGTACGTGCGCCATCCGGTGACCCTGCAGATCGCGGGCGGGCAGATCGAGAAGGTGTCGGGCGGCGCCGAGGCCGAGCTCCTGAACACGTTCTTCGATGACGCCGACGACCGGTGGGCGCGCAGCCTCTCCCACATGGGCTGGGGTCTGATGCGCACGGCCGACTGGTTCGCCACCGCGATGTACGGCAAGGACGACCTGATGGGCATGGACGCCCGCGCCTTCGCCGGGAACTTCCTGTGGTCCACCGGACCGCACCCCGTCCTCGGCCGCGAGTCGTACGCGCATCTGGACATCGCCATGCGCGGCTGCACCGTCAGGGTCGACGACACCGAGGTCGTGACGGGCGGCCGTCTCACCGAGCGCTGAACCGCGCGCCAACTGCCCGTACGTACCAGGAAGATGGAGGAAGCGTGGCGTCCAGCCAGTCGTACGAAGTCACCGTCGTCGGAGGCGGTCTCGGTGGTCTGACCGCCGCCCTCGCGCTGCGGCACCGCGGTCTGCGGGTCACCGTGCTCGAACAGGCACCGCGGCTCGGCGAGGTGGGCGCGGGCATCCAGACGGCGCCGAACGCCAGCCGCGTCCTGCTCGGCCTGGGGCTGCGCAGGCAGCTGGAAGCCATCCACACCGAGCCGCTCGACCAGGTGCGGCGGCGCTGGAAGGACGGCAGCGTCGTCGGCCTGACCTCGCTCGGCCGGCGGTGCAAGGAGCAGTTCAACGCGCCGTACTGGCACTACCACCGGGCCGATCTGCACCGCGTCCTCATGGACGCCTGCGTCGACCCGGCGGGCCCCGGCCCCGTCGTCGCGCTGCACACCGCGAGCAAGGTCGCCGAACTGGACCGCACGGACCCGGCGCGCCCGGTGGCGGTCACGGACGACGGGCGGCGGTACGTGTCGGACGTCGTCATCGGCGCCGACGGCATCCGCTCCCAGGTGCGTGACCTGATGGGCGCCCCCGACACCCTGCTGTTCTCCGGCGAGATGGCCTACCGGGCGCTCATACCGGGCGATCTGATCGCGGCCGACCCGGCGACGCGCTGGCTGGTGGACCGCTACCAGTCCACGATCTGGTACGGCCCCGACCGCCATCTGGTGCACTACATGATCCGGGGCGGCGAGTACCTCAACATCGTGGCCTGCGTGCCCTGCACGGACGAGGTCGCCGAGAAGTGGTCCGTCGCCGCCACCGCGCAGGACCTCGTCGACGCCTTCCCCGGCTGGGACGACCGCGTCCCCGCGATGCTCTCCAAGGCGAAGGAGGACGTCTCCTGCTTCGCGCTCTACCACCGGCGCCGCGACCCCGTGTGGCAGGACGGACGGGTCGCCCTGCTCGGCGACGCCTGCCACGCGATGCTCCCCTACCAGGCACAGGGCGCGTCGCAGGCCATGGAGGACGCCGCCGTGCTCGCGGAGGAACTGGGCGCGGTCACGACGGACGGCATCGAAAGTGCGCTGCGCCGCTACGTCGACCGGCGCGCCAAGCACGCCGGGATGGTCCAGGACGCTTCACTGCAGAACAAGACCTTCTACCACTTCCCCGACGGCCCCGAGCAGCGGGCCAGGGACGAGAAGCTCCGGCGGGACTTCGACGGCGAGTCCGACCTCTCCTACGACTGGCTCTGGGGCGGCAGCCCTCTCAACGACCCCGATCTGGGCGCGTTCTCCTACCGGTTCACCCGCTGATCCCCCTCGCTGATCCCCCTTGGAGCGAACGTGAAAACAGGCGATCAGATCGTTCAGGAACTCCCCTGGAGGTGGTCGGTCCAGGGCAAGATCTTCATCATCGGCGGCCTCGGCTACCTCTTCGACGCGTACGACATCGCCCTGAACGGCTTCCTCATGCCGCTCCTCGGCAAACACTTCGACCTCTCGCTCAGCGAGCGCGGGCTCGTGGCCACCGCGAACCTCGTGGGGATGGCCGTGGGCGCCGTCGCCTGGGGCGCGGTCGCCGACCGGATCGGCCGCAAGAAGGCGTTCAGCGTCACCCTGCTGATCTTCGCCATGTTCTCGGTGCTCGGCGCGCTGGCGCCGACGTATCCGGTCTTCCTCGCGCTGCGGTTCCTCGCGGGTGTGGGGCTCGGCGGCTGTATCCCCGTGGACTACGCGCTGGTGGGTGAGTTCTCGCCGCGCAAGTACCGGGGCAGGATCCTGACGGCGCTGGACGCGTGGTGGCCGGTGGGCGTGACCCTGTGCGGGCTCGTCTCGACGGCGATGCTGACCCTCGACGGCAACTGGCGGTGGATGCTGGCGACGATGGTGCTGCCCGCGCTGCTGCTCTTCTGGGCCAGGCGCGGCATCCCCGAGTCGCCGATCTATCTGACGAAGAAGGGCCGCGAGGCCGAGGCGCGCGAGGTCATCGACGATCTGGTGGCGCGGACGGGCGCCCCCGTGGAGCCTTACGTCATCCCCGAACCGCCGGTGGACGACGGCCCGCGCGGCGTGGCCGCCGCCGTCGACCAGCTGCGCCGCATCTGGGCCTTCAGCCCGCGCATCACATCGGCCGCCTGGCTGCTCTTCTCCACGATCATGCTCGTCTACTACGCGGCGCTGAGCTGGATGCCCTCGATCCTCAAGGAGGAGGGCCAGGGCGACACGGCCGCGTTCATGAGCACCACCCTGATGAGCGGCGTCGGCATCATCGGCGTCCTGGTCTCCACCGCCCTGGTCGACCTCGTCGGCCGCAAGTGGCTGATCGGCGTCTCGGCCCCGGTCGCCTCGCTCGCCCTGGTGGTGTTCGCCCTGGTGCGGGACCTGCCCACCGGCTCGGTGGTGGCCATCGGCGTCTTCGGCTTCCTGGCCCAGCTCGCCATCCCCGCCCTGTACGCGTACGTCTCCGAGCTCTACCCCACTCCCCTGCGGGCCAGCGGCTTCGGCTGGGCCTCCTCGGTCAGCCGGGCGCTCACCGGATTCGCGCCGCTGCTCTTCGGCTCGGTGATGTGGCCGGTGCTCGGTCTCCCGCTGACGTTCGCCGTGCTCGGCGCGACGGTCCTGGTGGCCGTGGCGTGGATGGCGGTGGCGGCGCCGGAGACCAAGGGGCGCGCGCTGGACGGCGACGAGGAACCCCCGGCGCCCGCACCGCCCCTGCCGGTCGCAGGACAGGCCGCGCTCTGAGCACACCCGTACGACAGCGGCTCGACGCACGACGGCACGACGGCACGACAACTCCGTACGACAGGAGGACCATGAAGCCCGCCCCCTTCGCCTATCACCGGGCCCGCGACCTCGACGGCGCCACGCGGCTGCTCGCCGAGCTCGGTGACGACGCCAAGGTCGTCGCCGGCGGCCAGAGCCTGGTCGCGATGATGAGCTTCCGCCTCGCCCGGCCCCGGCACCTGGTCGACATAGGCGGCCTGCGGGAGCTGGACCGGCTGCACACCGACCCGGCGGGCGGGCTGCGCATAGGGGCGCTCACCACGCATCACACCGTGGAGCGTGACCCGGCGGGGCGGCTCGGGCCGGACTTCGCCGTGCTGCGCCGGGCCATGCCGTGGATCGGGCATCTGCCGATCCGCACCCGCGGCACGGTCGGCGGCAGCATCGCGCACGCCGACGCCACCGCCGAGTGGTGCCTGCTCGCCCTGGCGCTGGACGCCGAGTTCGTGGCCCGCGGGCCGCGCGGCGAGCGCAGGATCGCGGCCGGGGACTTCTTCCTGGGCTATTACACCACCGCCCTCGACTTCGACGAGATCCTCGTCGAGATCGTCTTCCCGCGTCCGGCGCCGCACGCCGCCCTGGCCGAATTCGCCGAACGGCAGGGGGACTTCGCGCTCGTGTCCGCCGTCGTCGACCTCGACGTCGGGGGCGGCTCGGTACGCGGTGGGCGCGTCGCGCTGGGCGGGGTCGCCGCCGCCGTGGTGCGGGTGCCGGAGGCGGAGGCCGTCCTGGCGGGCGGCGGCTCGTTCGCCGAGTGCGCGACCGCCGCGGCGGCTGCCGTCGATCCTCCGGCCGACGCCTCGGGCAGCACGCACTACCGCAAGCAGCTCGTCCGCACGCTGGTCCTGCGTGCCTGTGAGGAGGCAATGACCCGATGAACGAGGCACGCAAGAAGGACCAGTTGGTCGGCCGGTCGGTGTCCCGGCGCGAGGATCCCCGGCTGCTCACCGGCCGTGGCCGGTTCGTCGACGACATCGCGCTGCCGGGCATGCTGCACGCCCAGTTCGTGCGCAGCACGGTCGCGCACGGCGAGATCACGTCGATCGACCTGACGGCGGTACGTGACGTGCCGGGCGTCGTCGCGGCGTTCACCGCCGACGACCTCGAACTGACCGACATCACGGCGCAACTCGGGCGCCCGCTCTCGGAGTTCGTGCCGACCGCGATGCCCGTCCTGGCGCGCGACCGGGTCCGCTATGTCGGGGAGCCCGTCGCGATCGTCGTCGCGAGGAACGCGTACGCCGTGGAGGACGGCCTGGAAGCGGCCAAGGTCAGCTACGCGCCGCTGCCGCCGGTCACCTCCGAGGAGGCGGCCCTCGCGCCGGGTGCGCCACTCCTCCATGAGGAGGCCGAGCGCAACACCCTCGTGGACGTCTCACTCTTCGCCACGGACGGCATCGACGACGTCTTCGACGCCGCCGCCTGCGTCGTCCATGTCGCGTCGCGGACCGGACGGCAGAACGCCCTCCCGCTGGAGACGCGTGGTGTGGTCGCCCACTGGGACGACCGCGAGGAGCAGTTGGTTCTTCAGACCTGTACCCAAGTCCCGCACCAGGTGAGGACGGTGGCTTCTCGCTGTCTGCGCTTGGACGAGCGGGCGGTGCGGGTCGTGGTGCCCGACATGGGGGGCGGATTCGGCCAGAAGTGCGTCGTGGGGCGCGAGGAGATCGCCGCGGCGGCCGCCGCGCTGCGCCTGCGCCGTCCGGTGAAGTGGATCGAGGACCGCAAGGACGCCCTGTCCGCCTCCTTCCTCGCCCGCGAACAGCACTACGACGTGCGCGCGGCCTTCGACGAGGAAGGCAGGATCCTCGGCCTGGACGCCGATGTGGTGTGCGACATGGGCGCCTACTCCTGCTATCCGTTCACGGCGGGCATCGAGCCGCTGATGGCGTCGGCGGAGATGCCCGGTGTCTACAAGGTGCCCGCCTATCGTGTACGCGGCCGGGCGGTCACCACCAACAAGGCGCCCACCGCGCCCTATCGGGGGGTGAGCCGTCCGCAGTACGTGATGGTGGTGGAGCGGCTCTTCGAGCGGGCCGCACGTGAACTGGGCCTGGACGCGGTCGAGATCCGCCGCCGCAACGTGATCACCGAGTTCCCGTACACGGGCGTCAACGACATCACGTACGACCCGGGCTCCTATCTGGAATCGCTGAACCTGTGCGAGCGGCTCGTCAAGGACGAGGGGTGGTACGAGAAGCGTTCGGCGGCGGCAGCACAGGGGCGGCACATCGGCATCGGCTACTCCTGCTTCAGCGAGCGCACCGGCTACGGCTCCAAGGCCTTCGCCCAGCGCAAGATGCGGGTCGTGCCCGGCTTCGACATCTCCGAGGTCCGGATGGACACCAGCGGCGCGGTGACCGTCACCACCGGCACGATGAGCCACGGGCAGAGCCACGAGACGACGATGGCGCAGATCGTCGCCGACCAACTGGGCCTGGACATCGGCAAGGTGAAGCTCCACCAGGGCGACACCGAGCGCATCACCTACGGCTGGGGCACCTTCGCGAGCCGCTCCATCACGGTGGGCGGCAGCGCGGTACGGCTCGCGGCGGCGAAGCTCGGCGAGAAGCTGTGCCGGATCGCGGCGGCGCGCTGGGAGGTCGGCCCTGACGACGTGGAGCTCGCGTCGGGGGCCGTACGGCGCCGCGACGGCGCGAGCCTGACCTACGAGGAACTGGCCGACATCGCCTATCTCCAGGCCCACTTGCTGCCCAAAGATATCGAGCCGGGGCTGAGTGCCACCGCCGCCTTCGACGTCCTCAACGACGGCACGTTCTCCAACGCCACCCACGGTGTGGTCGTCGAACTCCACGAAGGCACCGGGCAGGTGGAGATCCTGCGGTACGTCTGCGTCGAGGACTGCGGCGTGGCGATCAACCCGCAGGTCGTGGAGGGCCAGTGCCGGGGCGGCATCGCGCAGGGCATCGCGGGCGCGCTCTTCGAGCAGGTGACGTACGACGCCCAGGGCGAACCGTCGGCGACCAGCTTCATGGACTACAAGGTGCCCACCGCCCACGAGATCCCCGACGTGCTGATCCACCACCTGGAGACGCCGTGCGCTTTCACCGGGACCGGCGCGAAGGGTGCGGGCGAGGGCGGCACCATCGGGGCGCCGGCCGCCGTGCTCAACGCCGTCAACGACGCCCTGCGCCCCACGGGCGTCGAGCTCGACCACACCCCCATCACCCCGGAGACGGTGCACCGCGCCCTGAACCTGGAGCTCTCCTCATGACCGACACCGGCCCCATGACCCCTACCGGCCACACCACCGATGTCCTGCTGCTCACCCTCGACGTCAACGGCGAGCGGCACGAAGTGATCACCGAACCGCGGCGCACCCTCGTCGACGTGCTCCGGCACGATCTGCGCCTGACCGGCACCCACGTCGGCTGCGAGCACGGCATCTGCGGCGCGTGCACGGTGCTGGTCGACGACCGGCCCGTCCGCGCGTGTCTGATGTTCGCCGCGCAGGCCGAGGGCGTCCGGGTCCGGACCGTCGAGTCACTGTCGGACGGGTCTGAACTGAGCGATCTGCAAAGGGCGTTCAGCGACCATCACGGCCTGCAGTGCGGCTTCTGCACCCCCGGCTTCCTGATGCTCGCCGAGGGTTTCCTCGACGAGCGGCCCGAGGCGACCAAGGACGAGATCCGCGAGGTCGTCGCCTCCAACCTCTGCCGGTGCACCGGCTACCAGACCATCGTCGAGGCGATCGACGGGTGCGCCGCCGCCCGGCGCTGCCCCAAGGAGTTCTGATGCAGCTCACCAACTCGGTCCCGGTCAAGGCCTCGCCGGACGAGGTCTTCGCCCTGATGAACGACGTCGAGCGGGTCGCCTCGTGCATGCCGGGCGCGGCGCTGGAGGGCCGTGACGGGGACTCCTGGCAGGGCTCCGTGAAGATCAAGGTCGGCCCGATCAGCGCCGCGTACGCGGGTACGGTCCGCTTCCTGGAGGTCGATCCGCAGGGGCGGCGGCTGCGGGTCCAGGCACGCGGCGCCGACACCCACGGGAGCGGTGACGCGGAGGCCGAGGTGGCGCTCGAAGTGCTCGCGGCGCCGGAGGGCGCACTGCTCCAGCTCTCCACGGACCTGGTGATACGGGGCAAGATCGCGCAGTTCGGCAAGGGTGCCATCGCGACGGTGTCCGACCGGATCCTGCAGCAGTTCGCCCAGAATCTGGGGAGCCTGCTCGACCAGGACCGCTCACCGGCGGCTTCGGCCGCCCTTCCCTCCACGGCTCCGCGCGGCGCCGCCCACCCCGTGGCCCCCGCGGAAGCCGAGCTCGACGGCCTCTCCATGCTCCTGGGACCTGCCGTCGCCAAGTACGGCGTGGTCGCCGGCGCCTTCGCCTTCGGCCTCTTCGAGGGCTGGCTGCTCGGCAGGCTCGGCGCGCAGGCGCGGGAGCTGCGGGCCCTGCGCGCGCCGGGGAGGACCTCGTGAACTACGGCCAGGAGACGGAACGTACCTACGAGCGGGCGGGATTCGGCGCTCCCGTGCGCAGGGGCAGCCGCCCCGCGATCCTGGTCGTCGACCTCACCCGCGGCTTCACCGAGGAAGGCTTCCCCTCGGGTGCGGACCTCGGTGAAGTGGTCGGTGCCGTAGGTGAGTTGATCGAGAGTGGGCGCCCTGCCGACGTGCCCGTCATCTTCACCGCGATCTCCTACACCCCCGCCGAGGCCACCGGCGACGCCGTCACCTGGCTGCACAAGGCGCAGGGCATGCGGTCTCTGGTCGAAGGCGGCGAGGAGGTCGCACTCGACCCCCGACTCCCCCGCGAACCGCAGGACTTGCTGGTGGTGAAGAAGGGCGCTTCCGCCTTCTTCGGGACCTCGCTCGCCGCCCTGCTCACCGGCCTGGGCCGCGACACCGTCCTGGTGTGCGGGGCCACGACGAGCGGCTGCGTGCGGGCGACGGCGGTCGACGCCGTGCAGAGCGGGTTCTCGGTGCTCGTGCCGCGTGCCTGCGTCGGGGACCGGGCCGCGGGACCGCACGAGGCGAGCCTCTTCGACATCCAGGCCAAATACGGCGACGTCATCGGCCTCAAGGAAGCGACCGACTACCTCCGAGCCCTCCCCGGGAGGAACGCATGACCCCGCCCGAACGCTGCCTGCCGCAGTCCGCCCTCGCCGATCTGGCCGACGTCCCCGCCACCGGCCGCTGGGTGCGCTCGGGCGCCGCCCGGCTCCACGTCCTCGACTACGGGGGGACCGGCACCCCGCTCCTCGTCCTGCCCGGCATCACCAGCCCCGCCGTCACGATGGACTTCGTGGCGCGTGAACTGACCGATCTCGTACGCCCGTTGGTGCTCGACGTCCGGGGGCGCGGGCTCTCCGACGGCGGCGGCTCCTACTCCCTGGAGGAGTACGCCGAGGACGTCGAAGCCGTCGTCACCGGTCTCGGCCTCGACCGGCCCATCCTGTTCGGGCACTCCATGGGCGCGCGCATCGCCGCGGTCACCGCGGTCCGCGGCAAGGTGGCGCCGCGCGGGACGGTGCTCGGGGACCCGCCGATGAGCGGGCCGGGGCGTGCGCCCTATCCGACTCCCCTGGATGCCTTCCTCGGCCAGTTGGCGCAGGCCCTGCGCGGCACCGACGCGGACGAGGTGGCCCTGTCCTGGCCGCGCTGGCCCCGCCGCGAGCAGGAGCTGCGGGCCCGCTGGCTCGCGAGCTGCGAGGCGGAGGCGATCACGGCCACGCACCGCGGCTTCGAGACCGAGGACTTCTTCTCCTGGTGGCCGTCCGTGCCGGGGCCCACCGCGCTCCTGTACGGCGCGGACAGCCCGGTCGTCACCGCGGCGGGCGCCGCTGAGGCCGCGCGGCTGCACCCGGCGGCCGTCATCAGGAGCGTGCCCGACGCGGGTCACATGCTGTTCTGGGACAGCACCGACGCCGCCGTGCGCGCGCTGCGCGAGGCCCTGCGCCCGATGCTGACCTGAGCGCCCGAACCGATCAACCCCCGTGCTTAAGTGGGCTCCATGGCTGACGAAACCTCCACCACGACGTCTGCGCCGGCCGGGCAGCCCGGTCCGCCCGCCGCCCTCACCGCGGCGCCCGGCTACCAGGTCCGGCGCCTGTACCAGGCCTACCTCGCGGTCTGGATCCGCGCGGTGGACCCGACGCTCACCGGACCGCAGTTCGCCGTACTGCAGGCCGTGGACGCGTCGCCGGGCCGCGACCAGCGGTCGATGGCGTCCGCGGTGGCCCTGGACACGTCGACGATGGCGGACGTGGCGCGACGCCTGGAGAACCGGGGACTACTCCTGCGCAGGACCGCCGCGGACGACGGCCGCCGCAAGCTGCTCTATCTGACCGAGGAGGGTGAGCGCACCCTCCACGACTCCAACCGTCGCGCCCGCGAGCTCGACGAGCGGCTCCTGGAGCCGTTCGGCGGCGAGCGGCGCGAAGAAGTCATGCATCTCCTCACGTCCCTCGCCGATCACTGGGAGGGGCTGACCGAGGACTCATAGCCGTACGCACCGCCGTACGAGAACATCCGGAGGATCCCGTGGCAGTGACCGCGACGACAGCGACCGACCACCACATCGGCATGATCGTGCCCAGCTCGAACCTGACGATGGAGACGGAGCTGCCGCGCATGCTGCGCGACCGCGAGGCCGTGGCGCCGCAGGATCGGTTCGTCTTCCACAGCAGCCGGATGCGCATGAAGCACGTGACGCCCGAACAGCTGAAGGCGATGAACGCGCAGACCGAGCGTGCCGCGCTCGAACTCGCCGACGCGCGGCCCGACGTGGTCGCCACGGCCTGCCTGGTCGCGATCATGGCGCAGGGGCCAGGACACCACTGCACGGCGGAGGACGAGATCACCGCCGCCCTGCGCTCCGAGGGCGCGCGGGCGCCGGTGATCTCCAGCGCGGGCGCCCTGCTCGACGGCATCAAGGCGCTCGGCGCGGCGCGGGTCGCGATCATCACCCCGTACATGAAGCCCCTCACGCGGATGGTCGCCGACTACATCGAGGACACCGGGATCGAGGTCGTGGACGCGCTCAGCCTGGAGGTGCCCGACAATCTGGCGGTCGCCCGGCTCGACCCCGCCGACCTGCGCGAGCACTGGCGCCGGGTGGACCTCTCCCGCGCCGACGCGCTCGTCCTCTCCGCGTGCGTGCAGATGCCTTCGCTCGCGTCGATCCAGGCGGTGGAGGACGCGGCGGGCCTGCCCGTCCTGTCGGCGGCCACCGCGACCGCGTACCGCGTCCTGACCGAGCTGGGGCTTCCTCCGCACGTGCCGGGTGCGGGCGCTCTGCTGCGGGATCCAAGTGGCGCTTGAGCCGGCCGGGCCGAGCGGGCACGATGACCGGACGTACGCCATGTACGCCTGAACGTCCGCCATTCGCTTGGGAGTTGCCGCATGACTGCGATCGAGCCACTGGTCCCCCACCCGATCGACACCAGCAAGCCGCATCCCGCCCGGGTCTACGACTGGTTCCTCGGCGGCAAGGACAACTACCCGGTGGACGAGGAGCTCGGGCTCCAGATCGTGTCGCTCGAACCGCAGACCAAGTACTGCGCCCAGCACAACCGTTGGTTCATGCAGCGCGCCACGCGTCACCTTGCGGGCGAGGAGGGGATACGCCAGTTCCTGGACATCGGCACCGGGATCCCCACCGAGCCGAACCTCCACCGCATCGCGCAGTCGGCCGCCGCGGAGGCACGGGTCGTGTACGTGGACAACGACCCGATCGTCCTCGCGCACGCGGAGGCGCTGCTGCGGGGGACGCCCGAGGGGGCGACGGAGTACCTCCAGGTGGATGCCCGTGAGCCGGACAAGATCCTTGAACAGGCCGAGGGCGTACTGGACTTCACGCAGCCGATCGCCCTCTCCCTGATCGCGCTGTTGCATTTCATCAGCGACGAGGACGGTGCGTACGACGTCGTGGAGCGGCTCGTGGCCGCCCTCGCCCCCGGCAGCCATCTGGTCGTCTCGCAGATGGCCGCCGACGTCGATCCGGAGCGGACGCGGCAGGCGGTGGAGATGTACAAGGCGGGCGGCGTCACGCTCGTACCGCGTGCGCGGGCCGGGATGGAGCGGTTCTTCGAGGGCCTTGAGCCGGTCGGCCCCGGCATCACGTGGCTGCCCGACTGGCGTCCGGAGCTCGGCGTCGACGAGGTGCGGAACGGGACGCCCGTGCCGCTGTACGCGGGGGTGGCGCGCAAGCCGTAGCCGGAGACGGAGGGGAGAGCTACGCCAGGGAGCTGACCCGGGGTCAGCCGGTCCGGCGGGGGATGTCTCATATCGCCCTGTGCCCGCCGAGTTGACGGCAGGCTTGGTGCGGGCCCCCGGCGACGGCGCCGCACCCATGGGGCAGGATGACGCTCGCGCCGGACCCCGAACATACGTCCGGCGCGCCCGCACAACCTGGAGAATGAACTGATGGAGCGAGCCCTCACATGGCACGACCTGATCACCGCCGGTATCGCGGTGGCCGTCGGCATCGCGGCGGGTCTGGTGCTGCGCATGATCCTGCGGTGGCTCGGCGAGCGGGCCAGCAGGACCCGGTGGAGCGGCGATGACGTCATCGTCGACGCCGTACGCACGCTGGTCCCCTGCGCGGCGATAACGGCGGGCGCGGCCGTGGCCGCCGCCGCCCTGCCGCTCACGGCGAGGACCGGGCGCAACGTCTCGATGACGCTGACCGCCCTGCTCGTCCTGGCCGGGACCCTGACGGCGGCCCGCGTGGTCACCACCCTGGTGAAGTCCCTGGCACAGTCCCGGTCCGGCGTCGCCGGCTCGGCGACGATCTTCGTCAACATCACCCGCGTCGTCGTGCTCGCGATGGGCTTCCTCGTCGTCCTGCAGACGCTCGGCGTCTCGATAGCCCCGCTGCTCACGGCGCTCGGCGTCGGCGGCCTCGCGGTGGCCCTCGCGCTGCAGGACACCCTGGCCAACCTCTTCGCCGGCGTCCACATCCTTGCCGCGAAGACGGTGCAGCCGGGCGACTACATCCGGCTCAGCAGCGGCGAGGAGGGCTATGTCGTCGACATCAACTGGCGCAACACGGTGGTGCGTCAGCTGTCGAACAACCTCGTCATCATCCCCAACGCCCAGCTCGCGGGCACGAACATGACCAACTTCAGCCGTCCCGAGCAGGACCTGTCGATCATGGTCCAGGTCGGCGTCAGCTACGACAGCGACCTGGAGCAGGTCGAGCGCGTCACGACCGAGGTCGTGGAGAACGTCATGAAGGACGTCGAGGGCGCCCTGCCCGAGCATGAACCGGCCGTGCGCTTCCACACGTTCGGCGACTCCAGGATCAGCTTCACGGTGATCCTGGGCGTCGGCGAGTTCAGCGACCAGTACCGCATCAAGCACGAGTTCATCAAGCAGCTCCACCAGCGCTACCGCGCCGAGGGCATCCGGGTGCCCGCCCCCGTCAGGACGGTGAACGTGCAGCAGGGCGAGCTGCCGCCGGTTCTGATCCCGCACCAGCGTGAGGCCACCGCGCCCACGAAGTCGGTGTCATAGCAAGCCCTGCCCGCACCATCTGCTGCCCGCCGGAGAACCGGCGGGCAGCAGTCGTTTGACAGGGCCCTGCCGTGCAGATCATGATTCCATTAATTGTTTAATGGAATCGAGAGAGGCGCGCGTGGACATGACCCTTGCCGACCCCACCGAGGCCGCCGGACCTCTGAGCGCCACCGCGCTCGAGGCCCGCGGCCTGGGCAAGCGCTATCGCCGCGGCTGGGCGCTGCGTGACTGCTCCTTCCGGCTGCCCGCCGGACGGATCTGCGGTCTCGTCGGCCCCAACGGAGCCGGAAAGAGCACCCTGCTGGGGCTCGCGACCCGCCTGGTGACCCCGACCGACGGTGAACTGCGCGTCTTCGGTGTGCCCGTGGACGACGCGGCGGCGATGCCCCGCTTCGCGTTCCTCTCGCAGGACAAGCCGCTGTTCAAGCGGTTCACCGTGGCCGAGACGCTGCGCATGGGCCTCGAACTCAACCCGGGCTGGGACATGGCGGCCGCCGAGCGGATCGTGCGCTCCGGCAACGTCCCGCTGCACGCCAAGGTCGGCACGCTCTCCGGCGGTCAGCGCACCCGCGTCGCCTTCGCGCTCGCCTTCGGCAAGCGGCCCGACCTGCTGCTGCTCGACGAGCCGATGGCCGACCTCGACCCGCTGGCCCGGGACGAGATGGGCTCCCTGCTGATGTCCGAGGCCGTCGAGCGCGGCACGACCGTCGTGATGTCCTCCCACATGCTCGCCGAGCTCGAGGACATGTGCGACTACCTGCTGGTGGTCGCGGACGGCAGGCTCCGGATGGCCGGCGACACGGACGAGCTGGTCGGCGCCCACGCCCTGGTGACCGGGCTCGCCCCCGACGGGATGCCGCCCGCGGACCTCACTCCGCACCAGGTGGTCGAATTCCGGGTCCAGGGACGCCAGTTCCGTGCCCTCCTGCGCCCCGGCGGCCCGCTGGCCCCGGACTGGGAGGTCTCCGAGCCGAGCCTGGAGGAAGTACTCCTCGCCCACCTCCGCTCACCGGACGCGGAGCCGCTGTTCACCCAGGAAGCCCGCGTCGAGGCCGAAGGAATGACCGCCGCATGAGCACCACCCTCACCGAGAAGCCGCGCACCGGCCAGTCCGCCAAGAAGCCGGGCCTGGTGCACGGGCTCACCTGGCTCGTCCTGCGCCAGCACCGCACCACGACCTGGCTCGTCGTCGCTTTGGTCGTGCTCGGCGCGGCCACGATCGTCTACGCGCGCAACGACATGGCCGACATGCTCGCCGGGATGGGCTGGCCCGACAAGGACGTCAGCCTGGACTCGGCCCCGCAGAGCTACAACTACGTCACCGAGGCGCTGGGCGCCCTGCCCGTCGTCCTCGGCGTCTTCCTCGGCGCCCCGCTCATCGCGAGCGACCAGGAACACGGCACCGCGCAGTTGGTCACCACACAGTCGATGCCGCGCCGCCGCTGGCTCGCGGCCAAGCTGGGCTGGTGCCTCTCGCTGGTCGTGTTGGCCACCCTCGTACTCTCCACGCTGTTCTTCTGGTGGTGGGAGCCCTACCGCGACCTCCTCCTCTCGGAGTGGCTCTCGGGCTCGGTGTTCGACAACACGGGCCCCATGCTGGCGGCGCTCTCCCTCTTCCTCACCATGAGCGGCATCGCGATCGGCATGCTGCTGCGCAGGGTGCTGCCCGCCATGCTCGCCACGTTCGTCTTCGCCCTGGTCGTCCAGGTGGCCTGGACCGAGTTCCGGCCGAGCCTCGCCACCCCCCGCCTGATCACCTGGCCGCTGAACGCCGACACGCCGGGCATCGTCAACAGCAGCAGCGTCGTGGAGACGGACCGCTGGGTCGGCACCGCGGACGGGCAGCTCTACGGCTGGGGCATCTGCGCCGAGCCGACCGAGAAGGCCACCAACGCCTGCATCAAGGACCACGGCATCGTCAACAACGTGGTCGAGTACTTCGGCTACGACCAGATGCCGGGCATGCAGTGGACCGGCGCCGCCCTGCTGCTCGGGGCCACCGCCGCCGTGGCCGTCTTCGTCCTGTGGTGGGCGTCGCGGCGGCCCCTCTAGGACGAGCGGAGACCGCAGGTACGTAAGGTGTCCGCAGACAAACAGAGAGTGGGGACAGTGGTCGAATTCCGTATCGACCGGCGCAGCGGCGTGGCCACCTACCTCCAGATCGTGCGCCAGGTGGAACAGGCCCTGCGCATGGGCGCCCTGGTGGAGGGCGACCGGCTGCCGACCGCGGCCCAGGTCGCGGCGGCCACCAAGGTCAACCCGAACACGACGCTCAAGGCCTACCGCGAGCTGGAGCGCGCGGGCCTGGCCGAAGTCCGCCAGGGAGCGGGCACGTTCATCACCCGCTCCCTCGCACGCCCCCAGGCGGGGCCGGACTCGCCGCTGCAGAGCGCGCTGACCGAGTGGATGGGCGAGGCGCGCTCGGCGGGGCTCAGCGGGCAGGACGTGACGGCGCTGTTCGAGGCGGTCCACGCGGCGACGTTCGAGGCCGCCGCGCAGGACTGATCCGCAGGTGGGGACTCCAGTCGGGAGTCCCCTGGGGGCCATGCTCGACAAAACCCATAAGCGACCGCTTAGTATCGGGTGTGCGGGGCTCCCTGCCCCGGGATCGGTCCCGCCGTCACCGCATGGAGAATCCGCATGGCATCCCTGCTCCTGTCCCGCCGCGATCTCGAGTTCCTGCTGTACGAGTGGCTCGACGTGCCCGCGCTCACCGGCCGGGAACGGTACGCGGACCACTCCCGCGAGACCTTCGACGCCGCCCTGGAGCTGAGCGAGCAGATCGCCACCCGGCACTTCGCCCCGCACAACAAGAAGAACGACGCCGAGGAGCCCACCTTCGACGGTGAGCGGGTGCACATCATCCCCGAGGTCAAGGAGGCCCTGCGGGTCTTCGGGGACTCGGGGCTCCTGGCGAGCGCCATGGACCACGAGATCGGCGGCGGTCAGCTGCCGGCCGTGGTGGCGCAGGCCTGCTTCGCGTGGTTCCAGGCGGCCAACGTCGGCACGGCCGCGTATCCCTTCCTGACCATGGGCAACGCCAATCTGCTCCTCGCGCACGCCTCCAAGGAGCAGATCGAGACCTTCGTACGCCCCATGGTGGAGGGCCGCTTCCTGGGGACGATGTGTCTGTCGGAGCCGCAGGCCGGTTCGTCGCTCGCCGACGTGACGACGCGGGCCGAGGAGCAGGCGGACGGGACGTACCGCCTCTTCGGGAACAAGATGTGGATCTCCGGCGGCGAGCACGAACTGTCGGAGAACATCGTGCATCTGGTGCTGGCGCGCGTCCCCGGCGGCCCGCCCGGCGTGAAGGGCCTCTCGCTGTTCATCGTGCCCAAGGTCCTGGTCGGCGACGACGGCTCGCTCGGCGAGCGCAACGACGTCGTGCTCGCGGGCCTCAACCACAAGATGGGCTACCGGGGCACCACGAACACCCTGCTGAACTTCGGCGAGGGCGCCCACCTGCCCGGCGGTGCGCCCGGCGCGGTCGGCCACCTCGTCGGCGAGGCGAACCACGGCCTCGCGTACATGTTCCACATGATGAACGAGGCCAGGATCGGCGTGGGCCTCGGCGCGACCGCGCTCGGCTACACCGGCTATCTGCACGCCCTGGACTACGCGCGCACCCGCCCGCAGGGGCGTCCCGTCACCGCGAAGGACCCGCAGTCCGCGCAGGTCCCGATCATCGAGCACGCCGACGTACGCAGGATGCTCCTCGCCCAGAAGGCGTACGTGGAGGGCGCTCTGGCGCTCAATCTGTACTGCGGGCGGCTGCTCGACGAGCAGAACACCGGCGCCTCGCCGCAGGAGCGCGACGAGGCCAAGCTGCTGCTCGACGTGCTCACGCCCATCGCCAAGAGCTGGCCCTCGCAGTGGTGCCTGGAGGCCAACAACCTGGCGATCCAGGTGCACGGCGGCTACGGCTACACGCGCGAGTACAACGTCGAGCAGTTCTACCGCGACAACCGCCTCAACCCCATCCACGAGGGCACGCACGGCATCCACGGCCTCGATCTGCTCGGCCGCAAGGTCGTCATGGGCGGCGGCGCCGGGCTGCGGCTCCTCGGTGAGCGCGTCAAGCGGACGGCCGCCCGCGCTGCCGCGGCGGGTGGCTCCGCGGCCGGGTACGGGCGTGCGCTCGACGCGTCCATGGCGCGTGCGGTCGACGTGACCCAGCGGCTCTGGTCGACCGGTGACCCGCGCACGGCGCTCGCCAACGCGAGCGTCTATCTCGAAGCGGTCGGGCATGTGGTCGTCGCCTGGATGTGGCTGGAGCAGCTGCTCGCGGCCGAGGCGGGCACCGAGGACTTCCACGCGGGCAAGCGCGGCGCCTGCCAGTACTTCTTCCGCCACGAACTGCCCAAGACCGAGGCCCAGTTCACGCTCCTGGAGAGCTTGGACCGGACGGCGGTCGAGCTGGCCGAGAACGCCTTCTGACCCAGAAGTACAGGACCACCGAGCACACCGCGGCGAACGCGCACCACGTGGAGATGTACTCCCGCCGCCACAGCGCCACGCACACCGCCGCCCCGACGGCGACCAGGACGCCGAAGAGGACCAGGCCCCGGTCGCCGGAGAGGAGCAGCGAGCCGACGGTGGCGATGAGGTACCCGGCGATGACCAGCTCGGCGTGGGGCAGCCCGAGCGCGTAGCCGACCGTGTGGCCGCGGATCTCGGCCGTCACGGTGCCGGTGACCAGGTGGTAGGAGAGCGCGGCCGCCGTCGCCAGGCCCGCGGCGAGCGGGATCAGCAGGCGCCGGCGCGCGCTCGGCGGCGCGGCGCACAGCACGGCCGCGGGCAGCCACAGCGCGAGCAGCGGCAGCGCGATCACGGCCCAGGCCATGGTGGCGGGGCCCGTGCCGCCGTCGTCGCGCCACACCTGCGACTCGATGATCTGGTGGGCGCCGAGCAGCAGCGGGATCGCCGCGAGCGGAAGGTCGCGCGGGCGGCCACCCGTGGCCGCCCGGACGACACACGCGACCCCCACCGCGGCGACTCCCGCGCCCGCCACGAGATCAGCCGTCGCGCTCCAGCACATGGCGTTCACGCTACGGCTCCCGCCGCGCCGGGGCGCGGCGGGAAGGGCCGCCCGGGTTATCCGGCGCCGCCCGGGTCGGGCTCGATGTTCTGGTTCAGCCGGAAGACGTTGTCGGGGTCGTACGCGGCCTTGACGCGCGCCAGGCGCGCGTAATTGTCGCGGTAGCTCGCCCGGACCCGCTCCTGCCCCTCGTCCATCATCATGTTCACGTAGGCGCCGCCCGCCGAGAACGGGTGCAGGGCGTCGAAGTAGTCGACGGTCCAGCGCTTGATGAGGTCGGCGTTGGCCGGATCTGTGTCCACTCCCGCGTAGACGCAGGCCCAGCGGGCGCCGCGGTAGCTCCATGGGGTGTCCGAGGAGCTGTGGTCGTGGGCGGCGCCGTCGATGGGGTACAGGTGCATCGTCGACTTCATGGTCGGCACCTCGGGGCCGAACTTGGCGTGCAGGGCGACGGCGTCGTCCGGGATCGCGTCCACGAAGTCCGCGCGCCAGTACCACTGGTCGCCGGGCGGGTAGAGCCCGTCGAACATGGACTGGAGCACGGGGTGCGGCATCTCCCCCACGGCGTGCAGGAGCGGTTCGGGCGTGGCGTCGAGCAGGGGCGCCATGGCGTGGGCCGCCGCATCGGCGTCCGTGGTGGTGTGGCACCACACGACGCCGCAGATTTTGCGCAGGTGGAGGTGCTCGGGGAAGGGCGGGGCGGGCGGCACGGTGCCGAACATGAAGAAGCCGTTCACCTCGCGGGGTGTCCCCGGCAGGAAGTCGCGGTAGGCGGCGAGGACTTCGGCGCCCTGCTCGGCGGGCCAGAAGGTGGGGCCCGCGATGACCGTGCTCAGCTCGTGGAGCCGGAAGAGGAAGGAGGTGACGACGCCGAAGTTGCCGCCGCCCCCGCGGATCGCCCAGTAGAGGTCGGCGTTCTCGTCGGCGCTGGCCCGCACCTGACGGCCGTCGGACAGGACGAGGTCGGCCTCCAGGACGTTGTCGACGCTCAGCCCGAACCGCCGGGTGAGATGGCCGAGGCCGCCGCCGAGGGTGAGGCCGCCGACGCCGGTCGTGGAGATGATGCCGCTCGGCGTGGCGAGGCCGTGCTCGTGCGTGGCGCGGTCCACCTCACCCCAGACGCAGCCGCCGCCTACCCGCACCGTGCGGGCCCGGGCGTCGACCTCGATCTCCTTGAGCGGCGACAGGTCGGCGACCACGCCGCCCTCGACGGTGCCCAGGCCCGCTCCGTGGTGGCCGCCGCCGCGGACGGCTAGCGGCAGGCCGTGCGCGCGGGCGAAGCCGATGACGCGGGACACGTCGTCGGCGTCGGTGCAGCGGGCGACGAGCGCGGGGCGCTTGTCGGCCATCGCGTTGTAGACGGCGCGCGCCTCGTCGTACCCTGCGTCGTCCGGTCCCTTCAATTCCCCTTTGAACCCTGCGAGTTCGCTGCGTGCTGCCTGTGCGGGCGTGATGGACATGTACTCCCCCGATGGATCGGTGCGTCCGGTCAGCCCGTTCTAGTGCCGTCCGCGGTGCATCGATATCCGTGCCCACCACCCAGCTCGGGCCCGGCGATTGCCTAGTTTTCGCGGCCGATCTCGACGCCCAGTCGCGCGGCGCGGGCGGCGACCTCGCGCCGGCTGCGTGCGCCGAGCTTCTCCAGGACCGCTCGGACGTGGTTGTCGACCGTGCGCACGGACAGGAAGAGCCGTCCCGCGATCTCGATGTTGGTGAGACCCTCCGCGAGGAGCCGTACCACCTGGAGCTGGCGGCCGGTGAGTCCCGCGGGGTTGCGGCGGGTCGCCGCGTGCGGACCGCGCGGGATCCGGGCGACGCCGAGGGCGCGCAGTTCGGCGCGGACGTTGCGGGCCAGGGGTTCGGCGCCGAGGGCGTCGAGGCAGGCGAGCGCGGTGAGCTTGTCCGCCGGGTCCGGGCTCTCGGCGAGGGCGGCGGCGTGTTCATAGGGGCAGCCCGCCGCCCGCCAGGCTTCGGCGGCCGGGCGCCACCGCCCGGCGGCCTGCAAGGCGTACGGGTGGTCCGAGCCGTCGGCGGGGACGGGATGCCCCGCCTTGGCGAGCCAGTGGCCGAGCTCCGCGCGGTACGGCGTCGCGGCCAGGCTCCGTGCCTGCCCGTACAGGGGGCCGACGGCGTCGATCATGGCCGCGTGGTCACCGCGCAGCCAGGCGGCCTCCGCCCGTGCCGCGGCCACCGGGGCCGTGCGCTGGAGTTCCCGGGTCCGCGCGGCGACCTCCCAGGCCCGCGCGAGGAGTTCGTCGCCGCCGTCGGCGCCGCGCCGGATCCGCACGCGCGCCAGGACGGTCAGGGCGGGGCAGCGGGCGGGCGGGAACTCCTGCGCGTCGCCGGACTCGGCGTGCTTCTCCGCTTCGTCCCACTTGGCCGCGGCGAACTGCCGCAGCGCCAGCTCGACTTGGAGGTATCGGAGGAATCCCAGGTGTTCCGTGCGGTCCGCGAACTCCATGGCGGGCGCCAGGAAGTGGTCCGCCTCCTTGAACCGGAGGTTCTCCAGCAGCGTCCAGATGACGTTGGCGTAGGCACGGCAGGCGTGCTCGGCCTCGTCCGCCTTCAGGGCGACCGCCAGGCTCTCCTCCAACTGCGGGCGTCCCAGCGGGTCTCCGCCGCGCCAGCGTGCGGTGCCCACGTTGTTCAGCGCGTGCGAGAGAATCGCCGCGTCACCCGTACGCCGGGCCAGCGTGATGGCGCGCTCGCCGTACCCGATGGCCTCGGCGTACCGGTCGGAGAGCATGCGCAGCTGAGAGGTGTTGCTGAGGGCGAGCGCCAGCAGCCGCTCGTCACCGACCTGTTCGAGTACGTCGATGGCTTCCCTGGCGGCCTCCTGCGCCGCGTCCGCGTCGCCCGCCCACCAGTGGATGCGGGACAGCCAGCGCAGATCGGCGCCGAGCGCCCGCAGGTCGCCGAGCGAACGGCGCAGGGCGACGGCCTCCCGCTGGGCGCCGACGGCGGCCGGGGAGTCGGCGATGGTGTAGCTCTCCACCGCGAACCGCTCCAGGAGGTCGGCGAGTTCGGCCGGGCCGTAACGCCCGCGCCGGCGCAGGACGAGGCGGAGCTGGGCGGCGGCCTCCCGGTGCGCGCCGGTGCGGGCGGCGTCCCTGGCGGCGTCGGGTCCGAAGCGGGCGATGGCGTCCTGGTCGCCCGCCTGGGCCGCGTGGTGGACGATGCGCGAGGCGTCGGCGCCGGGCTGCGCCACCAGGACGGCGAGCACCTTGCGGTTGAGCTCGATGCGCCGCGCTGCGGGCAGCGAGTCGGCGATGGCCCGCCGGATGATCTCGTGCCGGAACACCACCCGCTCGGGGGTCACGACGAGCAGCCCGCGCCGCTCCGCCGCCGTCAACTGGCATACGCCGTCCGGCAGCAGCGCGTCGGCCAGGGAGCGCTCGACCGCCGCGGGCAGCACCGCGAGCTGTTCGAGGGCGTCACGTGCGGTGTCGTCGAGGCCGCGCAGCCGGGCGAGCACGGCGTCGACCACGGTCGGCGGCACGTCCCCCGTGCCGCCCGCCGCGACGACCTCCGTGACGTAGAAGGGGTTGCCCGATGTCACGGCGTACACCTGCGCCGGGTCGAGGCGGCTGGCCGCGCTCAGGGTGCGCACCGCGCTCCGCGACAGGCGGGGCAGGGGGACGCGGTGCACGCGCGCCGCCCTCGACACCTGGCCCAGGAGGTGGCGCAGGGGATGCTCGCGGCCCAGCTCGTCGTCGCGGTAGGTCAGCACGAGCACCGCGGGCATCCGGTCCACACGGCGTACCAGGAACCGCAGTGCGTCGAGTGAGGCCTCGTCCGCCCAGTGCACGTCCTCTACGACGAGGACCGTCGGATGGGGCGGGTCGCCCAGCTCGCCCCGCAGCGCGTCGTACACCCGATGCCGGTCGCCGCCCTCGGTGACCGCCTTCGCCAGCTCGGCCCGCACACTGCCGACGAGGTCACGGAAGGGGCCGAGCGGACGCCGCGTGGCGAGGTCGTCGCACTGCCCGACAAGCACCCTGGCCTGCGCGGACAGCGCTCCCGGCAGGGCGTTCACGAGGCTGGACTTGCCGATGCCCGCCTCACCGAAGACGAGCGCCACCGAACCCGCCCCGTCGGCCGCTTCCCGCGCGGCGGCGGTCAGTCGAGCCAGCTCAAGATCCCGCTCGAGGATCCCCCCGTCCACGCCGGTGATTCTCCCACGCGACCGCGTCATTCCGTCGTCCGCAAAGGAGTTCGGTCAGTGCGGGCCGCGCTCTCTCAGCCGGCCGAGCACCAGCCGCCCTCGCGGGGAGAGCCGGTATCCCGTCTCCAGGGACTCGGTGAGGCCGCGCTCCTTGAGCTTGCGTACGTCCGCCTTGAAGGGCTGCGTCTCCCTGCCGACCTGAGCGGCCAACTCGGCCGCGCGAACGCCCGGTTGACCGTCGATCAGTTCCAGCGTCCGCGCGGTCCACGGTCCGCGTCGGCTCCGGGTGTCCATGCGGCCGAGCTCCGCGACGATCTCGTCGAGTTCGGCGGTGGGCACATCCGTGTCCTGTCGCAGCCGGATCCGCGGATCGTCACCGGTGACGCGCACGCCGATCCGGTAGAGCCGCCGGTCCTCGCCCGGCCGCTGGTCGGCGAGGAGGCGGTCCCGGTCGGCGAACCCCGCCCGGCGCGCGTCGCGGTCGGTGACCGCGGCCTCCGGCACGGCCTGCACCTCGCCGATCAGCAGCACACCGACCTCGGTGCGCAGCTCGGTACCGGGGCGCACCGCCGGTCTGCGCCAGCGCCGGAAGGCCAGGTCGACCTCACCGGAGGCGATGGCGGTGAGCACGTCGCGCTTGAAGAGCAACGCCGACTCCGATCCTGGGGGTCTGGGGGCGCGGTCTCGGCCTCGGGCTCCGGCGCCCCCTGCATTCTCGCCCCGCCGGGCCGTGCGGGGCACGTCGGGATCAGGGCTCCTGGTGGTGCGGGTTGGCTTCCGCGCCTTCCGTGCTGAGCAGTACGAGGGTCGCCGCGGGGCCAAGGCCCAGGTCCGCCCGGCGGCCCTCGGCGCCCTCGCCGGTCAGTGCGGCGCGGACGCCCGCAAGGGACGCGGCTCCGCAGGGGCCGGACGATACGCCGAGGGCGGCGAGCTCGCGGGCCGCCCGTGCGCTGCCGGCGTCCGTGACGGCGACGGCGGCGTCGAGGCCGTCGCGCAGGTAGGGCCAGGCGAGGCTGGAGGGGGTGCCGCAGTTCAGGCCCGCCATGGCCGTGTCGCCGGTGACGACGCTGGTCAGCTCCCCGCGGATGAGGCTCTCGATGACGCAGGCCGCCGCTTCCGGCTCCACGGAGAGCAGCGCGGGGGCGGGCTCACCTGCGGTGGGGCGGCTGCGGTAGTGGGTGACGGCGGCCTGGGCGAGCGAGCCCACGCCCACGGGCACGGCCACCAGGTCGGGCAACCGCGCACCGGCCGCTGCCAGCTGGGAGTCGATCTCGGTGAACAAGGTCGAGTACCCCTCGACGATCCAGCGGGGAACGCGCTCGTAGCCGGGCCAGGCGGAGTCCTGGACGAGCACGGCGGCGGTCCCTACCGCCGCGGCGGCGGCTGCCCGGCGCACGGCCTCGTCGTAGGGCCCGGCGACCTGGGTGACCTCGGCGCCCTCGGCGGCGATCGCCGCCGACGCGGCCGGATGCACTCCCCCGGACACGAAGACGTGGGCACGCCGGCCGAGCAGCCGGGCCGTCCTGGCCACCGCACGGCCGTGGTTCCCGTCGGTGGCGGTGACCAGCGTGACCGGCTCCGCCGCGGCCCCGCCGCTCGCGGCCCGCTCCTCGAGAACCCGGTGCACCGCCCAGGACGCGCCGAGCGCTTTGAACGCGGGCAGTCCAAGGCGCGCGGACTCGTCCTTGACGAAGACCCGCCCGACGCCCAACTCAACTGCCAGGGAGGGAAGTTCATGGAGAGGCGTGATGGCGTAGCCAGGAAGCGAGGCGTGGAAGGCCTGGGCCTGCGCGGGGGCGGGCGGGCAGGTCCAGGTGCGGGCGGCGGGCCGGGCGAACCAGGCTCCCGGCTGATCGGTGTTCTCAGGCATGCGGCCAGCCTGCGGCCACCTCTACCTCGCGGTCCAGCGAGTAGTTCCAGTAGTTCCAGCCGATACGTCCCGATTCTTCATGCATTCCGATTGATCGTGATCCATCACACGCCCGAGGCCCCCAGGCAAGGCGACATGAGTAAAGCGCGTACGCTTACGTCATCGATCGCAAGATGATCGCACCTGTCGCACCCCTCGTTCCCGCCAGGAGGACGCATGACCTCGGCGTCGCAGACCGCGCGCACCACCCAGACCCTCGACCGCCCCTTTGGCGTCGGCAGCCTCACCCTGCCCAACCGCATCGTGATGGCGCCCATGACCAGGGAGTTCTCGCCGGGCGGCGTGCCGGGCGCGGACGTGGCGGAGTACTACGCCCGGCGGGCCGCCGCCGGGGTCGGCCTGATCATCACCGAGGGGACCTACGTCGGTCACGCATCGGCCGGTACGAGCGACCGCGTCCCGCGCTTCCACGGTGACGACGCCCTCGAAGGCTGGCGCAAGGTGGCCGACGCCGTGCACGCGGCGGGCGGGAAGATCATTCCGCAGCTGTGGCACGTCGGCATCACCCGCGACGAGGGCGCGGGCCCGGTGCCCTCCGCTCCCCCGGCCGGTCCCTCCGCGATCGGCCTCGACGGGCAGCCCAAGGGCAGCGCCCTGACCTCCGACGACCTCGACGACGTGATCCGGGCGTTCGCGGACGCCGCGGCGGCCGCCGAGCGGATCGGCTTCGACGGCGTCGAGCTGCACGGCGCGCACGGCTACCTGATCGACCAGTTCCTCTGGGAGCGCACGAACCAGCGCACCGACGGCTACGGCGGCGACATCGAGTCCCGCACCCGCTTCGCCGCCGAGATCGTCGCGGCCGTGCGCGCCGCCGTCTCGCCCGACTTCCCCGTCGTCTTCCGGCTCTCGCAGTGGAAGGCCGGCAGCTACGACGCGCAGCTCGCCGAGTCCCCCGAGGAGCTGGAGCGCCTGCTCACGCCGCTGGTGGACGCGGGCGTCGACGTACTGCACGCCTCCACCCGCCGCTACTGGCTGCCCGAGTTCGAGGGCAGCGACCTCAACCTCGCGGGCTGGGTCAAGAAGGTGTCCGGGAAGCCGGTGATCACCGTGGGCTCGGTCGGGCTCGACCAGGAGTTCATCGGCCCCAAGGGCTGGGCCGCGCCGTCCGCCTCCACCGGCATCGAGCCGCTCCTGGACCGCATGGAGCGGGACGAGTTCGACCTGGTGGCCGTGGGCCGCGCCCTCATCGCCGACCCGGAGTGGGCTGCCAAGGCCCTGGAGAACCGCCTCGGTGACGCCCTGCCCTTCGACAAGTCGCAGCTGGGGAGCCTGGCCTGAGGCACAGCCAGCCGCGTACGGTCCCGGCGGCGCCGGGACCGTACCCGCGGCGGTGGTCCGGCGGCGCGGGCGCAGCGACGGCAGCTAAGGCCATACGCTGCTGTCGGCGGCGGTCGCGTACGATATGCGCATGACCTGGCCTGCCACCGAGCGCTACTTCCCCACCGCCGTCCCCGGCGGCCTGGGGCTCGTGCAGGACATCCTGAACACCGCGCCCTCCAGGGTCGCACCCGATGCCGATCTCCTCGGGGACCTGGCCGCCGCGCAGGAGTGGGTCGCCGTGGCGCTGCCCACCTGGGCAGCGAAGACGGGCCGCACGGCGGTGCGGCTCACGCTCACCGAAGAGGATCTGCCCAAGCTGCGCCAGCTGCGCGAGCAGCTGCGCCGGGCCCTGCACTCGCGATGCGGCACCGCCGACGGCGAGAGCGGTACCGCCCACGACGAGAGCGGGACCGCGCGCTTCACCTCGTGCGCCCTCCAGGTCAACCTGCACGGCGACGCGGCCCTGACCACCGAGCCCGAGGGCGAGGGCTGGCGCTGGCTGACGTCCGCCGTGCTGTGCGAGGCGCTGCTCGCCCAGACCACCGGCGAGTGGCGGCGCCTGAAGATCTGCCGCAACGAACGCTGTGCCACGGCGTTCTACGACCGCTCCCGCAACAACAGCGGCGTCTGGCACTCCACCCGCGACTGCGGGAACGCCGCGAACCTGCGGGCCTCGCGCCGCCGTCGCCGCGAGGGCGCCGAAGCGGAGCCGGCGCCCGGCGGTCAGGAATGAAGCCACCGGTGCCGGACGCGGCGGGCAGCACCGCGCCGACGCGGATACTCGACTGGCGCCACCCTCGCGTCGCCGAACTCATCCGGAGCGTCGCAGCCGTCCCGCCGCCCGGATCCACCAGCTCCCCCGACTCCACCGGCCTCGCCCGTCGCTCCGACCAGTTGGCCGCCCTGCGCCGTGCGCACGGGCGGATCGCCGCGACCGTACGGCCGGTGTACTCGGTGCACGACGAGCGGCCGGTGTCGGAGGTGCTGCGGCGCGGCCGGGGCTCGTGCAGTCAGCGGCTGGCGGTCCTGGAGGCCGTGGCGCGGGCGTCCGGCGTGCCCACCCGGGTCCGCGGCCTGCGCGTGGCCGGCGCGTTCTGGCACCCGCGCTTCCCGCACCTTCGGCGCCTCGTCCCGGAGCAGGTCCTGCTCGCGTGGCCGGAGTTCCGCTTCGAGGAGCCGGCGCACGGCGGGGCGGGCACGAGCCCGTGGCTTCCGGTGTCCGAACTCTTCGGCCCGCTGGTCGAGTTGAGCGGGCGCCGCACCGGCGGCTTCACCAACGAGGGCGCGGAGACGCTCTTCGAGGCCCTGTCCCGTACCGCGGTCGACTGGGACGGCGCGACGGCCTGCGCGGCCGACGCCGACACCGACGCCGACTCCTGCGGCTGCGACCTGTCGACCCATGTCCTCGCGGATCTCGGGCACTTCGACTCGCGCGACGACCTCTTCGCCCGGCACGGCCAGACCCTGTGCGGTCCCGCGCGCTGGGTGGCCGAGCCCGTGCTCGGCCGCCGCTCGGCTGGCGCCCGGCTCCCGGCCCCGCCCCTCACGCCGGCCGGCTGAGAACGGCCCCGCGAACCTCACCTTCCGTACTCCACCAGGCTGGTGGGCGTCACGATGCGCCGCGCCGGGCCCGGTTCCGGCTTTCCGGCGGTGTCGGAACCCCTCCCCCGCATCCGCTCGGCAAGGAGCCTGCCCGCGGCCCGGCCCAGCTCGTCGCTGTCGTACGCGACGAGGGTGATCGGCAGGCCGAGCGCGTCGGCGAGTTCGAAGTCGTCGAAGCCCGCGAGCGCGGTGTCGGTGCCCGACGCGCGCAGGGCACGGAACGCCCCGATCGTGTTGCGGTTGTTGGAGCAGAAGAGCGCGGTGGGCGGCTCGGGCAGCGCGAGGAGCCCGGCGGTGGCGCGGCGGGCTTCGCTCGGTTCGGTCTGGCCCTGCCGTACGTAGCGTTCGTCGAAGGGCAGGCCATGGGCGGCGAGGGCCGCCGCGTACCCGCGCAGGCGCTCGGTGCCCGTGTAGACGGCGGGCGGTGAGCCGAGGAAGCCGATCCGCCGGTGGCCGCGGGTGATGAGCCGGGTGGTGGCGGCAAGGGCCCCGCCGAAGTCGTCGACCAGGACGCAGTCGGCGTCGAACCCCTCGGGCGGCCGGCTGGCGAGGACCACGGGGGCGCCGTCGGCCGCCGCGGCGGCGAGATGGCGCTGATCGGCCGCGGCGGGGACGGCGATGATGCCGTCGACGCGGCGGGCCACCAGGTCGGCGACGAGTTCGCGCTCGCTGTCCAGGTCCTGGCCGGTGTTCCCGATGACGGTCTTGAAGCCGTCGTCCGCGATGACGGAGTCCACTCCGAGGGCGAGGCGCGAGTAGAAGGGGTTGGCCAGGTTCGTGACGACGAGCCCGACCAGACCGGTGCCTCTGCCGAGGCGGAGGCTGCGGGCCACTTCGTTGGGCCGGTAGCCGAGCTCCGCGGCGGCGGCGCGGATGCGTTCCCGGGTGGCCGGGAGCACGCGCGCGTCGTCACGCAGGGCCCTGGAGGCGGTCATCGCGCTGACTCCCACCCGCTCGGCGACGTCCCGCAGGGTGGGCGGGCCGTCCGCGGGGGTACGCGGTTCGGGCATCGTCACATGTGTCCTTTCCCAGGAGGCCCGGAGGTTCTGGGGTCCCAGAGGTTGCTCTCACCGCCCGGCAGCCATCGCGTACTCCGCCGCCCCGATCAGCGCCGCGGTCGCGCCCAGCGTGCCGGGCCGCGGTCTCACCGGAGTATCCCCGAGGCCCACGCGCAGGGCCGGGCCGACCAGGTCCCACGACAGTGCCATGGCGCCGCCGACGACGACCGCCGAGGCACCGAAGTCGCGTACGCACGGGGCGAGGACGGTACCAAGGGCGGCAAGGGCCTCGGCAAGGACCTGCCCGGCCCACCGCTCGCCCTCCCGCGCCCGCACGGCGATGTCCCGCACGTCCGCGTCACGGTCGCCGTAGCGCGCGAGGATCGCCCGCCGGGACACGGAGTGCTCCAGCGGCGCGCCGCACCGGCGCAGCAGGTCGACGCGGCCCTCGGGCGGCACCCCGGGGCCGTCGCGGCACGCGACGCCGTCCGCGAGGAACGCCGACCCCACCCCCGTGCCCAGGGTGATCCCCACACAGCGGCGATGGCCCGCCGAGGCCCCCGCGCGCCATTCCCCGAGCGAGAAGGCGTGCGCGTCGTTCAGGAACACCACGTCCGCGGGCCTGGGCCACACGCCGTCCAGGAGCACCGCGCGCACGTCGATCCCGTACAGGTCGTCGAACTTCCCGACGCCCTCGAAGCGGGCGATGCCCTTCTCGTGGTCGAAGGGCCCCGGCACGGCGACGGCCCACACCTGACCCGCGGGCACCTGGAGCTCTCCGGCGCAGCGCACGATCGCGCCGAGTACGTGCTCGGCGTCGCCCCGCGCGTCGAGCGGGCGCCGGACGCGGCGCCTCACGCGGGTGCGCAGGGGGTCCACCAGGGCCGCGGTGACATGGGTGCCCCCGATCTCCAGTACGGCCCTCACGAGGGGGCCGTGTCCGTCGCGCGGCGGTCGCGCACGAGCGCCTTCACCACCTTCGCCGGGCCGCCCCACGCCTGTAGGCGGTAGCCGCCGACCGCCGCGGGCACCGTCAGTGTCTCCGCGTACGACAGCGTGTGCCGCTCCCCGGCCGCGGTCAGCACGGTGACTCCTTCGCCCTCCACCACGTTCAGCACGTGGAAACGTCCCGCCGTGTCGTCGGCGGCGACGGCGCCCGCGTCGAGCGCGTAGCGCCGCACCTCGTAGAACATCTCGTCGAGCGCGCCGAGCAGTTCCTCGCACCAGCCGTCGCCGCGCCGCAGGACGTACGGCTCCTGGACCAGATCGCGGGTCACCGCCTCACCGCGCCGCTCGGTGTCCAGGTTGGCGAGGCCGTGCTCGAAGGGCAGGGGCCGCGGGTTGCCGTCGGCGTCCGGTCGCAGCCAGTCGTAGAAGCGCAGGCTGTAGAGGTACGGGGTCGCGCTGATCTCCAGTACGAGGTTTCCGGCGCCGCTGGCGTGCGGGGTGCCCGCCGGGATCATGAAGAGCCTGCCCTGTTCGGCCGGGAACGTCATGACGTGGTCGCCGGGCTCCATCGGCACCCCGTCGCTCGCCGCCTCCTCGATCTCCTTGCGGAAGAGCGCGGGATCGGCGTCCTCGCGCAGACCGAGGTAGACGCGCGTGTCCGGGCTGCCGAGCGTCATGTAGTACGTCTCGTGCTGGGTGTAGTGCCAGCCGAACCGCTCGCGCATGTACGGCTCCTTGGGGTGGCAGTGCACCGACAGGTTGCCGCCGCCCACGGTGTCCAGGTAGTCGAAGCGGATCGGGAAGGACGTGCCGAAGCGGGCGTGCGACTCCGCTCCGAGCACCTCGTCGGGGTGCAGGACGCACAGGAGCTGGAAGGGGATCTCCGCCTGGGCCTCGGGGCCGTGTCCGATCAGGATGCCCGCTTCGGGGGCGATGAGTTCGTAGCCGAGGGCGGTGTTGCGCGCCGCCGGGTCGAAGCCGAGCGCGCGCTGGCCCCAATGCCCGCCCCAGGGCGTGGAGTTGAAGAAGGGCCGGGTGCGGACGGGGGCCCGCGCGAGGTCGGCGTAGCTCGCCCGGAGCCCGTCGCCGTCGAGGAACACCGGCCGCCCGGGATCCTGCACGTCCATCCAGCCGTCCAGCTGCCGGACGACCGCGTCACGGTGGCGGTCGAGCATCGGCCAGTCCACGTAGAAGAGGCGCTTCAACTCGGCGCGGTCACCCGGCAGTCCGAGGTTGCTCCCCTCTCCGGCCACCACCGCGGCCTCCGCGTACCGCTTGGGCAGGTCGGCGTACCAGAGCACGTCGTGCAGGACCAGGGAGGCGCCGGGGCCGTAGACGATCAACAGCCCCTCCAGCTCGCCGTCGTCACCCGGCAGTTCGTCGAACAGGTCGGACAGGTGGTTGTCCGCGAGCTTGCAGTAGTAGGGGTCGTCGGCGTCCGGCGCGCTCATGGTGCGGCGCCGCACCACGGCGGGGGGTGCGTAGCGGGTGCGGATGTCGAGGGTGCGTACGGGGAGGGAGCATCCGGCGGCGAGCCGTGCGGCGATGGTCTCCCAGTCGGCGGCCGGTGGCCCTTCGACGGCCACGATCGCGGGCTCGTCGGGCAGTTCGGCGGCGACGGCCTCCCAGCCGCCGACCAGTACGGTCCCCGGCGCCGGGGGGTAACGCGGGTCGAGCCGGTACACGCGTGCTCCTTCTTGCGGTGGTTCTTCACTGGGTTTCAGGGGCGGGGCCTCAGGGACGTACGAACAGCACCGCGGTAGTGCCGAGGGCGGGAACATCGACGGTCAACGCACGGTCCACGAGCGGTAGTTCACCGCCCGGCGTTCCCAGGTAGTCCGCGCGGCGAGCGGACACGGCCGGGAAGTGGACCCGCACCGGGCAGTCCACCGCCTCCTCCGCGAAGGACTGGAGGCGCAACAGGACCTGGCCCGGCCGGGGCGTCGTGGCCCCGACCAGGCGGACCCTCGCGTCCCCGAGGTCGGCGAAGACGAGCGAGGGCTGCCCGTCGCCCACCGTTCCCCTGGCCCGCACGGCCCGCAGCGGGCGGCTCCAGGCCGCGGCCGTGCGGGGGCCGAGCTCGTCGGCGGTGGGGCCGCAGGCCAGGCTGTAGCGGTAGGTGAACTCGAAGCCCTGCTCACTGGGGAAGTTGGTGTCCCACAGGTTGTTGTGGATCCAGGAGAAGACGGTGGCGGGCTCGTCGTGCCCCATCGTCTTCGGGAAGGGCGCGTACGGCAGCGCGATGTTGCCGAACTGCACCAGCGGCGCGTCCTGCGTGGACCAGGCCACCGCGCATCCGTCGTCGGCCAGGGTCACCCAGCGGCGTACCGCCCGCATGTGCAGCGCCGAACCCGGCACCACGGGAAGGGTGTTGCCCGTGAGCCCGCCGGATGCCTCCATCCGGACGACCGGCTCGTCGAAGGCGAAGGGGAACGCGAAGTAGGCGCTCTCCTTGCGCGGTGTGGCGTCCTTGTCGAGGCGGTTCTCGATGTCGAGCCGGGGCACGCCCACGGGCAGGGTGAGCGTGGTGCGCAGCCGGTTGGCCCCGGCCGGGCGGGTCTCGTACGTGATCGATTCGGCCGTCACGGTGGAGGTGCGGGCGATGAGCGCGGCGGGCGGGGCGACGGCGCGGTCGCCGAGGTGTTCGAGGCGGTCGGACGCCGTCGTGCGGCTGGAGTTGTGGTTGAAGGCCCCGGCGGTGGTGTAGCTGTCGTGGATGTATCCGTTGAAGCCGACGGTCGCGTCGGGGCGGACGAGTTCACGCCCTGTCGCCTTGTCGACGACCGAGGCGATGCAGGCGTGCGCGAGATCCACCAGGACGGCGAGGTGTTCGTTCTCCAGGAGCGTGGATCCGGGGCGGGCGAGCGCCGCGGCGGCGGTCCGCGCCGGGTCCTCCCGTTCGGTGCCGCCGGTGGGGTTCCAGCCGGTGGCCGCCTTCACGGCCGTGGCAGCCGACCGCTCACCGGTCCGCGCCGCGTCGGCGGTGATGTCCAGGCGCACCGATCCCGCGGGCGGCACCTGCTCCACGCGCACCAGCAGGAACCGTCCGGCGTCCCGGTGGTCGTCGTTGGTCTGCGGCTCCTCCTCGTGGACGATCCGGCGTCCGCTACGGCCGTCGTGCACGGCCACCGCCTGCTCCAGCGGCACGCTGCTCTCCGGCAGGAAGATCCGTACGACGTCCGTGCGCGGCCAGGAGCAGGTGTTGATCACGTGGTAGGTCGCCGCCGCGCCCGGTGACACCGCGAGCCGCTGGCCGAGCCGGGCGCTCGCCCTGCCCAGGAGCGCGTTCCCGTCGTCGTGCGCGCGCATCGCCTGGCCGTACTTCCAGTGCCACTGGTGCTCACCGGAGTGGCCGCCCTCGTCGCCGTGGGTCCACGGGTCGCCGGCGCCCCAGGTGTGCTCGTCGAAGAGCGACACCGCCTCGTAGACCCCGGCCGCGTCCGCGCTGTCCTCCTCGGCCCCCGTGGCGTCGAGGATGCCTGCGAACGTGCCGATGGTCTGGGCGTCGGCGACCACGGACTGGGCGGTGCGGGCCAGGGCCATCGGCCGCGCTCCGGAGCCGACTCCGTCGACCCACCAGTCGGTCCAGTCGCCGTCGAAGGTCTGGATGGTGTCGCCGAGCCTGGCCTCGGCGTCGGCGAAGAAGTCCTCGTTGCGGGAGAGCCGCAGCTGGGGGTGGGCCCAGGTCTCGTTCCAGCGGCGGACGGTGTCGGCGATGATGCGCCGCGGCGGGGCGTTGTCGCCGAACTTGCCCTGGACGCGCAGGTGGAGCACGTCCCAGGGGTAGGGCTCGCGCTTGACCTCGGTCTGGTCCATGGCCCAGCCGAAGATGCCGCCGCGATAGGGGTAGGGGTTGGTGGCCAGCGAGGTCAGATAGGCGGGCAGCAGGTCGTCGACGTCCGCGTAGGCCGTGTCGAAGCCGAGGAGCGGGCCTTCCATGTAGGCGAGGCCGTGCGGGGTGTCGGTGACCCAGACGAGGACGCTGTTGCCGCTGGGGGCGCGCCAGCGGAAGAGCCGGGGCAGTTTCTCGCCGCCGACCAGGTGGGGCACGGACCGTCCGGCCCAGTTGTGCGCTACGGAGAGGTACTTGATACCGGCGGACGACAGGGCGTCGACCAGGCCGACGACCGCCCCCGGCACGTCGGTCTGCATGGCGGAGGTGAACGTGACGCCGTGCCGCTCGCGCACGTCGTGGGCGAGGCGGAGCAGTTCGTGCAGCTCGTCCGTGGAGCAGGTCTCGGTGTGCAGGTTGAACGGCAGCGCGGTCAGCTCGATGCGTCCCTCGCGCACCCGGCGTACGAACTCCTCTACCTGCTCTGCGGGCCGGGCGTCCGCCCACTGCCTGAAGGACCACAACGACTCGACGCACCAGCGGAATTGGGACTCGGCGGGCCAGTCGTCGGTGGCCCGTGTCAGCTCCAGGCAGGAGTCGAGGAAGGAGAGGTGCTCGGCGAGTACGAGGCCCTGCGGGTCGGTGTAGCCGATGTCGAGGTGGGAGTGGTGGACCAGGTGGAGGGTCCAGCGGCGCTGCGGGGTGAGCCGGACGTCGATGCCCTCGGCGGTGTCGGGAAGGCAGACGGTGAGGCGGGTCCCGGTGTCGACGGCGGGCACCATCAGGCGTACGGAGCCGCCGGGCCCCGGGAGCCGCTCGACGGGCAGCGCGGTCCCGGACTCGGTGCGGACGGTGAACTCAACCGGCAGGACGGACCCGTTGACCGCTTCGATCCGCAGCGACTGCGTGAGACCGTCGCCGTCGGCGGCTTTGCGCAGCAACGGCTCCTCCGTCAGCCTCAGGGCGCTGTCGCCGAGGCTTCCCTCCGCCGTGACGACGGAGGAGCGCAGGCTGTCGCGTATGCGGTCGTTGTCCCAGTCGGTGGTGCGGACGAGGGCCCGTGTCGTCATGCGGTTCTCTCCTGGTGGGAGCGGTCGGTCGGTGGTCTCAGCGGGCGGATGCGGTGACGCCGCGCAGGAACAGGCCGCGGAACACCAGGAAGAGGAGGAGCGTGGGCGCGGAGACGATCAGCGCGCCGGCCAGGATGACGGGCGGTCCCGTCGAGGAGTAGGCGTTGTTGAGGGTGGTCAGGGCTGCCATCACCGGCTGCACGTCGGGGCTGCGGCTGAGCGTGATGCCCAGGAGCAGGTCGTTCCAGACGGCGGTGAACTGGAAGATGAAGGCCGCGCCGAGACCCGCCTTCATCAGCGGTACGTGGATGCGCCAGAAGATCCGCCGGAAGGAGGCACCGTCGATGAGCGCCGCCTCCGTCAACTCGGGTGGCATGGTGGTCATCTGATTGCGAATCAGGAAGAAGGCGAACGGCACGGCCCACGCGGAGTAGATCAGCATGAGCCCGAGCCTCGTGTCGTAGAGATTGGCGTCCGCGTACAGGCCGAAGAGGGGCGCGAGGAACATCTGGAGCGGGAAGAGCGTGCCGGAGTAGATCAGCCAGAACCAGAAGGCTGGCCTGGGGATCGGCAGGACGACGACGGCGAACGCCGCCATGGCCGCGATGAGCACCGCGGCCAGGCCGCACACGACGGCGTAGAGCAGCGAGGCCTGGAAGCTGTCGCCGATGCCCGCCACGTTCCAGGCGGTACTGAGGTTCTCGGCGAGGTCGAAGCCCTGGAAGGTCCAGTCGGGTTTGCCGGTGTACTCGGCGGCGGGCGTCATCGCGTTGACCACGAGGAGGTAGAGCGGGATCAGCCAGAGCAGCACGCATCCGGCGACGAAGAGTTGGCGCGCGGTGCGGCCCATGGGTGCCTCCTCAGGCCTTGGCGGTGGCGGCGCGGGTGTCGGCCTCGGGCATCTGGCGGCGCAGGTACATCCAGGAGGAGGCGACGACGATCACCGAGAGGACCAGGGCGATCGCGGAGCCGTAGCCGATGTGGAAGAGCCGGAACGCCTCGCGGTACATGCTCAGGGCGAGGGTCTCGGAGGAGCGGGACGGGCCGCCCTTGGTGAGGATCCAGATCATGTCGAACGCCTTGAGGCTGTTCACGATGGCCATCCCGACCACGACGACCGTCACGGCCCGCAGCTGGGGCAGCGTGACGTACCGGAACATCCGCCAGCCGCTCGCCCCGTCCAACTGGGCTGCCTCGACGGTGTCCTGGGGGATGGCGCGAAGTCCGATCGCGAAGAGGACGACGTTGAGACCGGTGGCCTGCCACGTACTGGCGACGATCATCGAGAGCGTGTTCTGCGGCCACTCCAGGAGCCAGGTCTGCGCCCACGAGTCGAGGCCGATCCCGCGAAGCACCTGGTTGACCGCGCCGTCGGAGGTCAGCATGAAGTTCCACAGGACGGCGGTGGCGGCGGCCGAGATCGCGTACGGCAGCACGATGACGAGCTGCGCGATCCCGCCGAACCGCATCCGGTGCGTGGCGACGGCGATGAGCAGTCCGGCGAGTACGGGCAGCAGCAAGGTCCCGGCCACCCACATCAGGGTGTTGAGCAGGGACCGGCCGAAGATCGGGTCGTCGGCGAGTCGCGCGTAGTTGTCGAAGCCGGTGAAGCTGCTGGTGAAGCCGTTGTCCTCGAAGAAGCTGTCGTAGACGCTGCGGAAGAACGGATAGACGAGGAGTACGCCGACGAAGGCGAAGGCGGGCAGTGCCCAGGGCAGTGCGGCGAGCGGCCCGCCGAGCCTGCCGTTGCCCCGGGCGGCCTGGTGCGGGGTGCGGGTCGGGACGCGGCGGCGTACGCGCACGGCCCTCGCGCCACGTCGGCGGGCGGGAGCCGGCTGCTGGGCGGGGGTCACGATCTCGGTCATGTCTCCTCCGCCTCCCGCCACACCTGCCATGCCTCGTCCGCGCGGTCCTGCATGGTCCGCAGGGTCGTGCGGGCCGAGGACGGGTCCAGGAGGAACCCGGCGAGGTCGTCGACGGTCGCCTCGACCAGTTCGGGCGGGCCCTGTTCCCAGAAGCGGTTGAGCAGCCAGAGCTTGTCGCCGCGGACCTTCCTGGCGAGGCCGGCGATCATCGGGTTCGGCGGCTCGACCTGCGGGTTGGGGCAGCCGTCCTGGAGGCTGTGCGAGAAGGCCTTCATGACGGCGGGCTCCAGCCAGTGGCCTGCCGCCTCCAACGCCTCTTTTCTGTCGGGCCCCTTGACGGTGGAGACGAGGGCGCTGGACTCGAAGACGACGCAGGGGCGGGCCTTCGGGTCGGCCATGGGCAGCACGAAGGCACCTAAGTTCTTGCCGGGTTTTCCGCCCGCCCCCACCAGGGTCGAGCCGAGCCAGGTACCGCAGGGCACCATGCCGACCTTGCCGTGGACGAGGGCCGCGGCGGCGTCGGCGTGGCTCATGTCCATGGAGGTGAACCAGTCCTTGCCGAAGAAGGACTCCAGGGTGCGCAGGGCGCGTTCGGCGCGGGGGTCGCTGTACCGCTCGCGGCCGTTCATCAAGTCCTCGTAGAACTGCGGGTCCTGACGGCTGAGGATCTCCTGGAACCAGATGAAGGAGGGCCAGCGGTCGGCCGCCGAGCCGTGCAGCGGGGTGATCCCGCTCTTCTTGAGCCGCTCGCAGGTGGCGAGGAAGTCGTCCCAGGTCTCGGGGACTTGGAGGCCGTGTTCCTCGAAGACCTCGGTGTTGTAGAAGAACACCCAGTACGCGAGGTTCATCGGCAGGGCGTAGACCCGCCCCCGGTAGGTGAACGCGTCCCGTAACGAGGCGTCGACCCACCCTTTGCCGACGGCCCTGTCCCACTGCCGGGTCAGGTCGACGATGCCGCCGGTGCGGGCGAGGTCCTGCAGGCGGTAGCCCGACCAGTACTTGAGCATGTCCGGCGTCTTGCTGGTGCGCAGCGAGGACTTGACGACCTGCTCGAACGACTCGAGGGACGGATTGACCTCGGGAACGAGCCGCAGGCCCGCCACGGACTTCATCGCCGCCCCCGCGGCGGCCATCGGCTTCTCCCATGCGGCACTGTCGCCGAGCACGGCGACCTTGCCGGGAGGCTGCCCGCTCGCGGTTCCGCAGGCCGTGGCGAGCGCTCCCGCGGCGGCCGCGGCGAGGAGGGCGCGGCGGTCGAGCGAGGCGACCGGCGCGGGATGAAGGCGGTGACGACTACCTGACATGGGCGGCTCCCCCAGGTGTGTGTCAGCCCGGTGTTAGCGTTAACACGGGCGTGATGGAGCTTCTCTACGCCGGGTTGGGATGTCAATGGTTCGCGCAGCGGCCAGGACGCGGCGGGCAACCCCTCGGGGCTAGGCGGGCACGGCGTCCTTGTCGGCGGGCTCGGGGAGTTCGCGCGTGCCCGGAACGGGCGACGGCAGCAGCCACAGCACCGCGAGGACCGCTCCTGCCGTGCCGATCCAGAGCGTCGGGCGCAGCCCGACGGCCGTGCCGAGGAAGCCGCCGAGCAGGGCGCCCAGCGGGCGGAAGCCGTGGTTCAGGGTGCGGTAGGCGCCCATCACCCGGGAGCGGATGGTCGGCGGGATCAGCACCATCTGGAGCGACCCGGCGGCGATGTCGATGACCATCACGCCGACGCAGCTGAGGAATTCGGCGGCGAAGAGCATGACGACGATCAACGGCAAGGGGCCGTCGGCGAGCGGTACGAGCAGCAGGGGGAGGGTGAATCCCACGGAGCCGCAGAGGATCGAAGGCCCTATGCCGAAGCGGCGCACGATGCTGCCGCTGTACGCGGCGCCGATGAGACCGCCGACGGCTCCGGCGCTCAGTATCGCTCCCAACACGCCTGCTCCCAAGCCGAGTTCGACCGTCACGTACAGCACGAAGAGCGTGTGGAACATGTAGTTGAAGAACTGGATGGTCCCCGACCAGGCGAACAGCGCCCGCATCGACGGCTCCTTGACCACCCAGCGCAGGCCCGCCGTGAAGTGTCCCTTGCCGACGGGTTCGGGCACGGGCTCGACCGGGTCGATGCGCGCGAGGAAGCGGGCCGAGACGAGATAGGTGAAGGCGTCGGCGAGCAGCGCGAACGGAGCGGTGAGGAACTGCACGAGCAGCCCGCCGGCCCCGGGGCCCGCCAGCCAGGACATCGAACGGCTGCCGCTGACCAGGGAGTTGGCCTGCACATAGCGCTCGGCGGGCACCAGCACCACGAACAGCGTGTTGTTGCAGGCGTCGAAGAGCACGGTCAGCGCACCGATCGCGAACGCCGTCGCGGAGAGCTGCCCGAGGGTGAGTACGTCGAGCAGATACGCGACCGGCAGCGTCACGAGCAGCGCCGCACGGGCCAGGTCGGCGGCGATCATGGCGCGCCGCCGCCGGGCCTGCCGGTCGGCCCAGGCGCCCAGCGGGAGGTTGAGGAGCAGCGCGGGCAGCAGTTCGGCCGCCTTGAGCCAGCCCATCTCGGCGGCGTCGGCGCCGAGGACGAGCACGGCGGCGAGCGGGATGGCGATCAGCGAGATCTCGCCGCCGATGAGGGAGACGGTCTGTCCGGTCCAGTAGCGCCGGAAGGTCCGCTCACGGAGCAGGGCGGGTATGCGCTCCGCGAGCTTCACCGCTCGGCCTGCGCGTCGTCGCCGCCCGCGACTTCGGGGGCTTCGGAGGCTTCAGGGACTTCGGGGGCCTCTTCGGGAATCTCCTGGTCCAGGAAGGCGATCCGCAGCACGCTGACACGCCGTGCCCCTTCGGGGCGCCGCGACGGGTCGACGCCCCGGCCCTCGTACGGACGCAGCAGGTCGCTCATCCGCTCGCCGACGGCGGTCAGTTCCTCCGGGGTGAGGTAGAGGAAGGTGTCGCCGAACTGCTCCGCCTCACGCCAGGCGCGCGGCAGGAGGTGGCGCTGCTCCTTGGCCCGCATCACGCGCTCGAAGTACCGCTCGGCGACCGCGGCCTCCAGGGCGTCGGACGCCTCGGCGACGGACGGGTCCTCGCTGTATCCGGGCCAGTCGGTGAACTGGGCCGTCGCCCGCCACGGCTTCTCGCGCCCCCGGCCGCCCTGCGCCTCCTCGACGAGCCCGTACTTCGCGAGCATCCGCAGGTGATAGGAGCAGCTGGCCACGGACTCGCCGGTCAGCTCGGCGGCACGGGTGGCCGTGAACGGTCCGGTCCGCCGCAGCAGGCCGACCAGGGCCATGCGCGTGGGGTGGGCGTAGGCCCGCAGGGCCCGGGGGTCGGTGAGGCGGATGCTGCGGGGCGGGGCGCCGTCCGGGGAGGGAGGCGAGGCGGGTCCAGGAGTCTCCGGCATGATGTAAAGCTATCTTTAGAAAGGTTCCTTTACAAGGCTGCCCACCAGGCTTCGCCACCGTCACGAGCTGAGTGGCGGGGCCCGGCCCCCGCGGAGAGCATCGAGGGAATCCAGCGAAGGGTTCACCCGGTGGCCAAGGACAAGAAGAAGCAAGGCAAGAAGAAGCAGGACAAGGACCCCAAAGGCAGTAAGGCCCCCAAGGGCGGCACCCCCCTCCGCGAACTGCTCCGCGTCCCCGAGGGCGAGCGCGTGGACCTCACCTCGTACGCGGCCGACGCCACCCCCGCGGGACCGGCGAACAAGGCCGCCGGCGTCCTGGCCACCGCACGGATGGGCGAACATCTCGCCGACCTCCAGGAGCGGCTGCACGCGGCGAGCACCGCGGGCGACCGGCGCCGCGTCCTGCTCGTGCTCCAGGGCATGGACACCAGCGGCAAGGGCGGCACGGTCAAGCACGTCATCGGCCAGTTCAACCCCTCCGGCTGCCGCATCAGGGCGTTCAAGGCGCCCACCGCCGAGGAGCTGAGCCACCCCTTCCTCTGGCGCATCACGCAGGCGCTTCCCGTGCCCGGCGAGATCGGCATCTTCGACCGCTCGCAGTACGAGGACGTCCTGATCGCGCGGGTCCGTGAACTGGTCCCGCCCAGCGACCTCGGCCGCCGCTACGGCCGGATCAACAACTTCGAGCAGAGCCTCGCCGACGACGGCGTCACCGTCATCAAGTGCTTCCTGCACATCAGTTACGAACAGCAGCGGCGCCGTCTGCTCGAACGCCTCGACAACCCGGACAAGCACTGGAAGTTCAACCCCGGCGACATCGCCGAGCGCGCCCTGTGGCCCGCCTACCAGGAGGCGTACGAGATCGCACTGGAACGCTGCTCGACGGCGCACGCCCCCTGGTACGTCATCCCGGCGGACCGCAAGTGGTACCGCAACTGGGCGATCAGCAGCCTGCTCCTGGAGCACCTGACCGAGCTCGATCCGCAGTACCCGAAGGCGAACTTCGATGTCGGCCTCGCCAGGAAGCAGCTCCTGAGCAACGGTGGATCTTAGTACAAGATCGGACAGAAGTTACCTCTAGGTATGCCGTGACTTAACACGCTAGTAGCAGTAGAACTCGTTCCCATTCCTACGAGAGTGAGGAACGTCACATGAGTGGCACTACCACGCGCATTACCGCTTCAGAGGGCGTCACACGGCGAAGATTCATAGCTGGAACTGGTTCTATTCTGGGTGCCGTAACCCTCTCCGCTCAGGCCATCCCCGCCGCCGCTCAGACAGACGCCACAGCGGCGGCCGGCCCCATCGTCGACGGAGCCCGCGTCCCCGTCCTGGTGATCGGCACCGGGTACGGCGGCTCCGTCGCCGCCCTGCGTCTCGCCCAGGCGGGCGTCGACGTCAACATGATCGAGATGGGCATGGCCTGGGACACCCCCGGCTCCGACGGCAAGATCTTCGCCCACACGACCTCGCCCGACGGCCGCTCCTACTGGCTGCGCACCAGGACCAAACAGCCCCTGAGCAACTTCCTCGGCTTCCCCATCGACAAGGACATCCCCCGCTACACCGGGATCCTCGACGCCGAGGAGATGGGCGGGATCATCGTCTATCAGGGCCGCGGGGTCGGCGGCGGCTCACTGGTCAACGGCGGCATGGCGGTCACGCCCAAGCGCGAGAACTTCGGCGCGATCCTCCCCTCGGTCAACGCCGACGAGATGTACTCCACCTACTACCCGCGCGCCAACGCCGGTCTCGGCGTCAGCACCATCGACCCGGCCTGGTTCGACAGCGTCGACTGCTACCAGTACTCGCGCGTCGGCCGTAAGCACGCCCAGCGTTCCGGCTTCCCGTTCGTCTTCGTGCCCGGCGTCTACGACTGGGACTACATGAAGCAGGAGGCGGCGGGGACGGTCCCCAAGTCGGCGGTCGCCGGAGAGATCCTCTACGGCAACAACTACGGGAAGAAGTCGCTCCAGAAGACCTACATCGCCAAGGCCAAAGCGACCGGCAAGGTCACCATCTCCCCGCTGCACAGGGTCACCACGGTCTCCCCCGCGTCCGGCGGCGGCTACACCGTCGTCATCGAGCAGCTCAACACCAGCGGCGCCACCACCGCCACCAAGAGCGTGAACGCGACCAGGGTGTTCTTCGCGGCAGGCAGCGTCGGCACCAGCAAACTACTGGTCAAACTGAAAGCCACCGGCGCACTGCCCCAGCTGAACGGGGAGGTCGGCAAGGGCTGGGGCGACAACGGCAACGTCATGTGCGGGCGCGCCAACCACCTGTGGGACCCGACGGGCAAGGTCCAGTCGTCCATCCCCACGGGCGGCATCGACAACTGGGCGGCCGGGGGCGCGTTCGCCGAGGTCGCGCCGCTGCCCACCGGGATCGAGACGTACGCGTCGTTCTACCTCTCGATCACCAAGAACCCGAACCGCGCCTCCTTCTCCTGGAACGCCTCGGCGGGCAAGGCGGAGCTGAACTGGCAGACGGCCTGGAAGCAGCCGTCCATCGACGCCGCCAAGACCATCTTCGACAAGATCAACTCGAAGGAGGGGACGATCTACCGCACCGATCTGTTCGGCACGTACAAGATCTGGGGCGACCACCTCACCTACCACCCGCTCGGCGGCGCCGTCCTGAACAAGGCCACCGACAACTACGGCCGTCTGCACGGCTATTCGGGCCTGTACGTCATCGACGGCTCGCTGATCCCCGGCAACACGAGCGTCAACCCGTTCGTCACCATCACAGCGCTCGCCGAACGGAACATCGAGAAGATCATCGCTTCCGATCTGTAGCCACGACTCCTCGGTGCCGGGGCACGGCGCGTCAGTGTCCCGGCAGGACGCACACCGCGTCGAGGCCGAGCACATGGTTGAGTCGGCCGAACGCCAGCCAGGAGCCGATGCTCATGCTCAGCTCCACGATCTCGTGCTGGCTGTAGTGCGCGGTCATCCGCGTCCAGAACTCCTCGTCGAGGCCATGGTGATCCAGGGCGTACCGCTCGGCGTACTCGGCGGCAAGGCGGGTCCGGTCGTCGAAGGCGTCGGTGGTACGCCACTGGGTCACCGCTTCGGGGAACTCCTCCTCGACCTTCCGACCCTCGCGCTCGGTGCGCCAGTCGAGGCAGAACAGGCACCCGTTGATCTGCGCGACACGCAGCCGCGCGGCCTCGAACTCCCGCAGCCCCAGGGTCGTGTGCTCGTACACCGACAGGGAGAAGTTCGCGGCGGCCATGCCGATCCCGGGGACCATCTCGCCCCACACGTACCCGATAGGTTCCTGCCCCTCGGGAATGTCTATGTTCATCGCGCTCATTTCTGACTCCTTCCGAGCTTGCCTGTCACGGGGCGCAGCGGGACGTCGAGCGCGTCGTAGAGTCCGGGTTCCGCGGCCACCAGCCAGTCGATGGCGCCGACCAGGCGGCCGACCGCGGTGGCGTTGCCGCCCGCCGAGCGGTTCTCGCCCTCGTCGGTGGCCTCGACCGTCACCTCGATGTGCGGGCGGCCCTCGATGATGACCCGGTGCGCGCCCGCGCCGTCCGGTGGCGCGGGCCAGTCCGGTGCGCAGGAGGGGTGGATGCGGGTGACGTGCTCGATGACGATGCGGGGCTCTCCCCCGACGATGCCCTGCACCTCGAACCGCACCGCGCCCTGGGTGCCCGCCTCGAAGTCGCCCATCGTCCGGGTGCTCACCGAGGTGTCGAGCGCGCGTCGCTCCAACGTCTCGCGGATGTCGTCGAGTTCGACGCCCAGCGCCCTGGCCATCAGCCGTATCTGGCCGCCCCACACCATGGTCGGGACGGTCTCGGCGAGCATCAGGGGCTCGTAGTCCATCGGATGCCCCATGCCGATCAGGTGGCGTACGGAGTCCTCCTGGTCGTACGTGGAGTAGTCGAAGATCTCCTGGCAGCGGATCGCGTCGACGGTGCTGCCGAGTCCGCTGATCAGTAGGGGCAGTACGTCGTTGCCCCAGCCGGGGTCGACACCGGAGACGAAGAGCGAACCGCCGCCGTCCGCGACGGCGGCGACGATCGGATCGCGCAGCTCCGGCGGGGCGTTGCGCTGGTCGTAGAGCGCGTAGAGCGCGGGGGTGACGACGACGGCTCCGGCCCGGATCGCCCGGCCGACGTCGTCGAGGGCCTCGTCGGGGCGGATGTCGCCGGAGGCCGCGTACACCACCGCCTGGGGCGAGGCCGCAAGGACCGCGTCGATGTCGTCGGTGGCGGCGACGCCCAACTGCCCGTCGAGCCCGGCGAGGTCGGCCGCGTCGCGGCCGACCTTGTCGGGACTGTGGACGAGCACGGCCGTGAGCTTCAGCGCCGGGTGGGCCTCGACGGCACGGATGGCCGCGCGGCCGACATTTCCGGTACCCCAGACAACCGTGGAAATCATGCGGCGGAGGGTAACCAGAGGGCGTATCAGTTCATAGGGCCATGACCGGAGAGATTTCCGCCGGGGACGCTGGAGGACGCGGGCCTCAGCGGATGTTCACGTCGATGCACGCGTAGAAGGCGTTCGACGTGTCGCCTATGTTCCAGACGGCGAGCACCTTGTGCCTGCCGGTGGCGCTGCCGAGGTTGACCTGGTGCGAGACGGTGGCGGGCGGCTGCTGGTTGCCGCCGTCGATCGTCGCGACCTTCGTGCCGTCGACGAAGTACTCGTAGTTCGCGGTGCGGTGCCGTGCGGTGAACGTCCAGGTGAAGGTCTGCGTCCTGCTGACGTTGCTGACCTTCCACCCCTTGCTGTCGTCGTTCAGCTCCGCGAACCTCGCGTTGCCGCCGCTGCAACTGCGCAGGCCCTTGGGGCCCTCGACGCTCTGGGGTTCCCACTTGATCTCTCCGCACGAGACCGTGCCCGAGGCGCACTGTGCCTGCCGGCTGGCCGGTGCGTTGACGTATCCGTGCGCGCTGGCCGAACCGGTCGGCAGGGTGAGGGCGAGGACCGGTGCGAGACCCGCACCGATCATGGCGGCCAACTTCCGCTTCCTGTGCATGCGTACTCCTTCACGGCGCTGCTGAGTGGGGGTGTGCGTGAAGAGCTGGGGCCAGATGTTCGCGATGGCCGATTAGTCCAGACCATAGACTTTGGCGGGCCTCGGTCAAGGCTGCTTTTGGGCCACGTGCGGGAAGCGGAGGCGGCGTTCTAGGCCCGGTGGCGCAGCTGTGCCGACAGGTGGTGCTGCAGCGGCTGGCCGACCGCTTCGAGGTCGTGGACGAAGGTGAGTGCGCCGTCGTCGGTGAGCGTGTAGCGGCGGCGGGTGGCCTTGACCTCCTTGGCGGTGGGGGTGCCGGCGACTTCGCTGGTGGAGAGGTCGATCGTGCCGCCGCTCGCCCGGCCCACCGCGATCTCCGCGATGCCGGTGGGCTGGGTGATCAGCGCCTCCACCCGGCCGTCGGGCTGGAGCCGCCACCAGCCGCTCTCCCGGGCGGACGGCCGCAGCGGCGCCTCGTCGGCGTCGAGCAGCCAGGCCCTGGCCTCGTAGCGCAGGAAGGGGCGGCCGTCGTGGCTGAAGGTGACCTCCTGGGCGTACGTGAAGTCCGCGTCGAGGGTCGGGTACTCGCCGCGGCCCCGGCCGTGCCAGGTACCCAGCAGGCCGAGCACGGGCGCCAGCAGCGCGTGTGGCGTCGGCGCCTCGTCCGGTCGGTGGCCGTCGGGGTACGGGTGCTCCGGTGCGGGGTCGAACACGGTGTGCGCTCCAGGGTCAGGGGTCGGTGCCGGAAGCAGCCTAGGGGCCCACAGAGTCATGGGCAGCGGGGCAGCGGCAGCGACGGGAGCCCGCACCGGCGGTGGCCGAAAAGTTAGGGTAACCTAATCGACCGTCCCGGCTTCGGCGGTCCGCGCACCCGCACACCACGCCCAAGTTCCGTTTCCCCCAAGGGAGTTGGCTGTTGGAGACCGCAAGGTGACGCGCAGCGGAAGGCTCCGTCCAGCCCTTCTCGTGGCGCTGCTCTGCGCCGTTCTGGCCGCGCTCTGCGTGCTGTCGATCGGCCTCGGCGCGGCCAATGTTCCGCCGGACCAGGTCGTGCGCGCGCTCTTCGGCCACGCGCCGAGCAGGCTCGTGGAGAACATCGTCTGGTCGGCCCGCGTGCCGCGCACCACGCTCGGCCTCGCGGCGGGCGCCGCCCTCGGTCTCTCCGGCGCGCTCATGCAGGCCCTGACCCGCAATCCACTCGCGGACCCGGGCATCCTCGGCGTCAGCGCCGGTGCCTCCTTCGCCATCGTCCTGGCCGTCGGGGTGCTCGGCGTCGGCTCGTTCCACGGGTACGTCTGGTTCGCCTTCGCGGGCGCCCTCGTGGCGAGCGTCCTGGTCTATCTCCTCGGCAGGCTGGGCCGCTCCGGCCTGACGCCGGTCAAACTGGCGCTCGCCGGTGTCGCGGTGACCTCGCTGCTCTCCTCCCTCACCAGCGCGATCGCGCTCACCGACCCCGACGCGCTCGACCGCTACCGCTTCTTCTCCGCCGGTTCGATGGCCGACCAGGACGGCGCCACGGTCCTGCGGATCCTGCCCTTCATCGCCGTGGGCACGGCCCTCGCCCTGGCCTGCGCCCCGGCCCTCAACAGCCTGGCGCTCGGCGACGACGTGGCGGCCTCGCTCGGCCGGCGGCTCGGCCTCGTCCGGCTCCAGGGGGTCACCGCGGTCACGCTCCTCACCGGGGCGGCGGTCGCGGTGATCGGACCCGTGGTCTTCATCGGGCTGATCGTTCCCCATGTCGCCCGGGTGCTCGCCCGGTCGGCGGGGATCGGCCCGGACCACCGCTGGCTGCTTCCGCTCTCGGCGGTGCTCGCCCCGTGCCTGCTGCTCGCCGCCGACATCGTCGGACGCCTCGTCGCACGGCCCACCGAGATCCAGGCGGGTGTCGTCGTCGCCTTCATCGGGGGCCCGTTCTTCATCGCCATGGTCCGCCGGCGCCATCTGTCGGAGGTGTGACGATGAGTGGTTCGACCCACCGGACCCACCAGTCCTATCGGACCTATCGGACCTATCGGCTGGCCGTGCCGCCCGTCTCCGGGATCATCCGTCCCCGGCTCGTGGCGCTGGGAGCGGTGCTCGCCGTCAGCTGCTTCCTGCTGTTCTGCTGGGGCCTGACGATCGGCGACTACCCGATCGCCTTCGCCGACGTCGTGCGCGCGCTGGCCGGCTCCGGCGATCCGGGCACCGTACTCGTGGTCCAGGAACTGCGGCTGCCCCGCGCCCTGGTCGGGCTGCTCGCCGGGGTCGCCTTCGGCATGTCCGGCGCGCTGTTCCAGACCATGACCCGCAATCCGCTGGCCAGCCCCGACATGATCGGCCTGACGCAGGGCGCGGGCACCGCCGTCGTCGCGGGGATCATCCTCGGCTGGGACGGCGGCCTGGGCACCCAGGCGCTCGGGCTGCTCGGCGCCCTCGCGACGGCGCTCATCGTGTACGCCCTGGCCTGGCGCCGCGGCGCCACCGGCTACCGGATCATCCTGGTCGGCATCGGAGTGGCCTGGATCTGCACCAGCGCGACCGACTATCTCGTGGCCAAGGGCGGGCGGTTCCAGGCGCAGGCCGCACTGGGCTGGCTGGTCGGCAATCTCAACGGGCGTACGTGGGGCCAGGTCGGGCCGCTCGCCCTCGCGCTCGCGGTGCTGCTGCCGTCGGCGCTGCTGCTCGGGCGTCTTGTCCGCACCCTCCAGCTGGGCGACGACGTGGCCACCGGGCTCGGCACGCGGGTGCAGCCGGTGCGCCTGGCCGTACTGCTCTGCGGTGTCGGGCTCGTCGCCTTCGCCACCGCCTCCGCAGGACCGGTGGCCTTCGTGGCGCTCGCCGCGCCGCAGATCATCCAGCGCCTGGCCCGCACCGCGTGGCCCCCCACCCTCGCGTCGGGGCTGACCGGGGCCGTGGTGGTCCTCGGCAGTGACCTCATCGCCCGCACCCTCGTCTCCGGCACGGAACTGCCGGTCGGAATCGTCACCGGCGTGCTCGGCGCGCCGATCCTGCTCTGGCTGCTCGCCCGCGCCAACCGCGCGGGCTCAGGAGGTTGATCCCATGTCGGCTGACACTCCGGCTGACTCGCTGTCGACCGACCCCGCCCCCGCCGGACCCGCTCCGGCCGCCGACGTGGGGCTGCGGGCCGGCGGCCTGCGCCTGGCCTACGGCAACCGCCTGGTGGTGGACGGCCTCGACCTGTCCGTCCCGCCGGGCCGCATCACGGCCATCGTGGGCGCCAACGCGTGCGGCAAGTCCACCCTCCTGCGCGCCATGGCCCGGCTGCTCGCGCCCCTCGACGGCAGCATCCACCTGGACGGCCGCGCCCTGCACTCCCTGCCGAGCCGCGAGCTGGCCCAGCGCCTGGGCATCCTGCCGCAGAGCCCGGTCGCGCCTGAGGGCCTCACCGTCATCGACCTGGTCAACCGCGGCCGTTCACCGCATCAGACCTGGTGGCGCCAGTGGTCGAAGTCCGACGAGCACGCCGTCCACGAGGCGCTGGCCGCGACCGGCATGACCGATCTCGCGGACCGTCCCGTGGACGAGCTCTCCGGCGGGCAGCGCCAACGCGCCTGGATCGCCATGGCGGTCGCCCAGGGCACCCCCGTACTGCTCCTCGACGAGCCGACCACCTATCTCGACCTGGCCCACCAGATCGACGTACTCGACCTGATCACCGACCTCAACCGCCGCGAGAACCGCACCGTCGTGATGGTGCTGCACGACCTCAATCAGGCCTGCCGCTACGCCGATCACGTCGTCGCCATGAAGGCGGGGCGGATCGCCGCCGAGGGCACCCCGGCCGAGGTCGTCACCGCAGACCTCGTGCGGGACGTCTTCGACCTGAAGTGCCGCATCACGCCGGACCCGGTCAGTGGTACGCCACTGGTCATTCCCATGGGCCGTCACCACGGGGAATCAACTTAGGGTAGCCTCACCTAGATTTTCCGCACTGTCGTTGACCAGCCCTGGAGAGGTGGCGGGTGAGTACTTCAAGTCCGTCGGGCCGGGACGTCCTGAGAGATTCGGTACGGGGGCAGCGGCGCGATGTCGCCGTCGGCTCCCTGCTGGGTTCCGGCCACCAGATCGGCGAGGCCCTTGTCCCCGTCCTGATCGGCGTCGCGATCGACCAGGCCGTCACCGACTCCGACACCGGCGCCCTGCTCGTCTGCCTCGGCGTACTCGCCGTCGGCTACGTGGCGCTCGCGCTGAGCTTCCGCTTCGGCGCCATGGCCGGTGAGCGTGCCGCCGCCCGCGCCGAGCACACTCTTCGCATATCCCTCGTACGCCGCATACTCGACCCCGGCGGCGGCGCCGAGGAAGGCCGCCTTCCCGGCGCCCTGGCCAACATCGCGACCGAGGACGCCAAGCGGGTCGGCGCCGTCAACATGGCCCTGATGTCCGGGATCTCGGCACTCACCGGCATCCTCACCTGCGCCGTCGTCCTGCTGCGCATGTCGCTGACGCTCGGCCTCGTCGTCCTGCTCGGCACGCCGGTCCTGCTCTGGCTCGGGCACCTCCTGAGCAAGCCCCTGGAGAGCCGCAGCGAGGCCGAGCAGGAGCGCGCCGCCCACGCGTCGGCCGTCGCCGCCGACCTCGTGACGGGCCTGCGCATACTCAAGGGCATCGGCGGCGAGTCGGCCGCCATCGCCCGCTACCGCACCACCAGCCGCGACTCCCTCGGGGCCACCCTGAAGGCGGCCCGCGCCCAGGCCTTCCAGAGCGGTGTGGTCCTCGCCCTGACCGGGTGCCTGATCGCCGCCGTCGCGCTCGTCGGCGGCAGGCTCGCCGCCCAGGGCAGCATCAGCCTGGGCGAGTTGGTCTCGGCGGTCGGCCTCGCGCTCTTCCTGATCGGCCCCCTGGAGACGCTCGCCTGGGTCAACGCCGAGCTCGCCCAGGGCCGGGCCTCGGCCACCCGGATCGCGGAGGTCGTCGCCACCGCGCCCACCGTCACCGCCGGGGACCGGAGCCTGCCCCAGCCGGTGCGCGGCGCCGTCCGGCTCGACGGCGTACGGCACGGCGGGCTGCGCGGGGTGGATCTGGACATCGCGCCCGGCGAACTGCTCGGCGTGGTCGCCACCGACCCCGCGCACGCCAACGACCTGCTGCGCTGCCTGGCCCGGCGGTCCGATCCCGACACCGGGACTGTGGAACTGGACGGCATACCCCTGCGCGACCTCGACCCGGCCGAACTGCGCACGGCGATGCTCGTCGCCGATCACGACGCGGACCTCTTCGCCGGCACCGTCCGCGAGAACGTCACGGCGGCGGCGCCCGACGGCGCGGCCCCGGAACAGGCGATGGCGGCGGCCGGAGTGACGCAGGTCGCCCAGACACTGCCGGACGGCGAGCACACGCCGGTCGGCGAGCGCGGCCACTCGCTCTCGGGCGGGCAGCGCCAACGGGTCGCCCTGGCCCGTGCCCTCGCGGCCGAACGGCCCGTCCTGGTGGTCCACGATCCGACCACCGCGGTCGACGCCGTGACCGAGGCCCGCATCGCCGCGGGGCTGCGCGAGATCCGCAAGGGCCGCACCACGGTCCTGGTGACCACGAGCCCCGCGCTCCTCTCGGTCACCGACCGGGTGGTGCTCCTGGACGGCGGACGGGTCACCGACACGGCCCCGCACGCCGACCTGATCCAGCGTCATGAGGCCTATCGCACGGCGGTGTTGGCATGAACGATTCCTCGGCAGAGCAGCAGACGGACACCCGCGAGCTGCTCCCCACCGCCACCGCAGTCCGCACCCGCGCCGCGGTCCGCGAGCTGGTGCGCCCGCACCGGGGCCTGGCCCTCGGCGGCTTCGCGGTGATGATCGCGGCGACCGCTGTGGGACTGCTCGTCCAGCCGGTACTCGGCCGCATCGTCGACCTGGTCGCCGACCACCGCCCGGCGGGAGACCTCACGCTGCCGGTCGTCCTGCTGGTCCTGATCGCCCTCGCACACGGCGGGACCACTTCGCTCGGCCTCTCGCTCGTCTCCCGGCTCGGCGAGACCGTGCTCGCGCAGCTGCGCGAGCGGTTCGTGGAGAAGGCCCTGCGGCTGCCCCTCGAACAGGTGGAGAAGGCCGGCGCGGGAGACCTCACCGCGCGGGTGACCCGGGACGTCTCGGTGGTGGGCGAGGCGGTGCGCAGTGCCCTGCCCGAACTGGCCCGTTCGCTGCTCGCCATCTTCCTCACGCTGGCCGCGATGGCGGCGCTCGACTGGCGTTTCCTTCTCGCGGCCCTCCTCGCGGTGCCCGTCCAGGCGTCCACCGCCCGTTGGTACGTCCGCCATGCCGTCCCCCTCTACGCCCAGCAGCGCATCGCCACCGGGGCCCAGCAGCAGCAGCTGCTCGACACCATCGCCGGGGCGGGCACCGTGCGGGGCTTTCGGATCGAGGAGGAGCACACCGCGCGGGTGACCCGGCGTTCGTCGACCGCGGTCGCGCTGAAGATGCGCGGCATCCGGCTGGTCCTGGACTTCTACAACCGGCTGCACGTCGCCGAGTACACCGGCCTCGCCGCGGTCCTCGTCACCGGTTTCCTCCTGGTCCGCTCGGACTCGGTCTCCATCGGCACCGCGACCGCCGCCGCGCTCTACTTCCACAGCCTGTTCACGCCGGTCAACTCCGCACTCGTACTCCTGGACGACGCCCAGTCCGCGACGGCCTCGCTCGCCCGCCTCGTCGGGGTCGCCGACGAGCCGACCCCGCAGCCCGCGCGCGCCCAGGACACGGCGACGCGGCGGCGGGAGCCCGGCGCGGCGCCCGACGGCACCGTCACCGTGACCGGCATCGACCACGCGTACGTACCCGGCCGTCCCGTCCTGCGGAACGTGGACCTCACGCTCCGGGCCGGGGAGCGGGTGGCCCTCGTCGGCCCGAGCGGTGCGGGCAAGACCACCCTCGCCAAGCTCATCGCGGGGGTGCACCGGCCGACCTCCGGCTCGATTCACCTGACCGGGACGCCCGGCCGGGGCAGCGGGCTGCCGGTGGCCCTCGTCACCCAGGAGACGCACGTCTTCGCCGGGCCCCTCGCGGACGATCTGCGCCTGGCCCACCCCGATGCCACGGACGACGAGCTGCGCACCGCGCTGACCGACGTCGACGCGCTGGAGTGGGTCGAGGCGCTGCCCGGCGGCCTGGACACCGTCGTGGGCGACGGAGGCCACCGCCTCACCTCCGCCCAGGTCCAGCAACTCGCCCTGGCCCGGCTGATGCTGGCCGATCCGCCGGTGGCCGTGCTCGACGAGGCGACGGCCGAGGCCGGAAGCACCGGCGCGCGGCTCCTGGAGAAGGCCGCGGGCCGCGCGGTCGAGGGACGCACCGCGCTCGTCGTCGCGCACCGCCTGATCCAGGCCGCGACGGCGGACCGGATCGTCGTCATGGAGGGCGGCCGGATCGTGGAGAGCGGCACCCACGATGAACTGCGCGAAGGCTCCGGGCCCTACGCCTCCCTGTGGCAGGCGTGGTCCGGCACCCGCACCGCGACCGGCAAGGACGCCCCGAAGACCCCCACGCACCGTGCTGGACCCGACACCACCACCGTGAAGGACGACGACTGATGCCCGTCTCTGCCAGACGCACCCGCCTCGCCACGGCGTTCGCCGCCGCTCTCCTCCTTCTCGGCACCGCCACGGCCTGTGGCTCCGGGGACGGTTCCGACACGGGCTCGGACGACGCCGGGTCCGCGAACGGCGCCTTCCCGGTGTCCATCGCGCACAAGTACGGCAGCACCACCGTCAAGGCGGAACCCAAGCGGATCGTCACGGTCGGCCTCACCGACCAGGACGCCGTGCTCGCCCTGGGCAAGGTGCCCGTCGGCACGACCGAGTGGCTCGGCGGCTACAAGGGCGCCATCGGCCCCTGGGCCACCGACGAGCTCGGCGGCGCCAAGGCGCCGACCGTCCTGAAGGACACCGGCACGGGACCGCAGACGGAGAAGATCGCCGCCCTGCGCCCGGACTTGATCCTGGCCGTCTACGGAGGCCTGACCAAGGAGCAGTACACGACCCTGTCGAAGTTCGCGCCGGTGGTGGCGCAGCCGAAGGAGTACAACGACTTCGGGGTCCCGTGGCAGCAGCAGACCAAGACGATCGGCAAGGCGCTCGGCCAGGAGGCCAAGGCGAAGAAGCTGGTGACGGGCGTCGAGGCCGACTTCAAGACCGCGGCCGAGGAGAACCCGGACTTCGCCGGGTCCAGCGCCGTGATGGCCACCCCGTACGAGGGAATCTTCGCCTTCGGCAGCCAGGACCCCCGCTCCCGGGTGCTCGCCGGCCTCGGCTTCACGCTCCCGGGCGACCTGGACAAGGTCATCGGCGACGAGTTCGGCGCCAACATCAGCAAGGAGCGCACCGATCTCCTGGACACCGACGCGATCGTGTGGATCGCGACGGACCCGGCGAAGGACGAGGCCAAGCTCGACAAGAACCCCCTCTACGGCGACCTGGACGTGGCCAAGGAGGACCGTGAGGTCTATGTCGCGGAGGCGAGCGACTACGGCAACTCCGTCTCGTTCGTGTCGGTCCTGAGCCTGCCGTACATGCTGGAACGCCTGGTGCCGCAGCTGGCCTCGGCCGTCGACGGCGACACCGCGACGAAGGTGAAGCAGCACGCCGGGAGCCAGTGAACGTATGATCAGCCGATGTCTGACACGACCGAAACCACGCCCGGCTGGCTGACCTCCGACGAGCTCGAGCAGGCCCGTTCACGCATGCCGATCCTGTACGTCGAGGCCGTGCCGGTGCGCGTCGACGACAACGGAGAAGTCACCAGCATCGGACTCCTGTTGGGCATGGGCCGGGACGGGGCGGTCAGCCGCTCCCTGGTCTCCGGCCGGGTCCTGCACCACGAGCGGGTCCGGGACGCCCTGCTGCGCCACCTGGAGAAGGACCTCGGCCCGGCGGCGCTCCCCCGCGTCCCGGCCTCGCTCCAGCCCTTCACCGTCGCCGAGTACTTCCCGACCCAGGGCATCACGCCCTTCCACGACCCCCGCCAGCACGCGGTGTCCCTCGCCTACATCGTCCCGGTCGCCGGTGACTGCCGTCCCCGTCAGGACGCTCTGGACCTGGCCTGGTTCAGTCCGCAGGAGGCCTCCTCCGAGGTGGTCCAGCACGAGATGCCCGGCGGCCACGGCGTCCTGCTCAAGCAGGCCCTCGCGCACGCCGGTTGCCTGTCCTGAGGGATGCGCGGAGTCCCGGGGAAAGGCACGGAGAGAGGCATGACGGATTAGGTAAGGCTCGGCTAAGTTGATCGGCGAGTGCCTCCCTCCGGAGGCGCATCTGCCAAGGAGATCGACGCAGCATGAGCTCAACCATCCGCCGGGCCCGCCGTACCACCGCGATCACCGTGTCGCTCGCCGCGGGAGGTGCGCTGGTCTCGGCCGGCACCGCGCGTGCCGAGGCCGCCGAGACCGGCTCGCCCACCGCGTCGGCGCCGGTCAGGCAAGGCCTGTACCAGTCCGCGTACTCCGAGCGGAACGACGCGCTCTGGATGACCTCCTCCGTGGGCATGCCGCCCGCCACCGTCACCGACTCCCGGCTGCTGAGGGTCGACCCGGACACGCTGAAGGTCGAGAAGGCGTACGCGCCGCCGGTCACCGACGCGGCCACCGGCGCCGTCGAGTCGGTCTACGGAATAGCCGTGGACGACGAGCACAACACCGTCTGGACGACCAACACCCGCGACAACTCCGTCGCCGTCTACAGCCAGCGCACCGGCAAGCGCCTGGCCACGCTGGCGAACGTGAACCACGCCCGCGAGATAGTCGTCGACGAGCGGCGCGACACGGTGTGGGCGAGTTCCTTCGCCGACGGCAGCCTCGTCGCGTTCGACTCCGCCACCTTCAAGGAGAAGAAGCGCGTCACCGTCCCCGGCACCGGCCCGACGGGCATCACCGTGAACGAGCGGACCGGTGCGGTGTACGCCGCCGACTACCACGGCGCCCGGATCATCGAGGTCTCCCCCAAGGCCGCGGGCCCGCGCCTCATCCCGGCCGGCAAGGGACCGCTCTCCATCGCCCTCTCCAAGAACGGCCGCACCGCCTACACCGCCGACCAGACCTCCGGCACCGTCACGGTCGTCGATCTGCGCAAAGGCGCCGTCGTGAAGTCCGTGGCCACCGGCGGGGGCACCAAGTCCGTCGCCGTCGACCGGCGTTCGGGGCATGTCCTGGCCGTCAACCGCACCACCGCCACCGTCACGGTCGTCGACCCGCGGAAGGGCGCCGTCGTGAAGTCCGTGGCGACCGGCGCGAACCCCAACCACGTCCACGTGGCCGAGGGGCACGCGTACGTGGTCGACAAGTCGGCATCCGGTCCCGCGGGCGAGGATCTGCTGACCCGCGTGCGCCTGGGCCGCTGACGCGGGTTCAGGGCGAGGGCTGCGGAGTCATCCGGTGCAGCCCCTTGCGGTCGTAGTAGCGGGTCATCGCGAAACCGAAGGCCATGGCGATCGCGCTGCCGACCGCGATCATGATCCAGGCGCGGCCGAGGCCGGCATCGGCGCGGGCGTCGAAGAAGAGGATGGCGCGGACGCCCCCGCTGAGCTGGCGCATGGGCTCGAAGATGCCGAGGAAGCGGTAGAAGCCGGGGACCGCCTCCAGCGGGATGGTGGCCCCGGACGAGGGCAGGCCCAGGACGATGAACACGAACATGGACACCAGCTGGCCGATCCCGCCAAAGGCCGCGTTGATGGCCTGGACCCCCAGGCCCACCGCGAGGCTCGCGCAGTAGGAGAAGATCCACAGCAGCGGCAGGTGGGTGGCGTCCATGTCGAGGATGACGATGGTGGCCAGCATGACCAGGCTGGTGGTCAGGATGGTGATGCCCGCGGTCATGGCCATCTTCAGGAGCAGCGTCTGGGTGCGGCTGATCGGCACGGTCGGGCGGCGGGTGTGCCACGGGCCGATCTCGCCGTCCGCGTAGCCGAGGGCGGTGTCGACGCCCATGTTGATGAGGTTGGCCCCGAGGAACCCTCCCAGGACGAGCAGCAGCGTGTAGTAGAACGCGCTCAGGCCGAGGCCGCTGTTCTCGCCGATGGGGTGGCCGACCTGGGTGGTGATGCCGACGGGGTCGGTCAGCAGCAGGCCCGCGGTGGCGCTCGCCCCCTTGTCGGCGCCTGCCGCCTTGAGCTGCTTGCCGATGGCCTGCGAGGACTGCTGCGCGGCCGCCGTGACGATCTTGCTCGCCAGGGAGGAACCGAGGCTGCCCATTCCGGGGTTGGTCAGCACCGTCATCGTCGGCCGCTCGGTCGCGCGCGCGGTGGTGAGCGCGGCGACGGAGTCGCTGAAGTTCGCGGGGATGAGCAGGGCGCCGTAGATCTTGCCGGAGTCGAGCTGGTCCTGGGCCTCTGCCCGCGTGAGCCCGCGCCAGTCGGCCTTGTCGCTCGACGTGTCGTCCAGGACGGTCCGGGCGACCTGCGTCCCCAGGTTCTGCTTCTGCCCGGCCGGCGGCTGCCCCTGGTCGGAGTTGACGACGGCGATGGGAAGATCGCGCAGATCGCGGTTGGGGCTGATGATGCCGCCCATGTAGAGCAGGGAGAGCAGCAGGGCGAGCAGCCCGGCCAGAACGGTGGGCACCAGCCACAGCTTGGGGAGGCGCAGGAGCACGGAGGCGCGGGCCTCGGTGCCGGTGTGCCGGGGAGCGTTGTCGTCGTCCATGGTGACCACCTTGGGCGCCGCGTGGGACACCCGGGGCGATCAACACGTTCAGGGGCGAAGGACCAGGCGAATGGGTTCGCCCGGTCCTTCATGGCGCCGTGAGTCCTGCGCGGCCCCACGAGTCCCGCACGGCCCCACCAGGAAGCGGGCTAACCGCCGACGAAGGCCCGCACTCCTTGTGACACTCCGTCATCCCCCAGCAGGTCGTTGTGTTTCAGGCAGCCCGCCGCGTGGTTCGCCGCTCCGGTGATCGGCACGCTGTTGTCGGGGTTGATGACCTCGTCGCAGTTGGACCACCAGGTCGCGTACGCGACGTCGCCCGGCGTCTCGTCGCCCTCCGCGAGCCCGTCCTGGACGTACGAACCCGGTGTCATGTCACGGCACGCCTGGGACCAGGCGGCGCAGGCCCAGGCCGTGGCGGTGCCGTGGTTGGGGCCCGCGAGCGAGGCCCAGTGGGCGACCTTGCCCGTGCCGCCGCCGTGCTTGACGTACCAGCGGGTGACGAGGCTGCCGAAGGAGTGGGCGACGATGTCCACCTTGGCGGCGCCCGACCGCGCGCGCACCTCGTCGACGTAGGCGGCGAACCTCCCTGAGAGCACTTCGTTCACCGACTTGCTGGTGTCGTACCCCCAGGAGAACAGCTCGGCGTCCGTGTAGCCGGACGCCTTGAAGTCCTCGCGCAGGGAGCCCCACACACCCGGGTCGGCGTTGTAGCCGTGGACGAAGATCACTGGTGTGCGGGCGGCCGCCGGGGTCTGGTCCGCCTGGGCCGGGGTCAGCGGCATCAGCAGGGCGGCGGCGGCCGCGATGGTCAGCGGGACGGAAAATCGGCGCAGCACGGGTTCCCCCTCGGTCGGCGGACGTCACCGCGTTCTCGTGACTCCTGAGCGGTGCCGAGAATGGTGGGGTCTGCGCCGCCGAATGAACAGCCCTGTGCGGCAGGGGAGTTACCGCGGGTACGCCCGGGGGCTACGCCTCGTCCTCCGGGTTCCAGTCCAGGAGGCGCACCTTCGCGACCGTCCGCACGTGCCGGCGCATCGCTGCTGCCGCCGCCCGGCCACGGCCGCCCTCGATCGCGTCGAGGATCTCGTGGTGCTGGGCGAGGGAGCGGGCGGGGCGCCGCACCTGGCGCAGCGATTCGTTGCGGCTCTCGGTGATCTGCTCGGCGATGGAGCGCATGAACTCGGCGAGCAGCGCGCTGTGCGCGGACGCGGTCACGGCCGCGTGGAAGAGCCGGTCGCCCTCGACGCCGTGCTCCCCCGCCTCGATCTCCCGGGCCATGGTGTCGAGGGCGCCCCGCATCGCGCGCAGGTCCTCGTCCGTGCGCCGCTCGGCGGCCAGTTCGGCGAGCTTGGTCTCCAGCGCCTCGCGCGCCTCCAGGACGTCGGGCAGCCGCCGCTTGCGCTCCACGAGCCGCTCCACGGGCTCGGCGTCCAGGCTGTCCTTGACCAGATAGGTGCCGCCGCCGTGCCGCACCTCGACCAGGCCCTGCACTTCGAGTACGACGATGGCCTGCTTGACGGAGGCGCGGGACACGCCGAGGCGCTGGGCCAGTTCACGCTCGGGCGGCAGCCGGTCACCGGAGCGCAGGCCGCCCTCTCCGACGTAGGCACGCAGCCGGTCGAGCACCTGCTCGTACAGCCTCGTCCTGCCCATGGGGCGCAGCGCGTCAGACATCCCAACCCCCCATGTCGGTCCCCGTACCGATGGATTCGCAGCCTAACAGCGGCCGACCCGGTGGACGAGTGGCCAAGTGGTCCAGCCAATTTGCGTCCGATCTCTTGACGGCCGAAACCGATACCCCGACGCTGAGTTCCGCCAACGGCCAAATTGGCTCAGCCACTTGGCCACTGAGGGTCGGCCCCAGGGACGGGAGCCCACGATGTCCGCCGAACTGATCTCCATCCTCGTACTCGTGGTGGTCTTCGTGATCGCCACCACCCGCTCCATCAACATGGGCGCGCTCGCCTTCGCCGCTGCCTTCGTGGTCGGTGAACTGGTCGCCGACCTCGACGCGGACGGCATCTTCGCCGGTTTCCCCGGCGATCTGTTCGTCGTCCTGGTCGGTGTGACCTATCTGTTCGCCATCGCCCGCGCCAACGGCACCACGGACTGGCTGGTGCATGCCTCCATCCGTCTGGTGCGCGGCAGGATCGTCCTGATCCCCTGGGTGATGTTCGTGATCACCGCGGCGCTCACCGCGATCGGCGCGGTCAGTCCGGCCGCCGTCGCGATCGTCGCGCCGATCGCCCTGAGCTTCGCCGCCCGGTACGGAATCAGCCCGCTCCTGATGGGCGCCATGGTGGTGCACGGGGCGCAGGGCGGCGGTTTCTCCCCCATCAGCATCTACGGCTCGATCGTCAACGGCATCATGGAGCGCGAGAAGCTGCCCGGGAACGAGGTCGCGCTCTTCCTCGCCTCGCTCGTCGTCAACGTCATCATCGCGGGAGTCGTGTTCGTCCTCTTCGGCGGGCTGAAGCTGGGGCGCCTCGGCACCGTCGAGGCGCAGGACGGGGCGGCCGGCGCCGGTCCGGAAGAGGCCAAATCGGCCGAGTCCGGGCCGGGTTCGCGGCTCGATCCGGCCAAGATCGCGACCCTCGCCGCTCTGGTCGCCCTCGTCGTCGCCGTTCTCGCCTTCGACCTCGACGCCGGTCTGAGCGCCATCACCCTGGCCGTGATCCTGAGCGCGTTCTGGCCCGACTCCAGCCGCAAGGCCGTCGGCGAGATCGCCTGGCCCACCGTCCTGCTGATCTGCGGCGTGCTCACCTACGTCGGCGTGCTCGAGGAGATGGGCACCATCGACTGGGCCGGTGAGGGCGTGTCCGACATCGGCGTGCCGCTCCTCGCCGCCCTGCTGCTCTGCTACATCGGGGCGCTCGTCTCCGCCTTCGCCTCCTCCGTGGGGATCATGGGCGCGCTGATCCCGCTCGCCGTGCCGTTCCTGGCCCAGGGCGAGATCGGCGCGGTCGGCATGATCGCGGCGCTGGCCGTCTCCGCGACCGTCGTGGACGTCAGCCCCTTCTCGACCAACGGCGCGCTGGTGCTCGCCGCGGCCCCGGACGTGGACCGGGAGCGCTTCTTCCGGCAGCTGATGATGTACGGCGGGATCGTGGTGGCCGTGGTACCCGCCGCGGTGTGGCTCGCCTTCGTGGTGCCAGGATTCGGGTAGGACCAACCCTCGAACACCCGAGGCCGGTCCTGCGGCCCGCACCGACGACAGCTCGAAGCACCTCGACGACGACCAAGGAGATACGCAGCGTGAGTTCTCCCCACCCGCCCCTCTTCCCCTCCCTCGCCACGGGCCAGGACCTCCCGGCCCTGCGCTTCGGCGAGCGTTCGCTGACGTACGCCGAACTCGCGGCGGCGGCCGGTTCCCTCGCCGCCTCGATCGGCTCGCAGCGCCGGGTCGCCCTGTGGGCGACGCCGACCCTGGAGACCGCCGTCGGCGTCGTGGCCGCGCTCATCGCCGGTGTGCCCGTCGTGCCGCTCAACCCGAAGATCGGCGAGGGCGAGCTGGGGCACATCGTGGCGGACAGCGCTCCGACGGCCGTGCTCGCGGCGCCGGGCGACGAACTCCCCGCTCCACTCCAGGTGTTGCAGCGTACGGACATCACGCTCACCGGCGGCGCGACGGCCGCGGAGACGGCCGCCGCCCCGCCCGACGAGCCCGACCCGCAGGCCCCCGCCCTGATCGTCTACACCTCGGGCACCACCGGGCCGCCCAAGGGCGCGGTGCTGCCCCGCCGGGCCTTGGCCGCCACCTTGGACGCCCTTGAGGACGCCTGGCAGTGGACGTCCGACGACGTGCTGGTGCACGGCCTTCCGCTGTTCCATGTGCACGGTCTGATCCTCGGCATCCTGGGGCCGCTGCGCCGGGGCGGTTCGGTGCGGCACCTGGGCCGGTTCTCCATCGAGGGGGTGCGGCGGGAACTGACCGACGGGGCCACGATGCTGTTCGGCGTCCCCACCATGTACCACCGCATCGCGGAGGCGCTGCCCACCGACCCGGCCCTCGCCAAGGCCCTGTCGGGCGCGCGGATCCTGGTCTCGGGGTCCGCCGCGCTGCCGGTGCACGACCACGAGCGGATCGCGGCGGCGACGGGACGCCGGGTGATCGAGCGGTACGGCATGACGGAGACCCTGATGAACACGAGCGTGCGGGCCGACGGCGAACCGCGCGCCGGAACCGTCGGGGTGCCGCTGCGCGGCGTGGAGCTGCGGCTCGTGGACGAGTCGGGCACCGAGACCTCGGACGGGCAGGAGGTCGGCGAGATCGAGGTGCGCGGCCCGAACGTGTTCACCGAATATCTCAACCGGCCCGACGCCACCGCCACGGCGTTCACCGCCGACGGCTGGTTCCGCACCGGGGACATGGCGGTGCGCGACGACGACGGCTACGTACGCATCGTCGGACGCAAGGCCACCGACCTCATCAAGAGCGGCGGCTACAAGATCGGCGCGGGGGAGATCGAGAACGCCCTGCTCGAATTCCCGGGCGTACGGGAGGCCGCGGTGACCGGTGAGCCGGACGACGACCTGGGCGAGCGCATCGTCGCCTGGATCGTGCCGACGGATCCCGACACGCCGCCTTCGGCAAAGGACTTGGCGGACCATGTGGCCGCCCAGCTCGCCCCGCACAAGCGTCCACGGGTCGTGCACTATCTGCCGGAGCTGCCCCGCAACGACATGGGGAAGATCATGAAGCGGTCCCTTCATGCCTGAATCCGTTCCTGGGTCCGGGCATGAGCATGGGCCTGGGCCTGGGTCCGGGCTTGGGCCTGGGTCCGCGCCCGGGTCCGCGCCCGGCGGTCCGGCCGCCCTTCGCTCGACCGCGCGGGCGGCCGTCAGCGCCCTGGCCGATCAGGGCTCCTTTCGCGAACTCCCCAACCCCTCGCCGGAGATCACGGAGGGAAGGCAGGACGGCCCGCTCGACTGGCAGGGATACGCCGACTCCCGCGCCCGAGCCGAGGAACGCACCGGCGAACGCGAGTCGGTGGTCTGCGGCACCGCCACCGTCGGCGGCGCCCGGGCGGTGATCGCCTCCTTCGAGTTCGGCTTCCTGGGCGGCTCCCTCGGCGAGCGCACCGGGGACCGCCTGGAGGCCGCGCACCGCCACGCCCGGGACCACCGGCTGCCCGTCGTCTCGCTGATCGCGACGGGCGGCAGCCGCGTACAGGAAGGCATGCGCGCGCTGGTCCAACTGCAGCGCGTGGCACGTCAGTCCGAGCTCACCGGCGCTGCGGGCCTCGCCCGGATCGCGGTCCTGCGCGATCCGACCACGGGTGGCGGCTGGGCCACGCTTGGCGCGGGCGCCGACCTGATCCTGGCGCTGCCCGGCAGCCAGGTCGGCTTCGCCGGGTCGCGGGTACGCCCGGCGGACACGGATCCGGCGGCGTACACCGCCGAGTCCCAGCTCGCGGCGGGCGCGATCGACGAGATCGTACGTCCGCAGGAGCTGCGTGAAGCACTGGCGCTGCGCCTCCGGCTGCTGACCGCACCCGCCTCCGCCGCCTCCCCCGAACCCGCAGAGCCTCCCGCCGCACTCGGCCGCACCGACCTGCCCGCCACCGGCTGGGACGCCGTCAGCCGCGCCCGCTCCCCCGAACGACCGCGTGCCGGCGCCTACTTGGATGCCTACTTCAGCGATCGCGCGCCGCTGCGGGGCGACCGGTGCGGGGGCGCGGACCCGGGGATGCTCTGCGGGTTCGGGGTGCGCGAGGGGCGGACGGTCGCCTATGCCGCACAGTGCGGGACGGCGACGACGCCCGCCGGGTACCGCACCGCGGCCCGTCTCGTACGGCTCGCGGGGCGGCTCGGCATTCCCGTGCTCACACTCGTCGACACGCCGGGGGCCGCGAACGGGGCTGAAGCCGAACGCGCGGGCGCGGGCGCGGCGATCGCCGATCTGTTCGCCGCCGTCGCCGCCTCACCGGTGCCGGTCACCTCGCTGGTCATCGGCGAGGGTGGCTCCGGCGGCGCACTCGCCCTCGCGGCGCCGGACAACCTCTGGGCCACACCGGACAGTTACTTCTCGGTCATCGCCCCGGAGCTTGCCACCGCCATCCTCAAGCGGGGGCCGGAGGAGACCCGGTCGACGGCGGAGCAGCTGCGCCTGCGGCCCCAGGACCTGCTCGAACTCGGCGTCGTACGCGGTGTGGTGACGTGACGTCACCGGTGGGGACGGCGGACGAGGGTCAGGGCGCGGCATCACCCTGTCCTTCCACGACCTGAGCTGCCATGCGCAGACAGATCTCGGGGAGCTCCGGAGCGCTGCGGATCCAGTCCTCGGTCTCGACACCGGCGACGACGCCCGCCGTCCACAAGGTGGCCAGCAGACGGGTGGCCAGATCGCGCTCCGCGCCCCTGGCCCCGGGAGCCGCACGGCGGACGGCCACGGTCGCCCGCTCGATGAGGGAGGGCTCCAGCAGCCAGCGTATGCCCGCTCCGGCCTCCACGAGGAAGCCGGAATAGATCGCCATGAAGACCCGCGAGGTGTCGGTCTCCTCTTCGAGGCCGACCCTCGCCTGCTCGGTGAACTGGGATATCAGACCCAGGTGGTCGCCCAGATGACTCGACGGAGTTCCGCGGCTTCGCCGACGTTCGCCATCGGTCATGTCACACCCTCCGTCCGCTCCCGGCGTCAGGAAGTCGTACAGCACCAGACACCCCTGCCTGGTCGATGTGCGAAGCGTCATCCGGACCACCTCCGTGCGCTTCTCGACCCCTCTTGACGCTGCTTGACGCTTCTTACGGACCCGTGACGAAGCCCCGTCGGTGATCGTCACTCCGGCTCCTCACACCTAGCGTGGGCCGCATGCGCGTACTTGTCACCGGCGGAGCCGGATTCATCGGATCGCACGTGGTCGAAGCCCTCACCGGACGCGGGCACGAAGTGGCGGTCCTCGACGCCCTGCTGCCCTCCGCCCATGCCGAACCTCCGCGGCCACCCGCCGGTCAGCGGTGGACCGTGGCCGACGTCCGGGACCGGGACGCGGTGCGGGATGCGCTGCGCGGGGTGGACGCGGTCTGTCATCAGGCGGCGATGGTGGGGCTCGGCAAGGACTTCGCGGACGCCCCCGAGTACGTGGGCTGCAACGACCTGGGCACGGCCGTCCTGCTCGCCGCGATGGCCGATGCCGGGGTACGGGATCTGGTGCTCGCCGGGTCGATGGTGGTGTACGGGGAGGGGCGTTACGAGTGCGCCGCGCACGGGGTGGTCCGACCGGGCCCGCGTGCGGCGGCGGATCTGGACGCCGGGCGCTTCGAGCCGCACTGCCCGGACTGCGGGGCCGAGTTGACCCCGGGCCTGGTGGGCGAGGACGCGCCGGCCGATCCCCGCAACGTGTACGCGTCGACCAAGCTGGCGCAGGAGCATCTGGCCGCCGCGTGGGCGCGGGCGAGCGGCGGCCGTGCGGTGTCGTTGCGCTACCACAACGTGTACGGCCCCGGCATGCCCCGCGACACCCCGTACGCCGGTGTGGCCTCGTTCTTCCGCTCCTCCCTTGAGCGGGGCGAGGCACCCCAGGTCTTCGAGGACGGCCGCCAGCGGCGGGACTTCGTGCACGTACGGGATGTGGCGGCGGCCAACGCGATGGCCGTCGAGGCGGTGCGCGAGCGGGATGCCGGGGCGTTCACGGCGTACAACACCGGCAGCGGTGAGGCGCACACCATCGGGGAGATGGCCCGCGAGCTCGCGCAGGCGTTCGGCGGCCCCGTTCCGGAGGTGACGGGCGAGTACCGGCTCGGCGACGTACGGCATGTCACGGCGGACTCTGCGCGGCTGCGGGCGGAGCTGGGGTGGCGGGCCGAGGTGGGCTTCGGCGAGGGGATGGCGTCCTTCGCCAAGGCGCCGCTGCGGGGGTAGGACAGTCCCGTCGGGGTCGCTTCAGAGGGCCGTCGGCAGCGGGTCGCTTCAGAAGGCCGTCGGCAGCGGGTCTCTTCAGAGGGCCGCCGCCGTCGGCAGTGTGACCTCGAAGCAGCAGCCGCCCGCGACATTGCGTACGGCTGCCCGGCCCTGGTGGGCTTCGACGATGCCGCGCACGATCGCGAGGCCCAGGCCCGCGCCCGCCGGGGGTGTACGGGACTGGCTGCCGCGCCAGCCGGTGTCGAAGACGCGGGACAGGTCCTCCTCGGGGATGCCGCCGCAGCCGTCGGTCACGGACAGGACCACGCCGTCCGCGGAGCGCTCCGCGGCCACCGCGACGGTCCCGTCGGCCGGGGTGCGGCGGATCGCGTTGATCAGGAGGTTGCCCAGGACGCGGCTCATCTCCTTGCTGTCCACCTCCACCGGGACGGCCTCGACGCTGTCGCCCACGAGACGCACCCGGTGCTCGCGGGCGAGCGGGTCGACGCCCGCGAGCGCGTCGCCCACCAGGTCGTAGACGGAGATGCGCGAGGGGGAAAGGGCGAGGGCGCCCGCGTGGATGCGGGAGAGTTCGAAGAGGTCGCCGACCATGGAGTTGAGACGCTCGACCTCGGTGCGGATCTGGCGCAGATAGCGGTCGGGGTCGGCCGCGACGCCGTCCTCCAGCGCTTCGGACATGGCGCGCAGTCCGGCCAGCGGGGTACGCAGGTCGTGCGAGATCCAGGCGACCAGTTCACGCCGTGAGCGTTCCAGGGCCCGCTCGCGCTCGCGGGACTCGGCGAGCTTGGCGCTGGTCGACTCCAACTCCCTTGTCAGGGCGGCGAGTTCAGCGCTGACGAGTTCGGGCGGCGCCGCGAAGCTGCCGCCGTCGCCGAAGGAACGGGCCGCCAGGGTCAGGGCGTTGCTGCGGGCGACCACCCAGCGGCCGAGCAGAAGCGCGGTGGCGAGCGAGACCACGGCGGCCATCGCCACGACGACGGTGACCACCTTCAGGTCGTGCGACGAGAGGAACATCTCCCAGGCCACCGCGAGCGTCCCGCCCAGCATCGCGAGCACCGCGACGGCCGCCACGACGGTCATCGCCACCACCAGGGAGCGGCGGCGCAGCAGGCGCAGCGCCAAGGCGCCCAGGAGTCCGGCGCTCGCGGCGCCCAGGAAGGCGAAGAGGGCGATGAGGAGGATGTCCCGCATGAGGCTCAGCCTTCGGCTAGGGGTGGTACGCGGTCGCGTCGGGCGGTCGGGGCGTCGGGGGTGTCGGTCGCGCTGCGGGTATCGGGGGCGGCGGGGAGGGGCCGTGGGTCGCCTGCGTTCGGCGGGTCGCCGGCGCCCGGCGGTGTCTCTTCGCCGCCCGGCGGTGTCTCTTCGCCGTCCGGCACGTCCAGGCGGTAGCCCAGACCCCACACCGTCTGGATCAGCCGCGGCCTGGCGGGGTCGTCCTCGACCTTGCCGCGCAGCCTGCGGATGTGGACGGTGACCGTGGACAGGTCACCGAACTCCCAGCCCCAGACCTCCCGCATCAGCTCCTCCCGGCCGAACGCCTGGCCGGGGTGGCGCAGCAGAAAGGCCAGGAGGTCGAACTCGCGCAGGGTGAGGGCGAGTTCGGCCCCGCCCTTGGTCGCGCGGCGCGCGGCCGGGTCCACCCACAGGCCGGCGGCCCGCAGCGTGGTGACGGCCTCGGCAGCGCGGGCCGCGCTGCTGCGGCGCAGTACCGATCCCACCCGCAGGACCAGCTCGCGCGGGCTGAACGGCTTGGTGACGTAGTCGTCGGCCCCTATCTCCAGGCCCAGGATCCGGTCGTCCTCGTCGCCGCGTGCGGTGAGCATGATGACGGGCACGGGCCCCTTGGCGCGCAGACGGCGGCACACCTCCAGGCCGTCCATGCCGGGCAGCATCAGGTCGAGGACGACCAGGTCGGGCCGGAACACCCCGGCGCGCTCCAGCGCCCCGGGGCCGTCCTCGGCGCGGTCGACCGTGTAGCCGCCGCGCTCCAGGTAGCCCGCGACGACCTCGGCGACGGTCGGATCGTCGTCCACGACGAGCACCCGGGGCACGTCGGGCGCACCGGATCCGGCGGGCGGGCGGTCCTGCGGCGGTGACTGCATACGGCAAGCCTCGCACCTGTCGCGCGGAGATCTGCCGGTCAGACCGGTCACCGGTTGCCGACGTCCCTGTTTCGTAAGAACCTCAAGTCCGATATGTCCGGTTCAGATTCATAGGGTGAGTCACATGACCCCCTCCCCCCTCCCCTCCGCAGAGCCCGACGAGCGAGCCGTTCGGGTCGACGTCGTCCTGCCCTGCCTCGACGAGGCCGCCGCGCTGCCCTGGGTCCTGGAACGCATCCCCCGGGGCTGGCGGGCCGTCGTCGTCGACAACGGCTCCACCGACGGCTCGGCGGACATCGCCCGCGCCCTGGGCGCCACCGTCGTGCACGAGTCCCGGCGGGGCTTCGGGGCCGCCTGCCACGCGGGCCTGACGGCGTCCGACGCGGACGTCGTGTGCTTCTGCGACTGCGACGCCTCCCTCGATCCGGGGCTGCTGCGGCCCTTCGTACGCCGCGTGGCCGACGGAGAGGCCGATCTGGTCGTCGGACGGCGGCGCCCGCAGGGACGCGGCGCCTGGCCGCCGCACGCGCGCGCGGGCAATCTGGCGCTCGCGCGGATGCTGCGGCGGCGGACCGGCGTACGCCTGCACGACCTGGGCCCGATGCGGGCGGCGCGGCGCGAGGACCTGCTCGGGCTGGACCTGACCGACCGGCGCAGCGGATACCCCCTCCAGATGGTCGTACGGGCGGCCGACGCGGCCTGGCGGATCGAGGAGCGTGACGTGCCCTATCTGCCGCGCTCCGGGAAGTCGAAGGTCACCGGAACGTGGCGGGGGACGTGGCACGCGGCACGCGACATGCGCGCAGTACTCGCGGAGGAACCACGGACGACCTCTACGGCTGGTGCGGGGCACGCGGCGGGCGGTGCACGGTGACTGCTGTACCTACTGGGCCTACTGGGCCCACCGCACCCGCCGAGCCCGCTGAACCTGCTGGGCGCGCCGCACCCGCTGGACCCACCGAGCCCTCTGAGCGCGCCGCACCCGCTGAGCCTGCCGTGCCCGCCGCACCCGGCGAGCCCGCCGTACCGGCCATGCCCGCTGAGTCCGCGACGCTCGCCATGCCCACCGAACCCGCTGAGTCCGCCCTACCCGCTGAGCGTGCTCAACCCGCTGCACCCGGCGAGCCCGTAGCGCCTGCCGAACCTGCCATGCCCGCTGAGTCCGCAGCGCTCGCCATGCCCACCGAACCCGCTGAGTCCGCCCTACCCGCTGAGCGTGCTCAACCCGCTGCACCCGGCGAGTCCGTAGCGCCTGCCGAACCTGCCATGCCCACTGGGCCCGCAGCGCTCGCCAACCTCGCCGTACCGGCCGTGCCCACTGAGCGCACCGCACCCGCCGCACCCGCCGCACCGACCGCACCGACCGCACCGACCGCACCGACCGCACCGACCGCACCGACCGCACCGACCATGCCCGCCGTACCCACATCCGGAACCACAACTCTGCTCGTCATCGCCAAGGAGCCGCTGCCGGGGCGGGTGAAGACGCGCCTCTCCCCGCCCTACACCCCGGAGGAGGCCGCCGAGCTTGCCGCGGCCTCGCTCGGCGATACCCTCGCCGCCGTGCTCGCGGCGCCCGCCCGGCGACGCGTCCTGGTGCTCGCCGGACGGCCTGGGCCCTGGCTGCCGCCCGGCATCGAAGTGGTGCCCCAGTGCGCGGGCGGCCTGGACGAACGGCTCGCCGCGGCGTTCGCCCAGTGCTCGGGACCGGCCCTGCTTGTCGGCATGGACACCCCCCAGCTCAGTCCCGCCCTCCTCGCCCCGGCCCTCGGCCCCGACGCCTGGCAGGACTGCGACGCCTGGTTCGGCCCTGCCGTCGACGGCGGCTTCTGGGCGCTCGGCCTGGCCGAACCCGACCCGGAACTGCTGCGCGGCGTCCCCATGTCCCGGCCGGACACCGGCGCCCTCCAGCGGGCCCGGCTCACCGGTGCGGGGCTGCGGGTGCGCGATCTGCCCCGGCTGCGTGACGTCGACACGGCCGACGACGCGGGCAGGGTCGCCGCCGCCGCGCCGGGCAGCCGGTTCGCCGCCATGCTCGCCCGCCTCACGGCGACAGCCGGGCAGACGACAGCCGGACAAACGGCAGCCGGGCAGACGGCAGGCGGGCAGACGGCAGGCGGGCAGACCACCACCAGACAACCGGCAGCCGCGCAGACCACAGTCCCGCCCTCCGCAGCCGGACACCCCGGCACAGGCGGCAGCCGATGAGCGCCGCGCCGCCGGACACGGCCCTCTGTAGGGCCGCCCCCGCCACCCCCTGGCGTGCCGATCCCTACACCAACGCCCTGCGCAACGGCCACGGCCCGCTGTTCCTGCGCCGCAGCGACGGCTGGCTGCTGCCCCTGGACGTCGAGCGGTGGTGCGGCGACGCCGACGCGGCGGACCTGTCCGCGCTGCGTCGCTGCGAGGGCAGTGTGCTCGACATCGGCTGCGGGCCGGGCCGCCTGGTGGCGGGAGCCGCGGCCCGGGGGCATCGCGTCCTGGGGGTCGACGTCAGCCAGGCGGCCGTCGACCACACGATCCGGCTCGGCGGCACCGCACTGCTCCGCTCCGTCTTCGACACGCTGCCGGGCGAGGGCCGCTGGGGGACCGCCCTGCTCATCGACGGCAATGTGGGGATCGGCGGCGATCCGGCCGCGCTGCTCACCCGCGTCGGTCAGCTGCTCGCCCCTGAGGGCCTGTTGATCGCCGAGACCGCGCCGCTCGACGTCGACGAGCGGGTGGAGGTGCACGTCGACGACGGGCACGGCGCCCTGGGCGAGCTGTTCCCCTGGGCCCGCCTCGGCACACCCGCCCTGCTGCGCCACGCCCGTCCGCTCGGCTGGCACCCGGCAGGTCAGTGGACCGCCGGCGGCCGTTGCTTCCTCGCCCTGCGCCGCGTCTGAAGGACCCGGCACAGGGCGGACCCCGCGAACAGCAGGGCCGTGACGGTCAGCCAGCGGTCGAGGAAGGCACCGGCCGGGAGCCCGGTGACGGACTCGTAGCGCTCCACCCCTCCGGCTACGAGCGGGAACCAGACCAGCAGCAGCAACCCGGACAGGAAGGCCGGAACGCGCGCGAAGTTGACCCACCCTCCACGGCTCCACTCCTCACGGCTCCACTCCCCACGGCTCCACTCCTCACGGTTCTGCTCCCCCCGGCTTCGCCGCCCACCGGCGGCCCGCAGGGCCCGGTCGGCGAGCGCGTACGCGGGCACGAACAACAGATCGTGCACCAGCGCCGCACCGACGAACCAGACGGCGATCAGCAGCCAGTCGCCCTCCAGGAGACGCACTCCCGCGTATCCCGCGAGCGCGAAAGAGCCGAGCAGCACGAGGGGTTGCAGCGGACCCTCGCCGTACCACCGGCGGAATCGGTGCGTGAAACCGGTCATCACAGCTCCCCGAAGGTCAGACGGGACACCCACTTGGTGTTGAGCACGCCGGGCGCGGCCGGGACGATGATCCGCGCCGGGTAGCCGTGGTCAGGGGAAAGATCCGCCCCGTTGACCCGCAGCGCGAGCAGCGAGCGCGGGTCGCGCACCTGGTTGTCGCGCAGGGCGGCCCTGCGGAAGGCCCCGCGCCGCTGCAAGGACTCCACGAGTACGCCCGGAGGGTCCTCGTCGAACCCGGCGAGGGCCGCGAGATCCCGCAGCCGTACGCCGTGCCACAGCTGGTCCGAGGTCGACCAGCCCTCCACGCACGCGATGGGCAACGCGGCTCCGTGCTGCGGGAGTCGGAGCAGATCGCTCCGGGAAAGCCTGACATCACCGCGCCCCCGTGGCCCGCTGACGATCAGCTGCCACAGCTCGCCCGTGTCCTGCCGCTCGATGCCCACCTTCGCGGCCGTCTTGTTGATCTGAAAGCCGTTCGGTCCGCTCCCCGGATCGCCGCCGCCGTGCGGGGCGAAGAGCGCGGTGCGGCGCAGCGGCCCGTCGAAGTTCTGCCCCGCCGTCGTGACGAACAGCAGCGCGGAGCCCGCGCCGACCATGCCGAGCGCCCCTCGCCGCGACACGGTCGGCTCGGCGGGCCGGGGCGCCACGAGTCCCCCCGCGTCGACCGGCTCGGGACGCGGATCCCGCAGCCGCTCGCGCCACCCCTCTTCCCGCAGCACACGGACGACCTGGGGCAGGCGCAGCACGACATGCGCCGCGAACGCGCCGAAGAACACCCAGGCCCCGTAGAAGTGCAGCGGGTAGAACGAGCCGGGAAAGAGGTACTCCAGCTGAACGTTGAGGACCCCGGTGACGAACTCGAACAGCGCGCCGCCGACCAGCAGGAGCAGCGACACCCGCTCCAGGGCGTGCCCCACCGACCGCGCCGGGGGCAGCGCGAAGAGCTTCGGGATCACCGACCACAGCTTCGCCAGGAGCACCGGGACCAGCGTGATACCGAGCGTGACGTGCAGGCCCTGGTTGAGGCGGTAGAGCCAGTGCGGGTCGGTCGGCCAGTCGAAGAGGTAGAAGCCGAGGAGGCCCTTGTCCGGTGTCTTGTCGTTGCGGGGTGACAGGTCCGGGTTGTACGCGGCGTACGACAGCAGGCCGGTCACGAACAGCACGGGGACACCGACCAGCAGGACGACGCCGAGAACCGAAGTGAGCCAGGGCCCACGCAGCGGGCTGCGCCAGAAACCGGGCTCGGCAGGGGAGGTCACACGTGGTGCGGGGGGCATGAATCGACCGTATGCCGGACCTTGCCCCCGAGTGGGCCCACGACTCATGACGAAACGCTGACATCGTCCCGCCGAGCCCCGTCACCCGCCCCACCTGCGCCTACCGTGCAGAGGTGAGCACCACTCAGCGCACCGGCCACCGCCGTGACCTGGCCACGGCCGCGGTCGCGGCGCTCCTCGTCGTCGCGGCCGTCGTCGTCGGGACCGCCGTCGAGCACGCGGACGGCACACTGCACCTCAACTGGCCTCCCCTGTACGCCCGATGGGATCCGCACGTCGGACCGGGCACGCCCGCCGCGCTCGCGGTCGCCGTCGCGGTGATCGCCTACGCTCCCGCCCTCGCCGCCCGGCTCCCCTGGCGGCCCCTTCTCCTGGCCGCATGGACCGCCTCCATGGCCTGGATCTGGTCGCTCGCGCTCATCGACGGCTGGCACCGCGGCGTGGCGCGGCGACTCACCACCAAGTACGAGTATCTCCAGGTCATCGACCGCTTCGAGGACATCCCGGCAACGCTGCGGGACTTCACCCGCCACCTCCTCATCGACTCCCCCGACCACTGGCCCGCCCACACCGCGGGCCATCCACCGGGCGCCACCCTCACCTTCGTCCTCCTCGACCGCGTCGGCCTGGGCGGCGGCGCCTGGGCCGGGGCCTTCTGCATCACCGTGGGCAGCACCGCCGTGGTGGCCGTGCTGGTCACCCTGCGCGCCCTGGCCGACGAGGAGACCGCCCGCCGGGCCGCGCCCTTCCTGGTCCTGGCCCCGGCCGCGATCTGGGTGGGCGCCTCGGCCGACGGCTACTTCGCCGCCGTCACGGCCTGGATGATCGCCCTGCTCGCGCTGGCGGCGACACGCAGGGTTCGCTCCCCCGCTGCCGCCGCTTTCGGCGCGGGCCTGCTGTTCGGCCTCGTCTGCTACCTCTCGTACGGCCTGACCCTGTTCGCCCTCGTCGCCGCCGCCGTCCTGCTCATCACCCGCACCCCGCGCCCGCTCCCGCTGCTGCTGGCGGGGGCGGCCCTGGCCCCGCTCGTCTTCACCCTCGCGGGCTTCAACTGGTGGGAGGCCTATCGCCTGCTGGTCGAGCGCTACCACCAAGGGGCGGGCGGCATCAGGCCGTACGGCTACTTCGTCTGGGCCAACCTCGCCTGCACGGTCCTCGTCGTCGGGCTCGCGACGGTGGCGGGCCTGCGCAGGACGCTGGCATCCGCACCCGGCGCGCTCAGCCGCCTGCGCACCGGCCGGACCACACCCGCCGACCGCCTGACCGCCCTTGTCCTGGCCGCCCTTCTGTCCCTGCTGGCCGCCGATCTGTCCGGCATGAGCAAGGCGGAGACGGAACGCATCTGGCTGCCCTTCGCCACGTTCCTGCTCGCGGCCACGGCGCTCCTGCCGACGGCGGGCCGCCGCTACTGGCTCACCGCACAGGCCGTACTCGCGCTGGCCGTCAACCATCTGCTGTTCACGGGGTGGTGAGCCGGGCCGCGCCCCGGGCGCGAGGCGGCCACCTCAGTCGGCCTTCCGGAACACCTCCGACATCCCGTCCCCCGTGTCGCGCCCCAGCAGCCCCGTCGTATCCGGCCCGAGCAGGCCGACGCGCAGGGCCAGTTCCCTGCCGTGTACGTCGACGGCCGCCTCGGTGAGACCCGCGAGGGCGTCGAGCGCGGCCCTGGAACGGGAACGCGCCACGGCCCCGCACCCCACGGCGACCAGCGCGGCAGGCCACCACCAGCAGGCGAGCAGGGCATAGCCGACCGCCCAGGCGGCCAGGCGCGCCGCGGCGCCGAAGGAGTCACGGGCCGACTGGATCTGCTGTACGGCGGGTTCGGGGAGGATCAGCCACAGGCGCGGCCACAGCGCGGCGAGGTCCACTCCGTAGGCGGCCTCGACTCGGTCCGCCGTGGCCTGCATACGGTCGCCGTACCAGGTGGGGCGGGTCGGCGCCCGCAGCGAGATACGGTCGCGGGCCTCGCTGAGAGCCTGGATCCGCTCCCCCGCCCTTCGCTCCACCCGCACCGCTCCGCCTGCTCCGGCCCTCGTCGGGTGGGCCTGCGCGACGGCGTCGTCGAGCTGCGCGTCCAGCGCCTTCCACTGCCGCTCGCGGCGTGCGGTGAGGGCGCGCGAGAGCGGATCACGGCCAAAGCGCAGCCAGTACGCCTCGGTCGCACCGCCGAGGAACTGCGCGGCGAGTGAGGCGGCGGCCGAGGTGAGCAGGACGAGCGCCACCAGGAGCGCGGCGGTTCCGGCCTTGTCCAGTGCGGGGCGGGCGGCGAGGTCGTCGAGGGTGGCGCGCAGCCGGTCGGCGTCGTGCCAGTGGCGGTGCCCCAGCGTGACGCCGACGGATGCGGCGGCGAGGAAGAGGGCGCCGGGCAGCACCAGCAGGTTCAGCCAGCGTTCGGTGAGCTTGCCGCCCAGGGTGGCGAGGAGTGGGTTCATGAGGCCGGGGGCCCTGCGGCGGTCACTGCCCGGGATCCAGTCGGCCCTTGCGCATGCGTGCTCCGTTGACCGCGCAGAGCGGGGCGGGCAGCAGGTCGCGGGCCCGCTCGAGCCGGGTGCAGTGGGCCGGACCCGGGCACACGGCCACCTTGATGTGCGGGGCGAGGCCGGGAGGTGTGACACGCCGGGACCTGTTCAGCAGCCCGCCCGCGGCCCCGGCCCTGCGCAGCGCGTCGTCGAGCGATGCGTAGCACTCGGCGATCTCCTCGGCGCCCGCGCCGGACCGCAGCAGTTCCCTCGCCCGCTCCGCCGCTTCCTGGACTCCTGGTCGGCGCACGTCGTCCGGGTCGCCGAGCAGGGAGCACAACGCGGCTGTGCCGCGGGGGAGTTCGGGGTGGTCGGGCGATACGGTCATGCTTCAAGTGTGCCGGAAAGCAGCCGGAGTTGAGGGTGAGTCGCCGTGCTGCCGGAGTCGACCGCAGAGGGGGCCACGAGGTGAGGGACGACGACCGGGACCGGCTCGTAGAAGCGATCCGTGCGCGTGTCACACGGGCCGCGACCGCGCAGAGGGGTGTGGACCGGGACGTGGTGTTCGGGCCGGAGGCGGACGCCGAACTCCGGTCGCTGCTCCGGAACGCGGACACCACGGTCGACCTGGAGGCCCGACACGTGGCCGGCTGGCTCTGCGCGGCTCGTGCGGCAGCCTCGTCCGACGCGGAGGGCAGTGTCCACGGGTCCATGGCCGGCACGCTGCTCTTCCCCGTGTGGATGGCCGATCCCGCGCTCGTACCAGCGCAGTTGACGGCCGGGTACGAGGCCACCGATCCGGCGGACCGCCCGGATCCCGCGAACGCGGACGGCCCCGACGAGTGGTCGGCCGAGTGCGCCGCTGCCGTCATCGCGGCCGAGGGCCGCCAGCACAGTCCGCCGCGGGGCGCCGGCGAGGACGAACTCCGGCTGTACGAGTTGGCCTCGCGGGTGGGCGCGTCCGTACCCACGCACGACGTTCTCCTCGCCCTGGCGATCGGAATGGGCAGCCTCGCCGTCCTCGCGACGCCGGAGCACGATCCCACGTACGCGACCCGGGTAGCCGATCTCACCTACGCGCTGTCCTTGGCCGAACGGCACGGAACGCGCGGCGCCGAACAGCACGGGCCGAACGCCGCCGACCAGCGCGGCCCGAGCGACGACGAAAGCCCGGACGCGGCGCTCCACCTCACCCACCGCACCCTCACAGGCCTTCCGGCCGACTCCCCCGAACGGCTGCTCACGCTCAGCAATCTGGGCATCCAGTTCCTCGACAGGTACCAGCGTTCGTACGACGTAGACGATCTGTACGAGGCGGTCGGCGCGGCCCGTGACGTGCTGGCCCAACTGCCCGCGCACAGCCCCCATTTAGCCCACTGCCTCAGCACCCTGGGCAGCTCCCTGCTGGCGCTGCGGCAGCGGGAGGGCGCCACGCCCGAGGAGTGCGACGAGGTGGTGGACCTGTTCCGCCGCGCCGCTCCCGACGACCCGAAGGGCCCTGCGGCGGCAGGCATCAACCTGGGCCACGGGCTCATCCTTCGCTATCAACGCGTGGGCGGACCACACGACTTGCACGAGGCGGTCGGCATTCTGACCGGGGCGCTGGACGCGGCACGGGAGGACCCGGCCCGGCAGACAGCCGCCCGCAGGGTCCTCGGCAACGCGTTGCGCGCCCGCTTCGCGCTGACCGGCGATGCGGGCGATCTGGACGCGGCCATCACGCAGCTGTCCGCCGTGGTCCCCGCGTCCGGGAAGCTGACACCCCGCACCGCGTCGCGGCTGATCGCCCCCGCGATGGCCCTGCACGCGCGGTACGGCCTCGACCCGGAAGGCAACGGCGCGGACCTCGTCGAGGCCCTGCGGCTGCTGCGTCTTGCCGAACCGCTCATGCCGGCGGGCCACCCGGAGCGGCCCGTGACGCTCAGCGACCTCGGGATGGTCCTGAGCTCCAGCTATCAACGCACGGGAGACCGGGCGGAGTTGAACGACGCCGTGCAAGCCCTTCGCGAGTCGGTCGAGCTCACTGCCGCAGGGCACGAGATGCTCGGCGTACGGCTGCTCAACCTCGGCATGGCCCTGGGCCTGCGCCACCAACTGACCGAGGACGGTGCGGACCTGCGGGAGTCCCAGGCGTGCAAGCGCCGGGCCGCCGAACTGCCGGGGCTGGGCGACGCGCACCGTGCGACGCTGCTCGGCTCCACGGCGATCAGTCGGATGACCGGACTCGGACGCGCCGCCGACCCGGCCGCCCAACTCGACGAAGCGATCGGGCTCTTCAGGGAGGCACTCGCCCTCACCCCGGCCGACGACCCCAAGATGCCGCGTCGGCGCCACAACCTGTCCATGGCTCTGATGACCCGCTGCCGCACGGCGCACCGGCTCGGCGACGCGCGGGAGGCACGCACTCTGGCCGACGCGGTGATCGCCGCACTGCCCGCGGACTCCCCCGACCTGCCCGGGGCCCTGGCGGTGGCCGCCGGCGCCCGGCTTTCGGGCCTGGGAGCTTTGCTGTCGTCGACGGTCCGCAACGAGGCGATCGCCCTGTTCCGCCGGGCGGTCGAGGTCACCCCGCCCGGCCACGCCAGGCGCACGCTGCGGCTGACGAACCTCGGCAACATCCTGCGGGAACTGCCGACCGGCCGCGACCGCCGGGCCGGTCTGCCCGAGGCGGCCGACGTGTTCCGGGCCGCGGCCCTGGAACAGCAGTGCGCGCCCTCCGAGCGTCTGGACGCCGCGAGGTCGTGGGGCGACACCTGGGCGGAACTCGGCGTGTGGGACCGCGCCTTGGACGGGTACGTGGTGGCGGTCGACCTGCTGCATTCCGTGGCCCCCCGCCATCTCGTCCGCGACGACCAGGAGTTCCTGCTGGGCCGGACCACCGGTCTGGGCGCCGCGGCGGCGGCGTGCGCCGTGCGCTGCGGCCGGCCCGAGCTCGCGGTGGGGCTCCTCGAACAGGCCAGGGGTGTGCTGCTGTCGCACGCCTTCGACGCCGACAGCGATCTGACCCGGCTCCGGGAGAGCGCCCCGGACCTCGCCGACCGCTTCGAGGAACTCCGCGAGGCTCTCGACACGGCGACCGAAGGCCGGGGATCGCCCGGCGCGCAGTTCCTGGGCGAAGGCCCCTCGGCCGCATCGCACGCGGCCGACGCCCGAGCCGACCGGCGTCAGCAACTGGCCGCCGAATGGCAGAAGCTCACCGACCTGATCCGTGCCTCGCACCCGGAGCTCGGTCTGCTGCGTCCGGTGCGGGAGTGGCACGAGCGGGAACTGCGCGCGACGGCCGCGGCGGGCCCTGTGGTCCTGGTCAACGTGTCCCCGTACGGGAGCGACGCGCTGGTCGTCGGCGAGCGGTCCATCGACGTCGTACCGCTCCCGGGGCTCGATCCGAAGACGACGACCGCACGCCGGAAAGCCTTCCAGGACGCGCTGGAACGCGTCGACGCGCCCGGAAGCTCCCGAAAGCAGTCGCAGCGCGCCCAGCAATCCGTGCGGGAGACGCTCGGCTGGCTGTGGCAGACGATCACAGGACCCGTCATCGACCACGTGGCCGTCCGGGCCGCGCCCGCCGCCGGACCACTGCCCCGCGTGTGGTGGTCGCCCGCCGGGGCCCTGGGCACGATGCCGCTGCACGCGGCGGCCCCCGCCGACGGCGCGTCCGGCGCCCTTGACCGGGTGGTCTCCTCGTACACGCCGACCCTGCGGGCGCTGCACCACGCCAGGCAACGCGCCGCGCGCCCGGCGGGCACCGGCGCGCTGGTCGTCGCCGTCGGCGAGGCTTCCGGCTTCGCAGCGCTGCCCGCCGCGCACCGCGAGGCCGAACACCTTGCCGGGCTGCTGCCCGGCGCCGAGGTGCTCACCGGCTCCGCCGCCACCCACTCCGCGGTGGTCTCCGCCCTGCACCGGCACGCGTACGCGCACTTCGCGTGCCACGCGGTGGGAGATCTCGAACGCCCGTCCGGCAGCAGGCTGGTCCTGCACGATCACGCGGAACGCCCGCTGACCGTCCGCGACCTCGCCCGGCTCCGGCTGCCGTCGGTGCGGCTCGTCTACCTCTCCGCCTGCGACACCCTGCGGACCAGCCCCGAACTCGCCGACGAGGCCGTCCACATCGTCAGCGCCTTCCAGATCGCGGGCTTCCCGCATGTCGTCGGCTCGCTGTGGCACGTCGACGACACGATCGGGGCCCGTGTCTCCCAGGGCGTCTACGAGGCGTTGAGCGAGGGCGGCGGCGCGCTGGACGTCGACCGGACGGCCGAGGCACTGCACTCCACGGTGCGCGCCCTGCGCGACACCTACCCGCAGACCCCGAGCCTGTGGGCCTGCCAGGTGCATGCGGGCCCCTAGAAGCCCAGGTCGGCCGGTCAGGGCGGCGGCGGGGACGAGCCCGGCGTGACAAGGCCGCTCTGGTAGGCGGCGGCGATCGCCTGGGCCCGGTCGCGCATGCCCAGCTTCAGGAGGATCCGCCCGAGGTGGGTCTTGACCGTCGCCTCGCCGATGAACAGATGGGCGGCGACCTCGGCGTTGGAACGCCCGTGCGCGACCAGGACGAGGACCTCGCGCTCCCGGCAGGTGAGCGCGGCCAGCTCCTGGGGCGCCGGCCTGATCCGCTCCGGCCGGGCGGCGAACTCGGCAAGGAGGCCGGCGGTCACCGCGGGATCCAGCCAGCCGTCCCCTTCGGCGAGCGCCCGCACCGCCCCCGCCAGCTCGTCGGGGGCCGCGTCCTTGAGCAGAAAGCCGGAGGCCCCGGCGCGCAGCGCCTGGTAGACGGCCTCGCTGACGTTGTACGTCGTCAGAACGAGCACCCGGGCCTCGCCGGGGAAGGCGTCGGCCGTGATCTGCCGGGTCGCGGCGACTCCGTCCGTGCCGGGCATCCGTACGTCCATGACGACGACCGTGGGGCGCAGTTCGGCCGCCAGGGCCACCGCCTCGTCGCCGTCGGCGGCTTCGCCCACCACCTCCATGCCGTCCTCGCCGGTGAGCAGCATGGCGAGCGCGGAACGCACCATCGCCTGGTCGTCCGCGAGCAACACCCGGATCACCGTTCTCCCCCTTCATCGGTACGGACATCATCGGTACGGACTTCTCCGGTACGACTCCTCATGACGCGGCCTCCCGCCGGAAGTGCTCCTGTGCCGGCAGGGTGGCGGCGACCCGGAAGCCGCCGTCCCCTACGGGGCCCGCGTCGAACGTGCCGCCGCAGACGGCCACCCGCTCGCGGAGCCCGAGCAGGCCGTGCCCGGTGGACAGTTCGGAGCGTGCGGTCACCGGGATGCCCTGCCCGTCGTCGCCGACCTCGATCCTCAGCCGCCCGGCGTCCCGGGCCCAGTCGAGGCGTACGACCGTCGCGGCGCCGGGGCCCGCGTACTTGGCCGCGTTGGTCAGCGCCTCCTGCACCAGGCGGTACGCGGTCAGGTCGACGCTCCTGGCGAGTACGGCGGGGTCGCCGGTCACTTCCAGGTGGGCCCGCAGACCGGCCTGGCGCACCCCGTTCAGGAGCGGTCCCAGGTCGGCGAGCCCGAAGCTCGGGCCCTCGGCGGCGAGCCTCTCTCCGGCGGTGCGCAGCACGAGCAGCATGTGCCGCAGCTCGGCGACGGCGGTCTTGCCGCTGGACTCGATCTGGTCCAGCGCCTGCTCGGCCCGGTCCGGGTCGGCCCGCAGCACATGGCGTGCGCCGCCCGCCTGGAGCACCATGACGGTGACCGCGTTGGCGACGATGTCGTGCAACTCCCTTGCCGTGCGCGCCCGTTCGGACAGTACGGCCTCCTGGGCGCGGGCCACCGCGAGCCCGTCCCTCACGGCCGCCGCCCGCCCCGCCCGCACCCACCGGCCGACGGCCCACACCTCCAGGTTGAGCAGCCCGTAGAAGCAGGCGACCCCGATCAGGGAGGTGAGCCGCTCCGCCGCGGGTACGTCGGCGAGCGCCGCCCGCACCGAGAGCGCCACCGGCACCGTCACGACGGCCAGCGCGAGCGCGGCCAGCCGGGCGCTCCGCAGGGCCGCGACGGTGTAGAGCGCGGCGAGCAGGGCCAGGGTCGGGCTGTAGTCGAACACCCCTGCCGCGGTGAGGAGTTCACCGCCGAGCGCGTGTGCCCACAGGTAGCCGAAGACCGCTTGAGGCGCCCGCCGACGTACCGCGAGCGCCGCGTAGCCGAGGACGGCGTACCCGACCGTGAGCAGTCGGTCGGCCAGGCCCACGTTCGGGAGGGCGAAGTCCGAGAAGAGGAACAGGTCGGGCAGCAGCAGGGCGAGGGCGAGCACCGAGTCCTGGACGGCGGGTGCCGCCCGGTACAGCCCGCCGATGGCGGCTCTGGGCCTGGACATCATGGTCCGGTCGGCGGGTGTTGTCCGTCGGGGCGGGTGCGCGGCCTGCCGGGTTGCGGCTTGTTGGAGGGCGGCTGGTCGGAGTGCGGCGGGTGCGAGTCGCCGGGGCGCGGCGGGTGCGGGAAGCAGGTGCGGATGACCCGGCAGGGCCCGGCCGCGAACGCGTCGAGCAGGTCCTCGTGGACGGCGGTCAGGCTCGCTTCTCCGGGCCCGGCGGTCATCGGCGAGTCGTAGCCGAGCCCGCGCATCGCCGCCCACAGGTCGCCGCCCGCGGCGAGCAGCGCCTGGGTCAGTCGGCGCTGGGTGAAGGGCTCGGCCTGGACCACGTAGCGGGACGGCCCCGCGAGCCGGACCACGCTCGCCGTCACGCCCGGCACGGGTTCGTCGGCGCCGAGGAGCTCCACTCCGGTCACGGCGATCCGCTCCACCGGTCCGCTCCCGGCGGGCACCGGCGCGATCACGGCGACCAGCTCCCCCCGCGGCTCGACGAGGAGGGGCGGCGGATCGGGGACCAGGAGCACGTCACGGTCGACGAGCAAGGCCCTGGCGCCGATCGGTTCGAGGGTGACGTCCACGGCCGTGACCAGCACGGTTGTCTCATCCACGGGGTCGCGCGAGTCGCTCATGGCTCCATGAAACTGCCTCGGCGGCACGCAGAAACGTACACCCTGGGTCGTACACCGCTAATCCACTCCAGAGTGGACGCGACGACAACCTCAATGGGCGCATTCTCATGGATGTCGGAAACTCGTCCGACGACCAGAAGGAGTCGGGAGACAGCCATGGGATACCAGGTCAAGTTCTACCAACTGCGGTGCATCGAGACCCAGGACGGCAGCGAGGACGAGACGTGGGTGGACTTCCGCGGCGGGCGCGTCTGGGGCCGTGGAGACATCAACAAGGGCGACGTCATCAACGTCAACAACGGGCCGTTCACGCTGTCCAACAGCGGCGCCGACGTCGTGTCCGTGTGGGAGGAGGACACCCTCGACCCGAACGACCACTTGGGCGACTTCCACATCAGCACGTCCGTATCGGGCCGCGGCGAGCAGGTCGCCGTGTTCCGGCAAGACGGCGCCCACTACACCCTCACCTACGAGGTGCGGCCGGACAATTGGTAGGCCGTGCCCCCGCGCGTACGTCGCGCCAGGCGTCCGGGGCCGCCATCATCGCGGCCCCGGCGCCCCCGCTCACACCGGTCAGGCGTTGGGATCGAACGGGATGCCGGCCGGCTTGGCCTTCTCCAGGTGGTAGTTGAAGTTGCCGTCCTTGAGTCCGAAGACGGCGCTGCCGAAGTCGGCCTGGCTCAGCTTCTCCCGCACTCCCGCGGGGTAGCCGTTCCAGCCGACGAGCCCGGGGAACTGCCAGGCCTGGCCGTGGTTCTCCGGCGGCTCGTCGTTGGAGTTCGCGGGGCGGAAGCAGTGGGTGCTCACGCCGTCCTTGTGGTAGACGACCTTGGGGTGTGTGCCGTCCCAGCGGATCTGGTCACGGCCGTAGACGTCGAAGTTGCCGTGGGCCGAGGTGGAGACGTAGCGGGCTTCGTCGTTCTGCACCCACACCACCACGTGCTCCCAGTCGTGGCGGTGCCCGCCGAGACCGCTTCCGGCGACGGCCTGATCCTTCTCGAAGTAGAGGCCGTACATGATGGCGCACCAGCCGTTGTTGCACTTGGACCGGGCGTACCCGTTGGTGTTGTCGAGATCCCAGGAGTCACGGCACTGCCCGTTGACGGCTCCCGACGGTTTGAGGCCCGCGTTGACGCTGCCGTCGGGGCCGATGGCAGGCGTCGGATAGCAGCCGTCCGTGTCGTAGTCGTAGGCGGGCTGGAACGTCTGCTCGAGGCCGTCGGCGTTGGGGGCCAGCGACGTGGGCGGATCCGCGAGCGCGCTGCCCGTAAGAGCGACGACCAGCGCGACGGCGCCGGCGAGGATGAACGACGCTCTGCGGATGCGTGAAGCCTTCTTCACCATGTCCTCCTGTTTCGTCGCGGGGTGGGGTCCCGCGACCGGTGGTGACATGCCCACAACAGGAGCCCCGCACGCACCCCCTGCCCCACCTATCCGACGCGCTCGATCCGCGCCTTGCGGATCAGGAACTTCCCGGCCTCGCGCACGTCCTCGAACGCCTCGTTGTTGAGCAGCACGCAGCTGCCGGACGTCGAAGTGACCTCCACCGTGGTGGACTTGGAGTTGTCCAGGTTCGTCACCTTCAGCTGCGTACCGACGGGGAACTCGTTGCTGGACGCGGCAGGCGCACCGCCCTCGCCGGACAGCGTGACGGTGGAACCCGCGCAGACGACCTCGCCCTCCGCTCCCGCGTCCGCGCCGCCCCCGGACTCCCCGGGCTCCCCGGGCTCCTCCGGCGACACCGTGGCCGTGGCCTCGCCGCCCGGCTCCTGCGCCGGCGGTTGAGCAGCGTCCCCACCGCCACCCGCTCCCTCCTGCGCACCCGCCCCGGCCTCCGCGCCCTCCCCCGCGTCACAGCCCGACGCCGTCTGCTTCCGTCCGATCTCCTCGATCACCGCTTCCCGATTGGCGATCCTGGCCGCGGACTGCGCGTCGGGATTCGCCCGCTGGTCCGCGATGAACTTCTCGTTGTTGCTCAGCGCGGTGGCAAGCCCGTCGCACGCCACCGACGCCTGGCTCGTGCCGGTCATCACCACCGCGGTCCCCGCCACCAGGGCGGCGGCGCCCACCATGAGGGCGACCTTCTTCTTACGGCTGAGGGTCTTCTTGCGCGACACGAGCGGCTCCTGTCCCCCGGCTGTGTACGCCACCGCCGGATGGGTTTGACGTGTGCCGTCACGTACGCGCGGCGACCCCTTTCGTCTCAACCGCCCCACCAACAACTTCCGTCCCGGTCCCGCACCCGGCTGCCTAAGATCACCGGCATGGCACTGCGACCCGTGAACGTGAACGTGAAGGCTCTCGATGACTCGGTGGTCGGTCGGTTCTGGGCGGAGGCGCTCGGCTGGGGTGTCTCCGGTGAGGCTCCCGGCGTGACCAACGTCGAACCCGGCGGCGACTTCGTGTGGCCGGATCCGTCCGCCCTCTGCGTCGACGTCGTCACCGTCCCGGAGCCCAAGTCGGCGACGAAGAACCGTACGCACATCGATCTCGCCACCACCTCGGCCGCCCATCAGGCGGAGTTGGTCGCGCGCCTGACGGCTCTCGGCGCGACCCCCGTCGACGTGGGCCAGGGCGACGTGCCGTGGACGGTCCTCGCCGATCCGGAGGGCAACGAGTTCTGCGTGCTCGAACCCCGCGAGGTCTACCGGGACACCGGGCCGATCGCCGCCGTGGTGGTCGACTGCGTGGATCCGCGAGCCATGGCCCGGTTCTGGGACGGGGCGACGGACTGGACCCTGCACGAGGTGAGCGACGACCACGCGGTGCTTCGCTCCTCCGAAGGGGTGGGCCCCTACCTCGAGTTCCTCCGCGGGCCCGGCGCGAAGACCGTGCCGGACCGTGTGCACATCGACCTGCTGCCCTGCCCCGGTGAGGACCAGGAGGCCGAGGTGGCCCGGCTGCGATCCCTCGGCGCCACCGACATCGACCTCGGCCAGGGCGATGCCCCGTGGACGTGCATGGCCGACCTGGAAGGGCACGAGTTCTGCGTCCTCGCTCCCCGTCCCGCGCTACCGCCCCAGTCCTGAATTCGCGCTTCTGTCCTGAACTCGCGCTCCATTCAGGGGAATTGAACCGGCCACGGAAATCCATTGCCTCCGCAGCGGCGCCCGGGGTGGGCCGACACCGAAGTTCCCGCCCCGATGGCCCCACTGGTATGCCTCAACAGGCCATCGTCGAGGCCTAGTTGACAGTTCAGTAAGCCTGGAGCCGACCGGTGGCCACGGCCCGGAGAACTCCCCTCATCACAGGTCACGAGGCACGCCCACTTCACCAACACAGCTGTAAGCCGTGGCCGATCGGTGTAGCCAGTCTCAAAGGTTGACCACAGATTCCACACATCCCCTCTTCATACCGGCCCCGATGGTCTAGATTGACCGTGCTTCAGCTGTTTGAGCACAAGGCGACCAATAATGATCTAGAGCAATTCGTGGAGCCCGAGACGGGCTTCGGGTGCGGGGGCACCCGGGGTTTCGACGGGTTCGCGTGCACGTCGAGTGGCCGACGGGACACGTGAGTGTGCTGTCGGCGGGGTGGGTTGTTCACACAGCGTTGAAGCAGCCGTGATGTCGTGCGCGGAAGGCGGGGGCCTTCTGCGGGGAGGAACAGCGCGGCGCGGGGGGCGGGGGCCTCCCGCGGGGAGAAACAGCGCGGGGGGAGGGGTCCTCTCGCGGGGGAAAACAGCGCGGGGGGAGGGGTCCTCCCGGGGGGAGGAACAGTGTTAGGCGAACACGTCGAACCACTGGCGGCCTGGGGGGTCCTGTGCAGAGGGGGGATTTAGCCAGCCCGTTTCCGTCGGCACGCGGGCATCTGACGAACGGGACGATCAGCGGGCCCGCGATCGACTGGGAACAGCGCTACCGCCGTACCGTGATCACCAGTGACACGGTGGCCACCGCCTTCGTGGTGGCGGCGATCGGCAACTTCTTCGGGGCCCGGGACGCGGCCAACTGGCACGAGAAATGGGTCATTCTCGCCTTCGGCACCGAGTTGCTGGTGCTGGGAGCACTCGCGGTGAGCCGGGCATGGGCTCCGGCCGTACTCGGCCAGGGGGCCGAGGAATTCCGCAGGCTCGGGCGCTCACTGTTCACGGCGGCCGTCGTGCTCGCGCTCGGCGGGATCGCCCTCACCTCACGCAACATCAAACTCTGGATCTTCGTCGCGATCCCCGCGATCGCGCTCATCACCATGACCGCGCGCTATCTGCTCCGCCTGCGCCTGCACAAACAGCGAAAGGCAGGACAGTGCCTGCGACCGGTGCTCGCCGCCGGGAGCCCGGCCACCGTGCTCGATCTGATCGGCCGGACCCGCAAGTTCCCGCACCTCGGCTGGCAAGTGGACGCGGTGTGCACCACGGACGGTCTGGGGATCGACGGTGACCACCTGGGCGGGGTGCCGGTCGTCGGCCAACTGACGGACGTCGCCAACCACGTCCGCCGCGACGGCTACCGCGTCGTCGCGGTCACACCGGACCCGCACTGGTCACCTGACCGGCTGCAGCGGCTGGCCTGGAACCTCGAGGGCAGCGATGCCGAGATGGTCGTGGCGCCGGTGCTGATGGAGGTGGCGGGACCGCGGCTGCACGTCGACGCGGTCCTCGGGATCCCGCTGCTGCGGGTCAGCATGCCGACCTTCTCCGGTGGCCGCCGGGTGGTCAAAGGCGTCGTCGACCGGCTGGGCGCGGCGGTCCTCCTGATGCTGTTCGCACCGCTGATGCTGTTCGTCGGGCTGCTCGTGCTGGTGGACAGCCGCGGCGGGGCGCTGTACAGCCAGCGCAGGGTCGGCAAGGACGGCCGCGAGTTCACCATCTTCAAGTTCCGCACCATGGTCACCGGGGCCGACGGGGCACGGGCCGAGCTGGCCGCCCGCAACGAAGGCGCCGGCCTGTTGTTCAAGCTCCGCCGGGATCCGCGCGTGACCCGGGTGGGATCAGTGCTGCGCCGGTACTCGATCGACGAACTCCCGCAGCTTTTCAACGTACTCACCGGATCGATGTCACTCGTCGGTCCGCGGCCTCCCCTGCCGGAGGAGTCCGCTGCGTACGGCCCGGACATCCGGCGTCGTCTCCTCGTCAAGCCCGGACTCACCGGCCTGTGGCAGATCAGCGGACGCAGCGACCTGCCGTGGGAAGAGGCCGTCCGCCTCGACCTGCGGTACGTGGAGGACTGGTCGCTCGCCCTGGACACAGTGATCTTGTGGAAGACGCTGCGTGCGGTGCTCTACGGACAGGGGGCCTACTGATGCGCGGGAATCGTCGTCCGTCCGGCGCGCGGACCGCAGGCCACAAGGGCCTGCCTGGGGGGAGAAGCGAGTCATGAGAGTCAGCGTTTTCGGGCTCGGCTACGTGGGCTGCGTATCGGCCGCGTGCCTGGCCAGCATGGGCCACGAGGTCATCGGGGTGGACGTCAACCAGGTGAAGGTCGACCTGGTCAACGACGGCAAGGCCCCGGTGGTCGAGGAGCGGATCGGCGAGCTCATCGCCGAGGTCGTGCGGACCGGGGCGTTACGCGCCACCGCCGACGTCCGCGAGGCGATCATGGGCAGCGAGGTGTCGCTCATCTGCGTGGGCACGCCGTCGGAGCCCAACGGCAGCCTGTGCACGACGTACTTGGAGCGGGTCACCGAGGAGATCGGTGCCGCGGTGGCCGAGCGGGGCGGACGGCAGACCGTCGTGTTCCGCAGCACCATGCTCCCGGGTACCTGCCTGAACCTTCTGGTGCCGATCCTGGAGAAGCACGTCGGCGGCACCGCCGGGGTGGACATCGGGGTCGCGGTCAACCCGGAGTTCCTGCGCGAGGGCACGAGCGTGCGGGACTTCTTCGACCCGCCCAAGACCGTCATCGGCGAGCTCGACCCGGCGAGCGGCGACGCGGTGGCGGCGCTGTACGACAGCGTGCCCGGCGAGGTGTTCCGGGTGCCGATCCCGACGGCCGAGGCCATCAAGTACGCGGACAACGCGTTCCACGGCCTCAAGATCGGCTTCGCGAACGAGCTGGGCGCCGTGTGCCAGGCGCTCGGGGTGGACTCGCACCAGGTGATGGACGTGTTCCTCGCCGACCGCAAGCTGAACATCAGCCCCGCCTATCTGCGCCCCGGCTTCGCCTTCGGCGGCTCCTGCCTGCCCAAGGACCTGCGCAGCCTGGTCCACGCGGCGCAGCGTGCGGACGTCTCGGTGCCCATCCTGTCGCACGTACTGCCCTCCAACTCCGACCATCTGCAGCGTGCGGTGGAGCTGGTGGAGCGCACCGGCAAGCGCCGGGTGGGCCTGCTGGGTCTCTCCTTCAAGCCCGGCACCGACGATCTGCGCGAGAGCCCGCTGGTCGAGCTGGCGGAGAGACTCTTCGGCAAGGGCTACGACCTGAAGATCCATGACGCCAACGTCAGCCTGTCCCGGCTGCTCGGCGCGAACCGTGAGTACATCGAGACCCGGCTGCCGCACCTCGCGCAGCTGCTCGCGGACTCCGTCGGCGAAGTGCTCGAACACGCCGAGGTGTGCCTGGTCGGAACCAGGGATCCCGCCGTGCTCGCGGCGCTTCCCCATGGCGAAGGACCGGTGCTCATCGACCTCATCCACCTTCCCGACGCCGACGCGCGCCGGGCCGAACCTGGGTACGTGGGCCTTGCTTGGTGAAAAATCCAGCGGCGACCGGCCAAACCGGCGCGCGCTGATTCTGGTGGAAAACCTGTCGGTGCCGTTCGACCGGCGGGTGTGGCAGGAGTGCACGACGCTGCGCGACGCGGGCTGGACGGTGCACGTCATCTGCCCCATGGGCAGAAAGCGGGACACGGAGGCGGAGGCGGAGATCGACGGGGTGCGGATCCACCGCTACCCGTTGCGCGCGGCCACCGGAGGTCCCGCCGGCTATCTGCGGGAGTACGGAACCGCGCTGTGGCACACGGCCCGCCTTGCCCGCAAGGTCGGCCCGGTCCACGTGGTCCACGCCTGCAACCCGCCCGACCTGCTGTTCCTGCCCGCGATGTGGCTGAAGCGGCGCGGCGCGCGGTTCGTCTTCGACCAGCACGACCTCGTACCCGAGCTGTACCTCTCCCGGTTCGACCGGGGCGAGGATCTGCTCTACCGCGGCGTGCGCGCGCTGGAGCGGATGACCTACCGGGCCGCGGACATCGTGCTGGCCACGAACGAGAGCTACCGCGACGTCGCGATACGCCGCGGCGGCAAGCGTCCCGAGGATGTCTTCGTGGTGCGCAGCGCACCGCAGACCGACCGCTTCCAACCGGTGGCGCCCGAGCCGGAGTTGAAGCGCGGCAAGCCCCATCTGCTGTGCTACTTGGGTGTGATGGGGCCTCAGGACGGGGTCGACTACGCCCTGCGTGCTCTGGCGAAGATGCGCGACGAGCTCGGACGGACCGACTGGCATGCGGTGTTCGTCGGCTCCGGCGACGCCTTCGACGCGATGGTGGAGCTGTCCCGGCAGCTCGGGCTCTCCGAGCAGGTGCAGTTCACCGGGCGCATACCGGACGCCGACCTGGTGCGCTATCTGTCCACCGCGGACGTGTGCCTCTCCCCCGACCCGCGCAATCCGCTCAACGACGTGTCGACCATGAACAAGGTCCTCGAGTACATGGCGATGGGCCGGCCGATCGTCTCCTTCGACCTCCGGGAAGCGCGCGTCTCCGCCGGTGACGCCGCCCTGTACGCGCCCGCCAACGACGAGTCCGAGTTCGCACGGCTCGTCGCGCTGCTGCTCGACGACCCGGAGAAGCGGGCCCAGATGGGCAAGATCGGCCAGGAGCGGATCAGCGGACAGCTTTCCTGGCAGAACTCGCAAGCGTCGCTCCTTGCCGCCTACGCCGTTGCCTGCCGTGCCCGCGCCACGAGATCGGCGGGCAACCCGGTTCGCACGGGGAGGAGGCCGCTCCGTTGAGCGATGACACGATACGCCTGGTCACGATCGGGCGGATTCTCCGTCGGCGCTGGCGGCTCCTCACCATCATCGCCGTGGTGGGGGCGCTCGTCGGCTACGGCACCTCGGTGCTGTTCCCACCGCGCTACACGGCGTCGGCGTCCGTCTTGCTGCCGGGGCAGTGGGAAGAGCGCGAGCTGCTGACCCAGGCGGAGGTCGCGACCAGTTCGGAGGTGGTCGACCGCGCGGCCGACACGCTCGGCTGGAAGGGCGTCAACGGCAGCGAGCTGCGCGACCGGGTGAGCGCCAAGGCCACCGACGGGAACATCATCAAGGTCTCGGGTACGGCCGAGACCCCGGAGCGCGCACAGCAGCTCTCCGACCGCATGGCCCAGCAGTTCGTCGCGTTCGCCGCGCGGATCGCGGGCGGCAACACCGATCCCGAAGCGGCTTCGGGACCGCAGGCCCTGCGCAAGAAGGTGGCGGAGACCAACCGCCGCATCACCGACCTGGCCAAAGCGGCCGATCCGGGGCAGACCGTGGAGAGCGTGCAGGCCCGCACCGCGCTGGAGAAGCTGCGGACCTCGCTGGAGGAGGCCATGAAGAAGCTCGAGCAGGCCGACCCGGCGAACGACAAGGGCGGCATGGTCGTCATGGGGCCCGCGGCCCGGCCGACCGGCGAGGCGCCGCCGACGAGGATGCAGCTCGTGGTCGCGGGGGCGGCGCTCTTCTTCCTGCTCGCGGTCATCGGCCACCTCGTCGCCGCGCGCGGCAACCGCCGGCTGCGCACCGAAGCGGAGATCGCCGCGGCGCTCGGCTCGGTGCTCATCGGCACCGTCGAAGTGCCCGGCGAACGGGCCGACCGGCAGAAGGGCCACGGCCCCCGGGCCTGGGTCCGCCGTCTCCTCGGCGTCGACACCCGGTGGGACCTGCCGACCCCGCTGGCGTCCGGCGACGAGGCCGGCAGACGGACCCGCTACCGGCGGGTGTGCAACCGCCTGCGGGTCCAACTCCCGGGCGCCAGACGCCTCCTGGTGGTCGTACCGGACGGCGACGACATCGCACGCCGGGCCGCCGGGCAGCTCGCCGCGGAGGCCAATAGTGATCCGCAGCTGCGGGTGGTGGACGTGTCGGTGTCCCGGCCGATGGTGCCGGACCGCGACACTGAGTCGGGCGCCCTGGTCGTGCTCAGCGCGGGCAACTGGACCGCGGGTGAACTCGGCGACATCGCCGAGGCGTGCGCCGACGCCAGACATGAGGTCGTCGGCATCGTCGTCGCCGGCTCGGTCCGGGCCCGTCCGGCGCACTCCGCCGACCGTTTCTCGGACACCGCCACTCCCGCGCTCGCGGCTCGCGGCCAGGCGACGGGAGGTTCGGCGTGACGACGAGCACGACTTCGGAGTCGTCGGCGGCCACTCCGCTGCTCGACCTGCAAGGGCTGGTGGTCGCGGTGCGCAGGCGCCGCCGCCTCTGGTGCTCCCTCGCTCTGCTGGGGCTGCTCCTCGGCGCGGCGCTGGCGGTCCTGCGTCCGCCGCCGCCGTCCGCGGTGACCAAGGTGCTGGTGGCGCACCAGGGGGACCAGCCGAACGACACCGGAACACTGATCCGCACCGACGTCGAGGTGCTGCAGACCACACGGATCGCCGACAAGGCCCTCAAATCCCTCAAGTCCCCTGACCTGCCACAGGACTTCATGCAGGACTACCGCGGCACCGGTCTGACCAACAACATGCTGCAGATCGATGTGACGGCCGACAGCGACGCGCAAGCCGTGGCCCGTGCCGAGGCGCTGGCGAAGGCGTTCGTCGCGGACCACGTGCGGCGGATGCAGGAGTCGGCGAAGGCCGAGGCCAAGGCCCTGCGTGACCAGCGTGACCGGATGCGGGGGGAACTCGCCCAGGTCAACAAGGCCATCGGGGACAGGTCGCCGGAGAGCGACCCGGAGTCGTCGGCGAGCATCGAGTCGCTCTTCGCCCAGCGGGCCGAACTCACCTCGCGCATCACCGACTTCGGGCAGCGCGCCGAGGAGGCGCGCATGGGTACGCCCCAGCTGATCGCCGGTACGCAGATCGTGGACGCCCCGCGTGCGGTGCAGCACTCCCTGCCCAAGACCCTGGTCACCGACGCCGCGATCGGGGCCGTCCTCGGGCTGGTCCTCGGGCTCGCGGTGGCCGCGGTCGGCTCGGTGGTGGCGGACCGCCCCGTGCTGCGCCGGGAGATCGCCACGAACCTGGGCGCCTCGGTCATCGCGGAGCTGCGCCGCGCACCCCGCCGCCCCGCCAGGCTGTGGCAGCGCGGACGGACCCGGGCGGCGCGCGAGCGGCTCACCGCGACCCTGGCCCGCGCCGTGCGTGGCTCCGCGGAACCGGTGTCGCTGCTCGAACTGGGCTGCGCGCGCAGCACGAGCGAGATCGCCCTGGACCTCGCGAGGGCCATGGCGGCGGAGGGCCCGGTGGTCGTCATCGACGGACTGCCGGCCCTGCAGCGCGCGGCCCGCGGCGAGAAGCCGGGCGACCCGGCGGTGGTCGGCCTCGAGAGCGCCGCGGCCATGCCGCGGCACGTGCGCAGGCTCGGCGTCGGCTCGGTCGCGCCCGGCACGGCGTGGACCGGTCTCCAGGACCTCGGTACCCAGACCGTGCTCGTCGTGCGCGCCGGGCACGGCAGTACCGCGTGGCTGCACACGGTGGCGCGGCAGCTCGCGGACCTGCTCATTCCGGTGATCGGTGTGGTGCTGATCGACCCCGATCCGCGGGACCGGACCGACGGCACCCTGTGGGACGGCCTGCACACCGCGCTTCGCGGCCACAACGAACGCCTTGCCCGGCAGAACGCGACGGGCCGGCTGCTGACCGAGCAGCCGTCGTGGGCGGTACGAGTCCCGGACAGCGACCAGGAGGCGCGGTAGCACATGTGTGGCATCGCAGGCACTTACCGATGGCCGGACGGGAAGGTCGTGACCGACCGGCTCACCGACACCCTGGCCCACCGCGGCCCCGACGGGGCAGGCCGGTACAGCCACCGCGCCGGTGACGGCGACGTACAACTGGGGCACCGTCGCCTCGCCATCATCGACCTGTCCGAGACCGGCGCCCAGCCGATGGTCTCGGACGGCCTCGCCCTGACCTACAACGGCGAGCTGTACAACGCACCTGAGCTGCGAGCCGAGTTGGAGGCCTTCGGGGTGCGCTTTCGCGGCACCTCCGACACCGAGGTGCTCCTGGAGGCCTGGCGGCGCTGGGGCACCGACTGCCTGCCCCGGCTGCGCGGCATGTTCGCGTTCGGGATCTTCGACGAGCGCACCGGTGAGCTGGTGCTCGCCCGCGACCAGCTCGGCATCAAGCCGCTGTTCCTGCTCCGGCGCGGCGGGGGCCTGGTGTTCGCCTCCGAGCTCAAGGCGCTCGCCACCGCCACCGGCGGGTCGCTTGAGGTCGACCATGCGGCGCTGGTGGCCTCGCTGCTCTACTACTGGGTGCCGGACTCACGGTGTGCGTTGCGCGAGGCGGAGAAGCTGCCGCCGGGGAGCTGGCTGCGGTGCCGGTCCGACGGCCGGGTGGAGCGCGGCCAGTACTGGAACCTCAAGGACGTCGCCGCCGAGGGCAGGGAGCGGGCCCGCAGCGGTGACCTGCCGGATGTCGCTGCCATCGTCGAGGAGTCGACCCGCCGCCACCTCCTCTCGGACGTGCCGGTGGCGACCTTCCTCTCCGGCGGTCTCGACTCCAGCTATCTGACCGCGCTCGCGGCGCGCGACCGGCCCGGGATCTCCGCCTACACGATCGGATTCCGCGCCGAGGACGCCAAGTTCGAGGCGATGCCGGACGACCTGCGCTACGCCCGGCAGGTGGCCGAGCAGTTCGGCGTCGACCTGCACGAGATCGAGATCGCCCCTGACGTGCTCGACCTGCTGCCGCAGATGACGTATCACCTGGACGAGCCGATCGGCGACCCCGCCGCGATCAACACCTTCCTGATCTGCCAGGCCGCCCGGGAGGCCGGGGTCAAGGTGATGCTCTCGGGGATGGGCGCCGACGAGCTGTTCGCCGGTTACCGCAAGCACCTGGCGAACCTGATCGCGCTGCGCTACCAGCGTGTCCCGCGGCCCCTGCGGCGCGGTCTGTCGAGCGCCGTGGACCGGCTGCCGGTCGCCACGGCCCGCCGGGGCTACCGGTCGGTGCGCTTCGCGAAGCGGTTCCTCTCCTTCGCCGATCTGCCGGAGGAGACCGCGTTCCGGCGCAGCTACACGATGTACGACCAGGACGAGCTGCTCGCCCTGATCAATCCGGACCTGGCGGGGACGGTCGACGACGTACTGACCGAGCACGCGGACATCTACGAGGACAACGACCTCGACGACTTCGTCAACCGCATGTGCCTGGGCGACGCCCGGATGTTCCTGCCGGGCCTGAACCTCGCCTACACGGACCGCTCCAGCATGGCCGCGTCGACCGAGGTGCGGGTGCCGTACGTGGACGTCGAGGTGGTCAAGGCGGCGTTCGCCGTGCCCGGCGACCGCAAGATCGTCGGACGGCAGGGCAAGGCCGTGCTCAAGGAGGCGGCCACCTCGATCCTGCCCAAGGAGATCGTCTACCGGCCCAAGGGCCTGTTCAGCGCCCCGCTGCGCGCCTGGATGAGCCGGGACCTGGCGCCGCTGGTGCGCGAGGTGGTGAACGACGGCGTGCTCGTCAACTCCGGGTTCCTGCGCCGCGACGCGCTGGCGCGCATGGTCGCCGAGGACGCCGCCGGGCAGCGGGACTTCTCCAAGCATCTGTGGCATGTGCTGACCCTTGAGTACTGGTATCGCGGCGCGACCTCTGGCTCCGGCCAGAGCCGGGCGGCTTGAAGACGGTGTGGAAACAAGAGGAGCTCGGGTGAAACAGGTCGTACAGAACTACAAGAGCGGCGAGTTGGCGCTGCTCGACGTGCCGGTGCCGGGGTGCAAGCCGGACGGCGTGCTGGTGCGCAGCGCTTTTTCGCTGATCTCCACCGGGACCGAGCTCATGAAGGTGTCCGAGGCCGGCATGTCGATGGTGGGCAAGGCCCGCTCCCGGCCGGACCAGGTGGCCAAGGTCATGCAGAGCGTGGCCACCAACGGAGTACCCGCCACCTACCGCAAGGTGATGGGCAAGCTGGACTCCTACACGCCGCTCGGCTACTCGCTGTGCGGGGTGGTCGAGCAGGTCGGCGCCGGGATCGACGACGTGAAGGTCGGCGACCTGGTGGCCTGCGCGGGCAACGAGCACGCGCTGCACGCCGAGCTGAACTGGGTGCCGAAGAACCTCTACGCCCCGGTGCCGCAGGACCTCGCGCCCCGGCACGCGGCCTTCGGCACCGTCGGGTCGATCGCCATGCAGGGCGTCCGCCGCGGCGAGCCACAGCTCGGCGAGGTGGCGCTGGTCATCGGCCTCGGGCTGATCGGGCAGCTGGTGGTGCAGCTCCTGACCGCCTCGGGAGTCCGCGTCGTCGGGGTCGACCCCGACCCGGCGCGCTGCGAGCTCGCCGAGCGTCTGGGCGCCGCGGCCTGCGGTGATCCCGCTTCGGCGGCCGTGGAGGCCGCCGTCGCCGAACTCACCGGCGGGCACGGCGTGGACCAGGTGTATCTGGCCGCGGGCGGCGACAGCAATCAGCCCGTCGAGCTGGCCGCCCGGCTGAGCAGGGACCGCGGCCGGGTCGTCGACATCGGCAAGTGCAGCCTGGATCTGCCGTGGAACGCGTACTACGAGAAGGAGCTGGACGTCCGGTTCTCCCGCTCGTACGGCCCCGGTCGCTACGACCCGTCGTACGAACTCGAGGGCCGGGACTACCCGATCGGCTATGTGCGCTGGACCGAGCGCCGCAACCTGGCGTGCTTCCTCGATCTCGTCGCCCGTCGCCGCGTCGACGTGGAGCCGCTGATCTCCCACATAGCCGACTTCGATGACGCCGTCGAGACGTACCAGAGCCTGAAGGACGGCGAACTGAAGGCCGTGGCCGTCCTGTTCCGCTACCCGGAGCAGGCGGCCGAGACGGAGACGTCGGCGAAGGCCCCGGAGCTGACCGTGCCCGCCGTGCGTCGCAACGGTGGGGCGGTCGCCTCGGCCCGGTCCCCCAAGACGCCGGTGCGCCTCGCGTTCGTCGGCGCGGGGAACTACGCGACGTCGATGCTGCTGCCACACCTGGCACAGCGCGACGGCGTCGAGTTGTCCACGGTCGTCACCACGACGGCGCTCTCCGCGGCCAACGCGAAGCGGAAGTTCGGCTTCACCGAGGCCACCACCGACCTCGACGCCGTGCTCGGCGACAAGTCCATCGACGCGGTGTTCGTGGTCACCCGGCACAGCTCGCACGCCGACCTGACCCGAAGAGCGCTGCTCGCCGGCAAGGCCGTGTTCGTGGAGAAGCCCCTGGCCCTCACCGAGGACGAGCTGGCCGGCGTGCTCACCACGGTGGAGGAGTCGGGCAACGACCGGCTGCAGGTGGGCTTCAACCGCCGGTTCGCACCGCTGCTCCAGGAGGCCAAGAAGCGGCTCGGCACACGGACCGGTCCGGCGAACCTCCGCTACCTGGTCAACGCGGGCCGCCTCCAGCACGGCAGTTGGTACCTCCAGCAGGACACCCAGGGGTCGCGGTTCGCCGGTGAGGGCGGGCACTTCATCGACACGGCGAGCTGGCTGCTCGGGGCCGACCCGGTCTCGGTGTACGCGATCGCCGCGTCCGGCAACGAGGACCTCCAGGTCGTGCTGCGCTACCCGGACGGGTCCACCGCCACCATCAGCTATGTCACCTCGGGACCGGCCGGCTTCCCCAAGGAGACGCTGGACCTGGTCACGGACGGCCACGCGCTGCGGCTCGACGACTTCGTGCGCGCCTCGGTGTACGGCCGCAAGCGGTGGATCAGTTCGCGGCTGCCGAAGGCCCGGGACAAGGGGCAGAACGCCGAGCTGGCCGCGTTCGTCAGGGCCGTGCGGACCGGCGGGCCGATGCCGGTTCCCCTGGAGTCGCTGGTCGCCACGACGGCGGCCACCCTGGCCGTGCAGGCCAGCCTGGTCGGCGGCGCGCCGGTGACGTTGGCGGAGGCGCGATGACCATGAGCGCGGCCTGGTACCTGCGGCGGTTGTCCCGGATGGGACCGCGGGAGGTCGGCGGCCGGGTGGGCGACGCGGTGCGCAGGCGCCGGTGGCGGTCGTCCGCGCCGCCCGACTGCCCGAGCGTCAGCGGCGCCCGGTTCACCGCGGTCCTGCCCGCCGGGGCGATCGCCGCGGTGGCGCCGGACGCGGCGAAGCGTCTGGTCGCCGACGCGGACCGGCTGATGGACGGGCACGCCGAGTACTTCGGGGTGGCCCGCGACGACCTGGCCGACCCGGACTGGTGGTACGACCCGAAGACCGGGCGCCGGGCTCCGTCGGGCTACGCGTTCGACGTGCCCTACCGCGACGAGGAGGCGGTAGGGGACATCAAGCAGATCTGGGAGCTCTCCCGCCACCAGTACCTCACCGTGCTCGCCGCCGCCTACGCGGTCAGCGGGGACGAGCGGTACGCCGAGCGGGTGGCCGCGCACCTGCGCTCGTGGTGGGCGGCCAACCCGCCGCTGCGCGCGGTGCACTGGACCAGCGGCATCGAGCTGGGGATCCGGCTGCTGTCCTGGGTGTGGATCCGCCGGCTGCTCGACGGCTGGCCTGGCGCGACCGCCCTGTTCGAGGACAACCCGGTGGCGCGTCAGCAGATCTGGCACCACCAGCGCTGGCTCGCCGCCTTCCCCAGCCGGGGGTCATCGGCGAACAACCACATCATCGCCGAGGCCGCCGGGCAGTTCGCCGCGGCCTGCGCGTTCGGCTGGTTCCCCTCATCGGAGCGCTGGCGCGACGCGGCGCTGCGGTCGCTGGAACGGCACCTGAAGAGCAACACCTTCGGCTCCGGGCTCAACCGCGAGCTGGCCACCGAGTACCACGGACTCGTCCTTGAGCTCGGCCTGGCCGCGGTGGCCGAGGCCGATGCCGCGGGCGTACCGGTCCCCTCGACCGTCCGCCTCGTGCTGCTGCGGATGACCGACGCCCTCGCGGCCGTGGTGGACAACCGGCTCCGTCCGCCGCGCCAGGGGGACGCCGACGACGGGCACGGCCTGGTCGTGGACGGCGCGGGCACCGACCGCTGGGGCTCGCTCCTGAGCACCGGGGACGCCGTGTTCGGGCGCCTCGCCTGGTGGCCGGAGGTGACCGGCACCGATGTGCGCACCCCGCTCCTCGCCGCGCTCCTCCAGCCGTACGCGAAGGGTGGCAAGGCACCGGCCGTGACCCGCCCGGCGAGCAGGCCGGCCCACTTCGCCGACGCGGGGATGACCATCCTGCGCGGTCCGGGGGAGATCTGGTGCCGCTGCGACGGTGGCCCGCACGGCTTCCTGTCCATCGCCGCGCATGCCCACGCGGACGCGCTGTCCGTGGAGGTCCGCCACGACGGGGTCGACGTGCTCGCCGACCCGGGGACGTTCTGCTACCACGGGCAGCCCGAGTGGCGGCAGTACTTCCGCTCGACCCTCGGCCACAACACCCTGCAACTGGACGGCGTCGACCAGTCGGTGTCCGGCGGCCCGTTCCTGTGGACCCGCCAGGCGCACACCCGCGTCCTGGCCGCGGGCACGTCCGACGCCTCCGCAGGGGGGACGGCCCGCTGGCGCGCCGAGCACGACGGCTACCGGCGCGATGACGGCGGGGTGCACCGCCGTGTGGTGGAACTGGCCGCCGAGAGCCGTGAGTTGCGCGTGACGGACGAGGTGCGCGGGCCGCGCCGGGCCGCGCGGCTCGCGTTCCACCTCGGTCCCGCGATCACCGCGGACCTGGCCGGCAACCGGGCCGAGCTCACCTGGACCCGGGACGGCGAGGACCGCTCGGCGGTGCTCGACCTGCCCGGGCAGCTGAACTGGCGGGCGCACCGCGGCGAGAGCGATCCGCCGCTCGGCTGGTACTCCCCCGGCTTCGGGCGCAAGGAACCCAGCACCACGCTGATCGGCACCGGATTCGCCGACGGCGCGCAGGGGTTCACCACCGTGCTCAGGTTTCGCGGCTAGGGGGACGTGCGGATGAAGTGGCGAAACTGGGTGATACCGGCGGCGGCGCTGGCCCTCCTGGCGACCGGCTGCGAGAGCACGCCGGGCGCCGAGGCGGAGCCGACCGTCTCGCCGTCCACCTCCGGGGCCCGGTCCGTGGCCCGGGTGTGCGCCGACCCCGCGGCCGGTCCCACTAAGGCGCCCAAGGGCGCGGTGACGGTCGACCCCGCGAAGGTCGGCGACCTGGCCGCGAAGACCAAGAGCAACCCGCCGAAAACCACGTTCTGGCTTCGGCCGGGCAAGCACAGGCTCGATCCGGACCGCTACGCCCAGATCATCCCCAAGAAGGGGAACCGCTATCTCGGCGCGCCGGGCGCGGTCCTCGACGGCCGGAAGACCAACCGGTACGCGTTCGGCGGTACGGCCGACGACGTCACCATCCGCTACCTGACCGTGCAGCGTTTCGTGGCGCCGCCGGACGAAGGCGTGGTCAACCACGACTCGGCCGACGGCTGGGTGATCGAGCACGCGACGATCCAGAAGAACTCCGGCGCGGGCCTGATGGCCGGTGCCCGCCAGCGGGTCCGCGCGAGCTGCCTGCGCGACAACGGCCAGTACGGCATGAACGCGTACAAGGCCCACGGCCGGATCAGCGGCCTGGTGGTCGAGGGCAACGAGATCGTGGGCAACAACACCGGCGACTGGGAGCGGCGGCGCAAGGGCTGCGGCTGCACCGGAGGCATCAAGTTCTGGGCCGTCAACGGCGCCGACGTGCGCGGCAACTGGGTGCACGACAACCGCGGGACCGGGTTGTGGGCGGACACCAACAACAACGACTTCCGCATCGAGGGCAACGTCCTCGAAGCCAATGACGGCGCCGCGCTGATCTACGAGACCAGCTACAACGCGGTCGTCCGGAAGAACACCGTCCGGCGGAACAACTGGGTCGAGGGCCGCAGGTACGCCGACCGGGGCGACAACTTCCCGTTCGGCACCATCTACTTGTCCGAGTCCGGGGGCGAACCACGGGTCCGGGCCCGCACGGACAAGATCGAGGTCTACCAGAACCTGCTGGAGAACAACTGGTCGGGGATCACCCTGTGGGAGAACGCCGACCGGTTCTGCAACAGCCCGGCCAACACCTCGTCCGGTGACTGCACGCTGCTGGTGAAGAAGACCGACCGCTGCGCGCGGCCCGCGATCAAGAAGGCGCCGCTCTACTCCGACTGCCGGTGGAAGACCCAGCGGGTGGACATCCACACCAACCGCTTCGTGCTGGACAAGTCCGTCGTCAAGTGCACGGCGAAGTGCGACCGGATGGCGCTGCTCGCCAACTACGGCACCTATCCGGACTGGTCGCCGTACATGGGCGAGCGGGTGGCCGAGGCGATCACCCGCAAGCAGCACAACCGCTGGCACGACAACGTCTACGTCGGGCAGTGGAAGTTCGTCGCCCACGACCCGAGCAAGGTCCTCGACTTCGGGCAGTGGCAGAGCACGCCCTACGAGCAGGACAAGGGCAGCACCTCCCGCCCACGGGCCGGTGATTGAGATGAGCCAGGACCTGACGCGCGGTGGCACGCCGAAGACCGTCGGCGTGATCTGGGGGCTGCTGATCCTCAACACGCTCGGCTCCGCCGGGGCGGTGACCATCGTTCCGCTGCCCCGCTCCCTCATCCAGATGATCACCATGGGCGCGCTGGTCGCCGCGTTCGCGCTGGCGCTCGCGGTCAATCTCCGGCTGCGCATCCGGCCCAACGCCTTCGTGCTCCTGCTCACCCTCCTGATCGTGCCGAGCGTGATCTCCAGCGTGCACCTGGAGTCGGGGCTCGGCGCGCTGTTCCGGTGCTCGCGCCTCGCTCTCTTCGTCGGCACGCTGTGGCTGCTCAGCCGCTGGTGGGACGGCGGCATGACGTTCGTCCGGCACCACATCCGGATGTACTTCGCGGTGCTCGGGTCGGTGGCCGCCGGCCTGGTCATCTCGCCGGGCACGGCCCTGCCCGAGCTCTACGGCGGGCGGCTCGTCGGCGCGTTGTGGCCGCTCACCCCGCCGCAGATCGGGCAGTACGCCGCGGTGATCATCGGGCTCACCGTGCTGCTCGTCCTCGGCCGCCGGACGGACAAGGCGAGCGCGGTGGCGGTCATCGTGCCCTCGCTCATCCTGCTCGCGCTGACCCATACCCGTACGGCCACGCTCGGCCTGTTCATCGGGCTGACGCTGGCGGTCGGCTCGCTCCTGCTGACGAGCGCCGCCGCCCGCAGGTTCTTCACCTGGGCGGTGGTGATCGCCGTGGTGGCCGGGGTGGGGTTCGCCTCCGCGCTGCAGGTGTGGTTCCTGCGCGGACAGAGCCAGGAGGGTCTGTCCAGCCTCACCGGCCGGGCCAAGGTCTGGGACGCCCTGCTCGCGGCCCCCCGGACGACCTCGGAGCAGCTGTTCGGCATGGGCCTGGGCGACAAGTCGTTCGGCGGCCTGCCGATCGACAACAGCTGGCTGGCCGTCTACCACGAGCAGGGCTGGATCGGCATCGCCCTGGTGGCGGCGGTCTTCGTCGTGCTCGGCGGCGTCGCGCTGCTGCGTCCGCCGTCCCTCGCGAGGGCCTGCGCGATCTTCCTGATCAGCTACTGCGCGATCGCCTCGTACACCGAGGCGGGCCTCGGCGACGCATCCCCGTATCTGCTGCATCTGGCCGTGGCCGCCACGCTGCTGGCGGCGCCCGCGGCCACCGCGCCCCTCCCGGCGCCCGCAGTCCCCCGACGACGTATCCCGCGATGGGCCCGAGACCGGGAGATGACCTGACCATGCACATACTCGTGGTGCACAACCGCTACAACTCCGCGCAGCCGAGCGGGGAGAACAAGGTCGTCGACCAGGAGACCGAGCTGCTGCGCGCGGCCGGCCACCGGGTCGAGGTCTTCGAGCGGCGCAGCGACGACATCGGCGCCCGGTCCCTCGTCGGCAAGGCGGCGCTGCCGCTCCTCGTGCCGTGGAACCCGGCGGTCCGCTCGGAGCTCGCCACCCGGCTCATCACCTCGCGCCCCGACGTGGTGCACATCCACAACGTCTTCCCGCTCCTGTCGCCCTCAGTGATCGCCGCCTGCGCCGACGCCGGTGTGCCCGCCGTCGCCACGCTGCACAACTACACCCAGGTCTGCCCGCCCGGCACGCTCCAGCGCGACGGCCTGCCGTGCACCGAGTGCGTCGGCTCGACGCCACTGCCCGCCGTCCGGCACGGCTGCTACCGAAACTCCCGTCTCGCGACGGTGCCGCTCGCGGTCAGCCTGTCGGTCAACCGGCGGCGGTGGTGGTCCGGCGTGGAGCGGTTCTTCTGCATCTCCGCGGCGCAGCGCGACGTCCTGGTGCGGGCCGGCATGCCGGCCGAGCGTCTCGCGGTGAAGCACAACTTCGTGCCCGAACCGGACGCCCGCCGATCGGGCGCCGGCGAGCATCTGCTCTATCTCGGCCGCCTTGCCGAGGCCAAGGGCGTACGGCTGCTCATGGCCGCGTGGGACGAACTCGCCGCGGACGGCGGTGTGGGCGTACCGCTCGTCATCGCCGGCGCGGGGCCGCTGGAGCAAGAGGTGACCGCCTGGGCGGCGGGCCGGGACGACGTGCGCTACGTCGGTCTGTACGACACGGCCCAGTGCCGGCAGGCGATCGCGCGATCGGTGGCCGTGGTGGCTCCCTCGACGTGGCTGGAGGCGTTCGGCCTGGTGGTCGTGGAGGCGATGGCGGCGGGGGTCCCGGCCGTCGCCGCCGGTCATGGCGCCTTCGTCGAGCTCGTCGAAGACGAGGTGACCGGGCTGCTGCACCGGCCGGGCGAGGCCGCGTCGCTCGCGTCCCGCATACGCCGGATCGCGACCGACCCGGCCCTGGGCGGGGAGATGGGCCAGGCGGCCCGACGCCGGTACGAGCAGGGGTTCAGCCCCGCCGTCGGCTTGGAGCGCCTGGTGGAGGGGTACCGCACCGCGATCGCGGGTCGGTCGACACTGGCTCGCGACGGGGACACCCGCGCGGGCAGGGATGGGGGCAGTAGATGACACGATGCCGACTGTGCGGCTCGGCGGCGATGGGGAGCGTCGTCGACCTGGGGGCGACCCCGCCGTGCGAGAGCTTTCTCGCCGAGGACCAACTGGACAGGCCCGAGCCCGCGTACCCGCTGCACCTGCGGGTCTGCACCGACTGCTGGCTGGCGCAGATACCTCCGCTGATCACGCCGGAGGAGACGTTCAGCGAGTACGCGTACTTCTCCTCCTTCTCCACCTCCTGGGTGGAGCACGCGCGCACGTTCGTCGCCGACGCGGCGGAGCGGGTGGGCCTGGGTCCCGACGCCTTCGTGGTCGAGGTCGCGAGCAACGACGGGTACCTGCTCAAGCACGTGGTGGACCGGGGGATCCGCTGCCTGGGCGTCGAGCCTTCGGTGAACGTCGGCGCGGCGGCACGGGAAGCGGGTGTGCCCACGGTCACCGAGTTCCTGAGCCCGGAGACCGGCGCGGCCGTCCGCGCCGAGCACGGCCCGGCGGACCTGGTCGTGGCCAACAACGTGTACGCGCACATCCCCGACGTGGTCGGGTTCACCCAGGGTCTGCGCGCCCTGGTCGCCGACGACGGCTGGGTCTCCATCGAGGTGCAGCACCTGCTGACCCTGATCGAGGAGAACCAGTACGACACGATCTACCACGAGCACTTCCAGTACTACACGGTCGCTTCCGCGATCCGGGCCCTGGCGAGCGGCGGACTCGCGCTCGTGGACGTCGAGCTGCTGCCCACGCACGGCGGCTCCATCCGGCTGTGGGCCCGGCCGACGGAGGCGGCGGGCGAGCCGTCCCGGCGGGTGGCCGAGGTCCTCGACCGGGAGAAGGCCGCGGGGCTCCAGGAGCTGTCCGGGTACGCCGAGTTCTCCGCTCGGGTGGCCAAGGTGCGCCGGGACCTCCTGAAGTTCCTCATCGAGGCCGCCGAGCGCGGTGAGACGGTCGTCGGCTACGGCGCTCCCGGCAAGGGCAACACCCTGCTCAACCACTGCGGCATCCGGCCCGACCTGCTCGCGTACACGGTCGACCGCAACCCCTACAAGCACGGCAGGTTCACCCCGGGCACCCGCATCCCGATCCTGCCGCCCGAGCAGATAGCCGCCGACCGGCCGGACTACGTGCTCGTCCTCCCGTGGAACCTGCGGGAGGAACTGGTCGAGCAGCTGTCCTTCGTGCACGACTGGGGCGGCCGTCTCGTCTTCCCGATCCCGGAACTGAGCATTGTCGAGGTCAAGTCATGAAGGTCGTACTGTTCTGCGGCGGTTACGGGATGCGGATGCGCAGCGGCGCCGCCGACGACGTGCCCAAGCCGATGGCGATGGTCGGCCCGCGGCCACTGATCTGGCATGTCATGCGCTACTACGCGCACTTCGGGCACACGGAGTTCATCCTGTGCCTGGGCTACGGCGCCCACCACATCAAGAACTTCTTCCTCAACTACGAGGAGACGACGTCCAACGACTTCGTCCTGCGGGGCGGGCGGACCGAGTTGCTGTCCACCGACATATCGGACTGGACGATCACGTTCGCGCAGACCGGCATCGAGTCGCCGATCGGGGAGCGCCTTCGCCGGGTGCGCCACCACCTGGACGGCGACGAGATGTTCCTCGCCAACTACGCCGACGTGCTCACCGACGCGCCGCTGCCGGAGATGATCGACCGGTTCACCCTGCGTGACGCCGGTGCGTCGATGATGGTGGTGCCGCCGCAGTCCTCGTTCCACTGCGTGGAGCTCGGCGAGGACGGTCTCGTGGGGGGCATCACCCCGGTGAGCGAACTGCCGATGTGGGAGAACGGCGGGTACTTCGTGCTCCGCCAGGAAGTCTTCGACCACATACCGGAGAACGGCGACCTGGTCGCCGACGGCTGCGCCCAACTGGCCAAGCAGAGCCGCCTGGTGGCGCACCAGCACCGCGGTTTCTGGAAGCCGACCGACACCGTGAAGGAACGGGCCGCTCTCGACGAGGCCTACGCCCGGGGCGATCGCCCGTGGGCCGTGTGGGAGCGGGACAGCGCCGGGGTGGGCGCGTGATCCGGCTCGGTGCCGGTCCTGTGGGCCGGGTCGTGGCGGTGGGCGCGCACTGCGACGACATCGCCATCGGCGCGGGCGGCACGCTCCTCGCGATGTGCCTGGCGCGGCCGGGTCTGCGCGTGGACGCCCTGGTGCTCTCCGGCGGCGGCAGCGAGCGCGAGCAGGAGGAGCGGGCCGCGCTCGCCGCCTTCTGCCCGGGGGCCGACCTGCGCCTTACGGTGCTCAAGCTGCCGGACGGCCGGATGCCCGTGCACTGGGAGGAGGCCAAGGCCGCGGTCGAGGAACTGCGCGGGGAGACCGATCCGGAGCTGATCCTGGCCCCGCGCACCGATGACGCGCACCAGGACCACCGCGGCCTGGCGCAGCTGATCCCCACCGCCTTCCGCGACCATCTCGTACTCGGCTACGAGATCGTCAAGTGGGACGGCGATCTCGGCCGTCCGGCGGCCTACCAGCCGCTGACGCCGGAGATCGCCGAACAGAAGGTGCGGCTGCTGCAAGAGCACTACCCCTCGCAGCGGCACCGGCCCTGGTACGACCGGGAGGCCTTCCTCGGCCTCGCACGGATCCGGGGCATCGAATGCCACGCGCGCTACGCCGAGGCGTTCGCCGTCACCAAACTCACTCTCGATCTGGGGGAATGAACCTTGCGCGTACTGCTTACCGGACACCAGGGCTATCTGGGCACCGTGATGGTCCCTGTCCTCAAGGCCGCCGGGCACGAGGTCGTCGGTCTCGACGCCGGCCTGTTCGCGGACAGCGTCCTTGGCCCGCGGCCCGCGGACCCGCCGGGGCACCAGGTGGACCTGCGCGACGTCACGGCCGAGCACGTGAGCGGGGTGGAGGCCGTGATCCACCTGGCCGCACTCTCGAACGACCCGCTGGGATCGCTCGCGCCGGACCTGACCTACGACATCAACCACCACGCCTCCGTACGGCTCGCCCGGCTGGCCCGTGAGGCGGGGGTGCGGCGCTTCCTGTACGCGTCAACCTGCTCCGTCTACGGCGCCGCGGGCGGTGACGACCTGGTGACCGAGGACGCCCCGCTGCGCCCGGTGACGCCGTACGCGGAGTCCAAGGTGCGGGTGGAGGACGAGCTGCACGCGCTGGCCGACGGGGACTTCAGCCCGGTGTTCATGCGCAACGCCACCGCGTTCGGCTACTCGCCCCGGCTGCGCGCCGACATCGTGCTCAACAACCTGGTGGGCCACGCGCTCCTGTCCGGCGAGGTATTGGTGCTCTCCGACGGCACCCCGTGGCGCCCGCTGGTGCACGCCCTCGACATCGCGCGGGCTTTCACGGTCGCGCTGACCGCGCCTCAAGAGGCCGTGCACGACCGGGCATTCAACATCGGCAGCGAGACGAACAACGTCACGGTCGCCGAGATCGCCGAGCAGGTCGCCGAGGCGGTGTCCGGCTCGAAGGTGGTCATCACCGGCGAGACCGGCGCCGATCCGCGCTCCTACCGCGTGGACTTCTCCCGGTTCCGCGCCGCGATCCCCGGCTTCGAATGCGAGTGGACGGTGAAGCAGGGCGCACTCGAACTCGCCGACGCCTACCGCACGTTCGGGCTGACCCGGGAGGACTTCGAGCGGCGCTTCACCCGCCTCGCCGTGCTGCGCGCGGCGTCCGAGGCCGGCGCCGTCGACGAAACCCTGCGGTGGCGCCGATGACCTCGGCCGGGGAGGAGATGCACGCGCTGGTGGAGCGGCTGTACCCGCTGTGCCGCAGCATCACCGGCGACGGCGTGCGCGCCACCCTGGAGATCGTCGGCGAGTACATTCCGCTGCAGGTGCACGAGGTGCCGACCGGGACGCAGGTGCTCGACTGGACGGTGCCGCAGGAGTGGAACATCCGGGACGCGTACGTGGCCGACAGCGCGGGCAACCGCGTCGTCGACTTCGCCGCCTCCAGCCTGCACGTGCTCGGCTACAGCGTGCCGGTGTCGGCGACCATGCCGCTGGCCGAGCTGCGCGCACACCTGCACACGCTGCCGGACCAGCCGAGTTGGGTGCCCTACCGCACCAGTTACTACAAGCCGGAGTGGGGTTTCTGCCTGGCCCAGGAGACCTTGGACGCGCTGCCGGACGGCGAGTACGAGGTGCGCGTCGACTCCACGCTCGCCGACGGCCACCTCACGTACGCCGAGCACGTGGTCCCGGGGCAGGTGTCCGACGAGGTGATCGTCTCCTGCCACGTCTGCCACCCCTCGCTCGCCAACGACAACCTGGCGGGCATCGCGGTGGCGACGTACCTGGCCAGGGCGCTGGCCGAGCAGACGCCGTACTACACCTACCGGTTCATCTTCGCGCCGGGCACTGTCGGGGCGATCACCTGGCTGGCCCGCAACGCGGAGCGGATCGACCAGGTCAAGCACGGGCTCGTACTGGCCTGCGCCGGTGACCGGGGGCAGCTGACGTACAAACAGAGCAGGCGCGGCGACGCGGAGATCGACCGGGTGATGCAGCACGTCCTTGCCGCGTCCGAACGCCCGCACCACGTCACCGAGTTCACTCCGTACGGCTACGACGAGCGGCAGTACTGCTCCCCCGGGTTCAACCTCGGCGTGGGCTCGCTCAGCAGGACCCCGTACGCCGGATACCCCGAGTACCACACCTCGGCGGACAACCCGGACTTCGTCACCCCGGAGGCGATGACGGACACGCTCGCCGTCTGCCGGGAGGCGTTCGACGTCCTCGACCGCAACCGGAGTTACGTCAACCTCAGCCCCTACGGCGAACCACAGCTCGGCCGGCGCGGACTGTACGACGCGCTCGGCGGCCGCAGCGACACCAAGCAGGCCCAGATGGCCATGCTCTGGGTGCTCAGCCTCTCCGACGGCGAGCACAGTCTGCTGGACGTAGCCGGGCGGGCCGGGCTGCCGTTCGACGCCGTGGCCGCCGCGGCCGACGCCCTGCACGGCGCCGGGCTGATCAAGGCGTGACGCCGATGAGCGCCGAGAGTCAGAAGCGGACCGCCAGGCGGGCCATCGTCGGCCGGTTGTCCTGGGGGCTCGCCGACCAGGCGGCCTCCAGCATGACCAACTTCGCGGTGGGGATCTACGTGGCCCGCTCGCTGGGCGTGACCGCGTTCGGCGTGTTCAGCCTGGCCTGGCTGACCTACGGCGTGGTGCTCAACGTAGCCCGCGGCCTCGCCACCGACCCCCTCGTGGTGCGCTTCAGCGGCGTGCCGGAGGCGTCCTGGCGTACGGCGGCGGCTCGCGCTTCGGGCGCCGCGCTGGGCGTCGGCGCCGCCCTCGGCGCGGTGTGCCTGCTGGTCGGCCTCGCCCTCGGCGGCTCCGTGGGACCCGCGTTCGCCTGCCTCGGCCTCGCGCTGCCCGCGCTGCTCCTGCAAGACGCCTGGCGGTTCGCGTTCTTCGCCGCGGGCAACGGACAGAAGGCGTTCGCCAACGACCTGGTGTGGGGCGTCGCGCTCGTCCCCGCCATGGTCGTGGCGGCCCGCGTGGGCAGCGTGGGCGCCTTCGTGCTCGCCTGGGGCGCGTCCGCGGCGGTGGCCGCGGTGTTCGGCTGCTTCCAGTCCGGTATCCGGCCACGGGTGACCCGGGCGCGCGGGTGGCTCCGCGAGCAGCGCGATCTCGGATACCGGTACCTGGTGGAGAACGTCAGCCTCAGCGGCGCGAGCCAGCTGCGGGCGTACGGGCTCGGCGCGATCGTCGGGGTCGGCGCGGTGGGCGCGGTCCGTGGCGCGGAACTGCTGCTCGGCCCGTTCCTCGCCGTGCTGATGGGTCTCTCGCTGGTCACCGTGGCGGAGGCGGCGCGGGTGCTGCGGCAGGCCCCGCACCGGCTCGGCGCGTTCTGCCTCGTGCTGGGCGGCGGGCAGGCCGCCGCCGCGCTGCTCTGGGGCGCGGCGCTGCTGCTGATGCCGGACCGGGCCGGCGAGCTCGTGCTCGGCGACGTCTGGAGCTCCGCGTCCGAGCTCATCCTGCCCGCCGCGCTCGGCGTCGCGTGCGCGGGCATCGGCACCGGCGCGGCAGCCGGGCTTCGCGCGCTGGCCGCGGCCCGGCGCAGCCTGCGCTGCCAGCTGTTCGCCTCCGCCTGCTACGTCAGCGGCGGGCTCGGCGGGGCGGTCGTGGGCGGCACCGTCGGCTCGGCCTGGGGCGTCGCCGCCGCGACCGCCTGCGGCTCGGCCGTGTGGTGGCTGCAACTGCGGTCCGCCCTGCGCGAGCCCCACCAGAACACCATCCCCGAAGTGAGGACGACATGACCGCCCATCCCCGGCTGAGCATCGGCCTGCCCGTCTACAACGGCGAGGAGTATCTGGCCGAGGCGCTCGACGCCCTGCTCGGCCAGACCTACGAGGACTTCGAGCTGGTCATCTCCGACAACGCATCGGCCGACAAGACCCAGGACATCTGCCGCGAGTACGCCGCCCGTGACACGCGCATCCGGTACATCCGGCTGGCCAGGAACATCGGCGCCGCGCCGAACCACAACTACGTGTTCACCGAGTGCCGCGGCGAGCTGTTCAAGTGGGCGTCGCACGACGACCTGTACGCCCGGGACCTGCTGCTGCGCTGCGTGCAGGCGCTCGACGAGCGGCCGGACGTGATCCTCGCGCACAGCGGCCAGGCGGTCATCGACGGCGAGGGCAAGGTGAAGGTGCCGTACGCGTACGGGCTCGCCACCGACTCACCGCGCGCCCCCGAGCGTTTCCGCAGTCTGCTCTTCGAGCCCGGCGGCGACGACTTCTACGGGGTGATGCGGGCCGACGTGCTGCGCCGGGTGAAGCCGCACGACAGCTACCACCACGCGGACCGCACGTTCGTCGCCGAGATCACCCTGCACGGGCCCTTCCACCAGGTGCCGGAGCTGCTCTACTTCCGCCGCGACCACCCCACCCGCGCCGAGCGCGCGAACCCTTCCAAGCGCTCCCGGTGCGTCAACCTGGACCCGCGCCGGGCAGGCCCGCTGCACCCGACGCCCCGGCTGCTGGCCGAGTACGTCCTGGGCTTCGCCTCGGCGATCCAGCGGGCACCGCTGTCCGCGGCCGACCGGCGCGCGTGCCACCGCCACCTGCTCGCGTGGATGACCAGCCGGGTCCGGCCCGGCGCCGGCGAGCGGGTCGAGGACCGCGCCCCGGTCGACCCGGGCGGCCTCACCGTCTCCGTCGACGCGCTCGTCGCCGGGCGTGAGGGGCGACAGGCATGACGTCGGCGGATCAAACTCCTGTGCGTGTAGGGGTGTTCGGCCTGCTCGGCTCGGGCAACCTGGGCAACGACGGTTCGCTCGAAGCGGTGCTCGGGTACCTCGGTGCCGAGCATCCCGACGCGGTGGTGGACGCGCTGTGCGGCGGGCCCGAGGTCGTCGCGGCCCGGTACCGGATCCCCGCGACGCGGCTGCACTGGTACCGCGGGGAGTACCGGACGGCCTCGCGCGGGAGCACGATCGCGGCGAAGGGCACGGGCAAACTCGTCGACGTCTTCCGCACCGCCGCCTGGGTGCGGCGGCACGACGTGGTGATCGTGCCGGGCATGGGTGTCCTGGAGGCCACGCTGCCGCTGCGGCCGTGGGGCTTCCCGTACTCGCTGTTCCTGCTCTGCGCCTCCGGCAGGCTGTTCCGTACCCGGGTCGCCCTGGTCAGCGTCGGCGCCGCCGCGATCGGCAGCCGGCCGACGCGGGCCCTGGTGCGCTGGTCGGCGCGGCTCGCCACGTACCGCTCGTACCGGGACTCCCTGTCCCGCGACGCGATGCGGGCGATGGGCGTGGACACCGCGCGCGACGAGGTCTACCCGGACCTCGCCTTCTCCCTGCCGACGAGCGCGCCCGCGGGGCCTGTTCCGAGTCCGCAGGGCCCGGTCTGCGTCGGCGTCATGGCCTTCCACGGGGGCGACGACGACCGCGCCCATGCCGAGGAGATCCACCGGCGCTACCTCGAAGGGACGACCCGCTTCGTCCGCGCGCTGGTCGAGGACGGCAGGCCGGTCCGGCTGCTCACCGGCGATGATGTCGACCGGTCGGTGGTCGCGGCGATCCTCGACGCGGTGGACTCGCCGCTGGTCACCGCCTCCGAAGCGGCCTCGCTCGCCGACCTGATGAAGGAGATGGCGGCTGCCGAGACGGTCGTGGCGACCCGCTACCACAACCTCATCTGCGCCCTGAAGGTCGGTACGCCGACGCTGGCGCTCAGCTACGCGGCGAAGAGCGACGCGCTCATGGCTCAGATGGGTCTCGCCGCGTACTGCCACCCGGCCCGCGAGGTCGACGCGGACCGCCTGCTCGAACAGTTCCGGGAGCTGGAGCAGAAATCGGCGGAGGTCCGACAGACCCTCACCGAACGGAACGTGGCCGCGACTCGGCGCCTTGAGCACCAGTTCGCCGCTTTGACAGCGGCCTTGTTCCCGACGCCCGACCACACCGACACCGACACCGACACCGACACTCATGCCCACGCCTCGCGGGAGACCTCATGAAAGCGACCGAAGTCCCGGCGATCGTCGGCGCGTACCTCTTCGAACCGACGCCGTACGCCGACGAACGCGGCTTCTTCTGCCGCACCTTCGACGCCGACGTGGTCCGCTCGGTGGGCCTCGACCCGGACGCCTTCATCCAGGACAGCCTGTCCCGCTCGGTCCTGGGCGTGCTGCGCGGCCTGCACCTGCGCTCCGGCGCGGGCGAGGCCAAGCTGGTGCGGTGCTCGTACGGCAGGATCTTCGACGTCGTCGTGGACCTGCGGACGGACTCACCGACCTACCGCAACGTGGCCACCTTCGAGCTGTCCGGCGAGACGCAGGTGACCTTGTACATCCCGGCGGGGTGCGCGCACGGCTTCCAGGCGCTGACCGAGACCGCCGACACCTCGTACCGGATCGACCGCCCGCACGACCCGGCCGAGGACGTGACGATCGCCTACGACGACCCGGAGCTGGCCATCCCCTGGCCGCTGCCCGCCACATCGATGTCCCGGCGGGACCGCGAGGCCCCGAGCCTCGCCGAAGCCCTGAAGCAGAAAGAGAGCTGAAGTCAGCGTGGACACCGAAGAGTTCCTGCTGCCCCGGTCGCGGCTGGCGAACGAGCGGCTGCACGCCATGATCCCCGGGGGCGCGCACACCTACGCCAAGGGCGACGACCAGTACCCCGAGAACCTGGCCCCGGTCATCAGCCACGGCCTCGGTGCCCACGTGTGGGACGTCGACGGCAACCGCTACATCGAGTATGGGTCGGGCCTGCGGTCGGTCTCGCTCGGCCACGCCCATCCGCGCGTCCTGGAGGCCGTGCGGCAGGAGATCGACCGCGGCAGCAACTTCGTCCGGCCGTCCGTCGTGGAGGTCGAGGCCGCGGAGCGCTTCCTGGCCACCGTGCCGACCGCCGAGATGGTGAAGTTCGCGAAGAACGGCTCGGACGCCACCACCGCCGCGGTGCGCCTGGCCCGCGCCGCCACCGGACGCCCGCGGGTGGCCATCTGCGGCGACCATCCGTTCTTCTCCGTCGACGACTGGTTCATCGGCACCACCCCGATGTCCGCGGGCATCCCGGCGG